>JAYTIE010000072.1:0-13927 GCA_043732015.1 Elusimicrobiota bacterium | reverse complement strand
CGCGCGATGTCCCAGACCTGCTGGAGCGTCGTCATCTCATCGGCCTGCAGGGAGCGGAAGCCCGTCACCGGTAGCCAGCCCAGTTTGATGCCGAAAAGAATCATGAGAAGTAGCGCGATCCAGTAGGTCGGCAGCGAGTAGCCGAGGAAGACGAACACAGTGAGCCCGCGGTCCCAGAGCGAATTGTGTTTCAGCGCGGAGAAAATTCCGATCGGAATCGCGAGCAGGAACGCCAGGATCAAGGACAGGCCTGTCAGGAGAAGTGTTTTGGGCAGGCGCGCGGCGATCTTCTTCGAGACCGGCTGGCCGTCCTTGTAGGAATCGCCGAAGTCGAGTTTGGCCACGCTCTTCAGCCATCCCCAGTACTGTTTTGAGACCGGCTGGTCGAAATGATAGTGCTCGATCATCTTTTGCTTGAACTCGGGCGAGACCTTCGGGTTCAGATCCTGCATGATCCCCGCCGCCGGTCCGCCAGGCGCCAGGAAAATGGCGAGGTAAGTGATGAACGTGATGCCGATCAACATCGGAATCGTCATCAGCAGGCGCTTGATGAGATAGCGCGTCACGACTTCCCCATGCCGTCATTCCCGCGGAGGCAGGAATCTAGCCGGAGTGTTTCCTTCAGGAAGGAGAATGAGACCAAGGGCTCAAGCCCTTGATCAGTTTGAGTTCCGGTATACAGCGTCCTGCCTGGATTCCCGCCTTCGCGGGAATGACGGCGGGAGGCATAAGCTGGCTGAACAAAGAGCGTCACGACATCACGTCCTTTTGCCACGCCTTCGGGATGTACCACTCGTCGAAATTCCATCCGATGCCGGCCGGCGCCTGTTCGACACCGATCAGTTTCTTGTGGATGACCGGCAGCGACTCCGGAACGGTCAGGAAAATATAGGGCGCGTCGTCGGCGATGATCGCGTGGATGCGGTGGTAGATCGGCGCGCGCTTTTCGGTGCCGAACGTCGCCCGGCCTTCGACCAGAAGGCGGTCGACTTCCGGATTCACATAGCTCACGAAATTGTACTGGCCCACGCCGCGCTGGCTGGAGTGCCAGATCGAGTACGCGTCCGGATCGCGCGCCAGGCTCCAAGCGAGCAGGACGGCCTCGAATTGTTTCTGATCGACGTACTTGTGGATGAAGACCGACCATTCCATCGGGCGCACGTCCATCTTGACGCCGATTCGCGAGAAATCATTCTGGATGACGAGCGCCATGGATTCGCGAACCTTGTTCCCCTGATTGGTGACCAGCGTGAAGGCGAACGGTTTTCCGTTCCGATCCAGAATTCCGTCGCCGTTCGAGTCTTTCCAGCCGGCTTCGGCCAGCAGCGCCTTCGCGCGCTCGACATCGTAGGGAAATGGTTTGACCGCCGGATCGTAAGCCCAGCTCGTGGTCGGAAACGGTCCCGTGGCGGGAACCGCGAGGCCCTGATACACGCCTTTGATGATCTCGTCGCGGTTCACCGCCATGGCCAGCGCCTGGCGCACGCGCTTGTCCTGGAACAGCGGATTCAGAAGATTGAACGCGACGTAGTCGTAGCGGAAAGCCGGGTAGTGGTACTTGTTGTAGGCGTTGAAGAATTCCGGATACCCGTTGTACTGGTCCGGTGTCGGCGTCATGGTGCTGAGCGTTCCCTGCCTTAGTTCAAGGAACTGAACCGACATGTCCGGAATGATGCGGTACACGTAGCGGTCGATCGGCGGGCGGCCGCGGAAATAATGCGGGTTCGCCACGACCACGATCTTCTCGTCCGGAACCCATTCCTTGAAAACAAACGGTCCGGTGCCGACGGGCGCGCGATTGGCGGGGTTTGTGTTCACGTCCCCTTTCTCCCAGACGTGTTTGGGAAGGATGCCCATGCCCCAGGATTCCAGCGCGGGCGCGAACGGCTTGTCGTAGAAAACGCGGAACGTGTACGGATCCGGCGCTTCTGCCTTCTTGACGATGACGTAATCGGCGGAAAAAGGCGTGCGGACGTTGGTGTCGATCAGCACCTGGTAGGTGAACAGCACGTCGGCGGAGGTGAACGGGACGCCGTCATGCCAGAGAACATCCTTGCGGAGATGGAACGTAATTTTTCGGCCGCCATTCTCGACGGCGAAACTCTCGGCCAGGTCGCCGACAATCTTGATGTCCTTGTCGTACTTGATCAAGCCGTTGTAGACGAGATTGTTGATGTCGTTGGAGGCGGAGTCGGAGGAGAGAACGGGATTCAGGTAAGTGGCGTCGCCAATGGAGGCTTCGATGTAGGTGCCGCCGTTCACGCGCGTCAAGTCGGTTTTCGAGCGGTCAAAAGTATCGGTCTTGATCCCCCGGCAACCGGCGGACAGGGCGAGAACGGCGAGCAGCGCGCCGGCGCTTCTGTTCAAGCCTTTCCCTTCCGCGGATGGATTTCCACGATCACCGGGGGCTGGCCGAACACATGTTTCGCCGCCCGCATGATGTCTTTGGGCGTCACCCGGTCCAGGCCCGCCAGATAAGCGGCATCGAATTCACGGCCGAGTCCCAGAACTTCCCACCACCCGAGATAGTGCGAGCGCTGGCTGTTGGTCTGGTGATCCAAAAGGAACGTGCCTTTGAGGTAATTCTTGGTCTGCTCCAGTTCGTCCTTCGGCATCAGGGAGGAGCGAAGTTCCTCGAACGCGTCCAGCATTCCCTTCTTCGCCAGCTCGAGGTTGGATTCCTGGAGTCCCATGTAGGCCACAAACGCGCTGCCGCGCTTCTTGGACGGAAAGAAAGATCCCACATCGTACGCCAGGCCGCGTTCTTCGCGGAGGCGCTGGAAGAGACGCGCGCTCATGCCGCCGCCCAACACCGCGTTCAGTGCCTTCAGCGGGAAATAGATGGACGTGTTCGCGGGCGGCGCGGGATAACCGACGACGAGATTCGCCTGCTCGAAAGGCAGCTTCAGCGTCACGTGCTGGCGTTTCGATGTCTGCGTCGTTACGCGGAGCGGCGCAATCACGGCGGGACGCCTGGCCCAGGCGGCGGGCCCAAGAAGCGCAGAGGCCTGACGGAAAATTTCTTCCGCGGGGCGCGAGGACGCGATCGACAGAATGGCGCCCACGGGCGAGATGGCGCGCTGGTGCCAGGCCAGCAGGTCTTCCCGGCGGATGCGGGCCACGCTTTTTTCCGTTCCCGTCGCGGGTCGCGCGTAGGGGTGCGTCCCGAACAGGCGGCGGCTCAGTTCTTCGTTCGCGACCGTGAAGGCGCTTTCGGTTTTGGACTGGATCGCCGCGATTAGCGCGCCGCGCTCTTTTTCCGTCTCGTCAGCGGCGAAGGCGGGCGTCAGCAGCGATTCGGCGAGAAGGGCGAAGGTGCGCGGAAAATATTCGTCCACCGCGTGGCAGGACATTTCGAGATAGTCATGGGTCACGCCGGCGGACACCGATCCGCCCACGCTCTCAATTTCTTCCACCAGTTCTCGCGCGCTTTTGCGCTTCGTGCCCTTTGAGAAAAGCGCGCACCCGAGCGCGCTGATGCCGCCCATCCCGGAGGGTTCCTGCGACGCGCCGTAGGGAACGAAAAGGTGAGCGGCGGAGACGGGATCGGCCGGCGTCTGCAGGCAGATCACAGTGAGGCCGTTGGAGAAGCGGCGGCTGACAGCTTTCGGCGTGGCGCGGGTCATGAGCGTTTTTTCTCCGGAACAATCTTCGTGATGTTGAACGCCGACGTGTTGACGTATTTCTTCGCGACGGCCATCAGGTCGGCCGGGGTCGCGGCGTCGATGCGTTTCAGATAGGTGTCGATGAGGCTCAGGGATCGAATGGCGAACAGGGTTCCCAGCGTCGAAGCCTGTCCGTGCGAGGTTTCGGACCCGTGCAGCCACTCGCTCTTGATGCGCGCGCGGGCGCGGCTCAGCTCGGCTTCCTGAATAGGATCTTCTCTCAGCCGTTTCATTTCGTGGAAAACGGATTTCAGCGCCGCGTCGGCTTTCCCCGGAAGGGCGTCGCCGAAGAACGCGAACATGCCGTGCTGCGAGAACGGAATGTAATCGCAGGCGAGGGACATGACGAGCTGCTGCTCTTCCCGCAGTTTCTGGTAGAGGCGCGAGCTGGCGCCGCCGGCCAGGACATCCGCCAGAAGATCCAGCATCACGGAATCAGGATGCCCCATGCCGGGCGCGGTCTGTCCCGCGGCGAAGTAGGTCATCTGAACGGGCTTCTTGAATGTTTTCCGGAAGGGCGGGCGGCGTTTCAGCGCAATGTGCGGCTTGGCCGGCGCGGATCGCCGCTTCATGAGACCGAACGTGGCGCGGATGCGGTTCAGCACGCGGTCGCGGTTGAAATCCCCCACCACGACAACGGCGAGGTTGGACGGGACGTAATGTTTTGAAAAATATTCATGAAGATCCTGGCTCGTCATCGCGGAGACTGTGTCGATCGAACCGATGACTTTCGTTCCGTAGGCCGTTCCCCTGAACATGGTTGAGGCGAATTCGTCCCAAAGCGTGGCTTCAGGACTGTCGTCGCGGCGATGGATTTCCTCGAGGATGACTTTGCGCTCGCGTGTCAGTTCGTCGGCCGGGAACGCCGGGTTCATGATCGCGTCGGCGATCACATCGAAAGCGGTGTCGAAGCCATAGGAAGGGATGTCTATGTAGTAGTGGGTAGTTTCGAGCTGGGTGGCGGCGTTGATGGAACCGCCGTGGCCCTCGATGTCGCGGGTGATCTCGGCGGCGTTGCGGGTCGGAGTGCCCTTGAACACCATGTGTTCAAGGCCGTGGGAGATGCCGTAGACCCGCGCTTCCTCGTCGACCGCGCCGCAGCGCGCCCAGACTTGAAGGGCTACAACAGGAATTGTGGAGTCTCGTTTCAGGATCGCCGTCATTCCATTCGGAAGAACGTGAACCTCGGTGCCAGTAAAAGGTTGAGGAGCTTTCGAGAGGATTTTCACCATCAGCCTAAATTGCCGTGGTGACGAGAGTTTCCGTTTCGGAGACGCCGGGGATCGTGCGAAGCTGCTCGACCACGAGTTTGCTCATGGAAGGAAGGTCGTCGGTTTCAACGTCAACAACCAGGTCCCAGCGGCCGTACACGGCCGACACGTGTGAGATGCCTTTGACGTTCTTGATCTTGGCCATGGCCTGAATCTCTTTCCCGGCCTGAAGCTTTACCAGCACGAGTCCTGTGATCATCGTGGATCTCCTTGATCAATTGTCATTTTATTTTCCTGCAATTTCCGCCACCAGCTCTGGCGGAATACCGATATCGATCACTTCTACCCTTCCCGCGCAGGAACGCGCGAGACCCGGCTTGTTGCAGCCGATCGCGATGGTGATGTCCGCCGAGACCGCCGCTTCCGCCACCGAACCGTCGTCGCCGTTCAGTCCCGAAGGAATGTCGACGGCGATGATCCGGACCGAACTCAAATGATTCTTCTTGAGATCCTCGATCTGCCGGATCGCATCGAGGGCCGCCGGCTTCAGCGGGCCCTTCGTGCCGGTTCCGAGAATCGCATCCACGAGAACAACGGGCCGGCGGTCCCACGCGTGGCGCTTTTCGGAGAACGCGCTGAATGGAAACACCGGAATTCCAAGCTTCTGGATAATACGAAAATTAATTGCGGCGTCTCCCGCCAAGTTCGCTTCGTCCCCCACGAGGAACACCACGCAGCGCGTTCCGAGCTGAAGAAGGTGGCGGGCGGCGGCGAAGCCGTCGCCCCCGTTGTTACCGGTTCCGCAAACAAAGGCGACGTTGCACATCTGGATCGGAGAAATGAGCGAGCGCAGCACGATCTCCGCCACGGCGCGCGCCGCGTTTTCCATGAGAATGAGACTGGGGATGCCGTACTCGGACGTCGTCCGGCGATCGAGTTCTCTCGCCTTCTTGACGCTAAGCGTTGTCGGTCTCATGGGGTGACTCCGGAGGCCCTTCGCGCAGCAGGCGGCGGGCGGTGAAATAGGCGTCAAAGGTGCCGAACACCCAGACGACGAGAATGAGCACTTCGAAGGTCACGAACATGTCGGGGTTCTGGTTCACGACCTTGGTGACGGAGTCGCGGAAAAGTTTCTCGTTCACTTTCCATTGATCCGGGGTGCCGGGAAGGATCAGTGAAAGCGCTTCCGTGACGGTTTTTGAGAACCAGAGAAAAGAGCCCACGGACGCGAACAGCAGGATGCCGCCCTTCACGAATTCCCGGTTGTAGAGCTGGCCCAGCCCGGGCGCGACGAGGCCCGACAGGAATGCGGGCCAGAGCGGAGATTTTCCAAAACGTTCTTTTAATTTCGAAGCCAACGGGTGACCTCCTCGGCCGAACGGGTGTTCAGTATATTTTTTGCTTCCGCCCATCCGCGGCGCGCGATGTGGACGGCCAGCGTCATGTGCTCCAGCTGGCTGGTGGAATGAGCGTCGGTGTTGAGAGCCAGCGGAACGCCGATTTCAATGGCGCGCTTCACGTGAATGTCCGCCAGTTCCTGGCGTTCGGGCTGGCCATTGATTTCAATGGCGGTGCCGTGGCGGCGCGCTTCCTCGAACACCGTTTCGTAGTCGAGACCGTAAGACTCCCTGACGTTCAATTTGCGGCCCGAAATGTGGCCCAGAATGTCGACGTTGGGATGGCGAACGGCGCGGCAGATGCGTTCCGTCATTTCCTCCGTCGTCTGTTTGAACCGCGAATGCACGCTCGCCACCACGCAGTCGAGGCTGGCCAGCACGTCTTCGGGATAGTCCATGGATCCGTCGGCCAGGATATCTACTTCGGAAGACGTGTAGACGCGAAAACCGCGGCTCGCCTTGTCCAGCTTCTTTACCTCATCCATTTTCTTTTTCAACACCTCGACCGGAAGGCCGGAGGCTATTTTGAGAGACGGAGAATGGTCCGCGCTGAAAAACCATTTCCAACCGCGCGATTTCGCGGCGTCCACCATCTGTTCCAGCGTGTTTACGCCGTCGGATAATTTCGTGTGGTTGTGGAAATCTCCGAGCACGTCGGATTCCTCGATCAGTTTGGGAAGTTTGTTGGCGAGCGCGGCGTCGATTTCCCCCCGATCTTCCCGGAGTTCGGGCGGAATGAACGGCATGCCGAGCTTCTTGTAGATCTCTTCTTCGGTGCGGCCGGCGACGGGGCGCTTCTTCTGTTCGTCGTTGATCTTGAAGAGGCCGTATTCGTTCAGACTGTAGCCGCGCTTCAGCGCCAGTTCGCGAAGGCGCACGTTGTGGCTTTTCGATCCCGTGAAATAGAGGAGCGCGGCGCCATAGGAAGCCGCGTCCACCACGCGGAAATCCACCTGGAGTCCCGACTGGAGAACGATGGACGCTTTCGTTTTTCCGGACGCGAGGATCCGGGCTTTGCCGGCGTATTCACAGAAATGCGCGATGGCGCGTTCGGGCCGGACGCTGGTGCAGAGAAAATCGAGGTCGCCGATGGTTTCCTTCCAGCGGCGCGAGGATCCGGCCACGACGAGCTGATCGATCTGCGGGCTCCGCCGCAGGTAGGCGGCCATTTCTTCCGCGATCTTGCGCGCGTCGGAAATCAGGAGGCGTTTCGGGCCCTGCGCGTGCGCGGCGGCCAGGCTCTTCAGGATGTTGGCCTGAATCTTCTCTCCGAAGCCGTCGATGTTTTTGATCGCGCCCTTCCCGGCGGCCGCGGCCAGTTTCGGCAGGGAATCGATGCGGAGTTCCTTGAACAGAATGGCGGCCCGTTTGGGTCCCAGGCCGCCCTGTCGCATGACGTCCAGGACGCCGGACGGAAATTTCTTGCGGAGCTTTTCCAGCTCCGCCACGCGGCCCGTTTTCTCCACCTCTTCGATGAGGTCGGCAATGCCCTTGCCGATACCGGCGACTTCGAGGCGCTCATCCCGGGACATCGTGCTGAAATCCACGGAGTGTCCTTCCACCGTGTCGATGGCGCGGCGGAACGCGCGGATGCGGAACGGGTTGTCGCCGTTCAGCTCGAGCAGGTCCGCCATATCGGTCAGGGTTTTCATCAGGATTGCGTTCAGCATGAGGAGATCCAGATTAGTAAATCAACGATGAGAACCTGACCGCGTCGTCGAACGAGCGCGGTCCGTTGTTGAACACCACGTAAGCGACGGTTCCGTCGCACGCGGCCTTGATTCGCGCCAGCTCCGGATCGGTGAAAGAATGGATGCCGCCCGTCTTCCCGCCAGCGCCCAGCCGGAAGTATTTCACCTGGCCCGCCGGCGTGGCGCCCGACAACGGATTGATCGCCGTGATAAGCCCCAGTGACTTGGTAACGCCGTTCACGATGGACGCGGGCCAGTTTGTGGGCGGTTCCCAGACGAGCGTCAGCTTCCCCCGGTCGGCTTTCTTGAAGAAGCGGAGAATCTTGTCCACGTTGTCCGCGTGGGCGGCCAGCGTGCGCGGAATCTTCACGAACAGAAGGCGGGCGTTGAGCCCTGAGGCCGTGATGACCGTTTTCCGGAACGCGGCGTGAACTTCGGGCGTGTCCTGGAAAAGGCCGAGGCGGTGGCCGCCCCGTTCGGAGTTTTTGGCCTGACGGTGGGTGACGTCTTCCGGCATGCAGGCGATGAACTCGAACCTGTTTCCCGCGTCCGCGCGCCAGCGTTCCACCGTCTTCGTCTGCGGCAGGCCGTCGAACATCTGTGACAGCTCAACCGCTGCGAGGCGCGAACGATAGGTCTTCTGGCCGACAGGAAAGCCGGAGCAGGCGATTTTGATGGTGGTCATGTTGGGGGTTTTAAGACTGGCTGAACTGAGACGTATTGTGACAAACCCAGTCGGTGATGGCGACAGCCAATCCGTCATTCCCGCGAAGGCGGGAATCCAGGCGTGAACCGTAGGTCTGGAAAGGTGACCGAACAAAGGCCGTAGCGCGTCACGGTGAGCGATTCGGCCTTACAATGCGGAACGCAGCCTCATCAACATTTGGTCTAGATTCCCGCCTTCGCGGGAATGACGGCTGCGGAATCGCATTTGGTTTAATCGGCCCCATGTGCGGAATTTGCGGACAACTGAACTGGGGCGCGCCGGGGAACGGGCAGCCGGAGCTGCTTCGTTCCATGAACGAGGCGATCCGGCACCGTGGACCGGACGACGACGGATTTTTCGAGGGATCGCTCTCGTCGCCTTCCACGTTTCAGGGAACGGTCGGGCTTGCGATGCGCCGCCTTTCAATCATCGATGTCACGGGCGGAAAACAGCCCCTTTCCAACGAGACGAATGACGTCACCGTCGTCTTCAACGGCGAGATCTACAATTTCGTTAAGCTCCGCCAGGAGCTGATCGCCGCCGGGCACACGTTCCGCACAAAGACGGACACAGAAGTCATCGTTCATGGGTATGAGGTCTGGGGCGACGCCGTGGCCAACCGCCTGAACGGGATGTTCGCGTTCGCGCTTTGGGACCAGCGCCGCGCGCGCCTCGTTCTGGCCCGGGACCGCATGGGCATCAAACCCCTGTATTACGCTCAAGTGCCCGGCCGGATTCTGTTCGGGTCCGAGATCAAAAGTCTCCTCAAAAACCCGTCCCTTTCCCGGGACATCGATCCGATGGCCATCAGCGACTACCTGTCGCTCCGGTACATCCCCGCGCCGGGTTCCATTTATCAATCCATCCGGAAGCTGGAGGCCGCCTCGCTCCTCATCTGGGAAAACGGCCGGACCGAAATCCGGCGCTATTGGAATTTTGACCCCGCGCCCGCCCAGGACCGAGGCCTTCCCTACTATCTCGAAAAGCTCGATGGGCTGCTCGACCACGCCGTAAAAGATCAGCTGGTCAGCGAGGTTCCGCTTGGGACTTTCCTGTCAGGCGGGCTCGATTCACCCACGCTGGCCTATTACGCCAAGCGTCACAAGCCGGACCTGATGACGTTCACGATGTACTTCGATGACCCCCACTTTTCCGAGCGGGATGGCGCCACGCTGGTCGCCCGGCATCTGGGCACCCGGCACTTCGAGCAGGAGGTTCACCCGGATGTGGCCGGCCTCGTGCCGACCCTGGTGGACATCTTTGACGAGCCATTTGGCGACGACTCCATGATCCCCACCTATTTCCTGACCAAAATGGCCCGGGAGAAGATGACCGTGGCCCTGTCCGGTGACGGCGGCGACGAGCTTTTTGGCGGGTATCGGACCTACGTGGCGGACCGGCTGGCCCCGGCCTATCGCAAGCTCCCCGCTTGGCTGCGGTACGCCGTGATCGAGAATTTCGCGGGAAGCCGGCTGAGCCGTCTGGCCCCGCGCGCCGCGGCTTCGCTCCGGGCGTTCACGCGCTCGGCGTCCCTTCCCTCTCCGCTGGAGCACTTCGGCTGGACCGAGCTTTTCAAGCCGGACGTGAAGGGGCGGCTCATGTCCCCCGCCCTCCGCGCGCAGGTGGACGGGCACGCGTCGACTGACTCCTTCGTGAAAGCGTTCGACGGCGCGGGCCGCCGTCAGGGCCTGGAGCGCTTCCTGTACGTGGATCAGCAGACGCATCTTCCTGACGAATTTCTCGTCAAGGTGGATCGCCTCAGCATGGCGCACTCACTTGAGGTCCGTCCGCCGTTCCTCGACAACCGTCTGGTGGAGTTCGCGGCGGAAATACCCGAGCACTACAAGCTGCGCGGGATGACGACCAAGTGGATTCTTCGCCGCCTCATGAAAGGCCGGCTGCCGGCACAGGTTCTCTCGGGATCCAAGAAGGGCTTCGGCTCGCCGATGTCGTCGTGGATCCGGGGACCGCTGCTGGCATTCATGCGCGAGCGTTTCGCCCCGGCCCGGTTGCGGGCGAATCCCTTTCTCAATCCGGAGGAGCCGTCGCGGCTTCTTGAACAATGTCTCGCCGGACGCCCGGAACTGGCGCGGCGTCTGTGGTCACTTCTGATGTTTGTGGAGTGGCACGAGCGCCACGTGCAGGGCCGGTAGGTTAATTGCCGAGAAGCGAAAGAATCCCGCCCAGCGCCGCGAGATAGAGAAACGCCGCGAAGAGCGTCCCCACCGCCGTCACCGCGCCATAGAGGGCGCCAAAAGTCTGAAGGCGCGTGAGCCGGAAGACGAGTTGAAGCACCTCCCGCCAGCGCGAAAACACCCGGATGACGAGACACACGAGAACGAGTCCCCGCACGGTATCCGGCCATCCCACCGCGGATGAGAAAATGGTGATGGGTAGAAAAATCAGGAATGGCAGAAGCTCGAGATTCAGGTAGGTGAAGGCGACGAGGGGTTTCCCCGTTTTCTCGAAGAGTCCCGCCACAGACGACGCCGCGCCGATCACGATCAGTTCCAGCAGCATGAGCAACCCGGTGGTTATACCCAGCTGCGCATAGAACCCGGTTCCGCCGCCTTTTCCGGAGGCCACGCGCTGACCGAGCGCCAGTTCCAAACCAACAAGAAAAAGAACGAGCACGCCGAGCAGGACGGGCGGATTTTCTCCCCATCCCTGCATCTCCTTGCGGGGATTCTGGAGATAACGCTTCAACGCATCGAACGGATTGTTCGGGGCATCGGGGTGATGGAGAATTTCGAATTCCATCAGTTGGCGAGGTAGGAGAGCCGGGGGCCCGTTTCCGCCACGGCGGTCAGCCCGGACAGCGCCGTGCTGGACAGAAGGGAGAGCATTTTCTCGAGAGACGGTTTCTCTCGGCGCTCGACAATCCGTGGTTTCTTCCCCGTCAGGCCCGCCAGCCCTTTCGCGAGTTCGATGGCTTCTTTCGTGCCGCCGAGCGCGTCCACGAGGTGAACCTTCATCGCCATCTGCCCCGACATCACGCGGCCGTCCGCGATGGCTTTCAGTTCGTCGGACGGGATGTGGCGGCCGGTTTGCACGGCTTCGAAAAACTGCCCGTAGGCGTCGCCGATCAGCGATCTGAAATAGTCCCGCTCGGACGCGGTCATGGCGCGGAACGGCGAGCCCATGTCTTTCATGTCGCCCGAGATGATCGTGTTCATCGAAACGCCGATCTTCTGAAGCAATCCCGTCACGTTCGGCATTTGCATCACGACGCCGATGGAACCGGTCAGCGTTCCCGGGTGCGCGACGATCTTGTCGCCCGCGCACGCGATGTAATAACCGCCGGAGGCTGCGATGTCTCCGAAAGTGGAGACGATCGGTTTCCCCGTTTTCCTGAAACGCTGAAGCGCTTCATAGATGGCCTGAACCGCGCCGACGGAACCGCCGGGCGAATTGATTTTGAGAACGAGGGCCTTCACGTCCGGCTTTTCCGCGAGTTCGTCGATGGTGGTCACGAGCTCATCCACCGATACGCCGTGTCCCAGCGCGCCCCGCCCCATGGTAATAACGCCCTCCACCGGGATGACGGCAATGGACGCCCGGTCGAAGCCCGAGTCCGCCGGCCGTCGTGCGACAATGGCGATTGCCGCCAGTAAGACGAGGGCGTGCAGCGATACAAGAAGGGTGAAAAGTTGCGGTTGTTTTTTCATGGAGTGGGCACGGGAGTGGCCTGAGGTGTGGGTGTTGGCTTCGCTTTCTTTCGACGTTGGGGCGGCGTTGGGGTCGGTTCGAAAAGGGGTGGCGGCAGCGTTTCATCCGGACGGGCTTCGATGTCCAGCTTGATCACCTGCGCGCGCTTCTGAAGCGTCGGGTAGTCAAGGCCCGCTTCCCTGGCCAGATCTTTCAGGAGAACCTTGTCCTTGATGCGGCGCTTGGCATAGTCCTTAACAGACGTTCCCGTTGTCGAGGAGATCAGCACGAGAGTGACCAGTTCTCCCCGGCCGAATCCGCGCTTCTCCAGTTTCACGAGTTCACGGAGGTCGAGATTGAAATCGTACGCGACGTGACGGTAGAAAGAGCTGCCGATCGGCGCGGTGGACGGAGTTGGCGTCGGTTCGAATCCCGCGGAGCACACAGAAACCCACGAGGCCAGCACAAGAAGGGTTGAGGCGAAGGTTCTGTTCACGGGGTCTTCGTTGCGTTAAAGGTCGCCCTTGTGGGTGGAAAGACGCCGGACCTTGATGTTCGGTCCCTTCAGAAGGTTCAGCGCTTCGCCGCCCAGCGTGTACGCTTCGTTGTACACGACCTCTTTCAATCCGGAGTTAATGATCATCTTCGTGCAGATGAGGCACGGAGAGAAGGTGGTATAGAGCGTTCCTCCCTTGATCGGGATACCGTGATAGGACGCCTGAACAATGGCGTTCTCTTCCGCGTGGGAGCAGAAGCATTCGCTGAGGCCCTCACCGCTGGGCTTGAACGAATTGCAGCGCGGACATCCGCCCTGGTTGCAGTTAACGGTGCCGCGGGGCGTTCCGTTGTAACCGGTCGAAATGATGCGTCCGTCCTTCACGATGACGGCCGCCACCTTCCGCTTCATGCAGTTGGAACGGGAGGCGACAACGCGCGCGATGCGCATGAAATATTCGTCCCAGTCAGGACGCGGCGCGTTCATGAGAAGTTTCGCGAACAATTTTCCAAGGCGTTCATGAAGGTTGTCCATGGACGCATCGTTGGCAACGCTGTGGTCGGACAAAAGCGCGGTTGCGCGAAGATTCTGCTTGGTCGGTTCCGAGCTGCTCAGTTCGCGTTTTTCCTGTACGACGAATTCCTTGTAGGTTCGCGCGTCCGCTTCACGGTTGCGCAGATGCATGCGCTCGAAGCGGGTTTTCGGCAAGGCCTCGACCGAGATGAGGAGGAAGTCTTTCCCCTTCGTGCGGCGGAAGGCCTTCACCTCTTCCGGATTCCGGAAGGAGTCGATCACGTAGTGGTGGTCATCCTCGATCTTGCGGAGAATCTTGTCCGCCAGCACCGACGGGCCGTTCTCGTCCCGCAGTTTGTTGCCGAGGAAAATGAGGTTGTTTCGGGTGATGGGTTTGCGGCGGCGTTTCAGTTCGTCACGAAGGACGTCTGACAGTGAGTGGTAGGTGAACCCGCGCGTTTTGAGATAGGCGGCAACTTCGCCTTTGCCTGAGGCATTCTTTCCGGTCAATCCAATGATCATGGTCCGGCGAGTATAACTTTTCGGTGGTGAGAGTGTGCTCGCTGGGACTCGAACCCAGACCGCAAGCTTCGGAGGCTT
>JAYTIE010000071.1:0-13991 GCA_043732015.1 Elusimicrobiota bacterium | reverse complement strand
GCTCGGATTATTCCCGCGCCTTGAGCCACGGCATCATGGCGCGAAGGCCCGCGCCGACCGTCTCGATCTGGTGAGCGTCGTTGGCCTTGCGATACGAGTTGAACATGGGCTTTCCGACCCGGTTCTCGAGAAGGAATTCGCGCGCGAATTCGCCGCTCTGGATTTCCGCGAGGACTTTTTTCATGACCTGCTTGGTCTCGTCGGTCACGATGCGCGGACCCGTGCGGTACTCGCCGTATTCGGCGGTGTTGGAAATGGAATAGTTCATCCATCCGATGCCGCCTTCCTGAACGAGGTCGACGATGAGCTTGAGCTCATGCAGGCACTCGAAGTAGGCGAGCTCCGGCTGATAGCCGGCTTCCACGAGGGTCTCGAAACCCTTCTTGATCAGTTCGACGGCGCCGCCGCAAAGAACGGCCTGCTCGCCGAAGAGATCGGTTTCGGTCTCTTCCTTGAAGGTGGTCTGAATGACGCCCGCGCGGGTCGCGCCGATCGCCTTCGCGAACGCGAGGGCGGTCTGGAACGCCTTTCCAGACGCGTCCTGTTCGACGGCGATGAGCGCCGGCGTGCCGCGGCCTTCTTCGTAGGTGCGACGGACGAGATGGCCCGGGCCCTTGGGAGCGACGAGAACGACGTCGTTTTCTTTCGGCGGGACAATCTGCGAGAAGCGGATGTTGAATCCGTGGGAGAACGCGATGACCGCGTTCTTCTTCAGGTTCGGCAGAATGTCGGCATTGAAGACTTCAGCCTGGGTTTCGTCCGGCAGGAGAATGTGAACCCAGTCGGCCTTGCGAACTTCCGCGGCGATGTCGTTCGAGAGGTTCGTGCCCTCTTTCCAGCCGTGCTTGAGCGCGAGCGCCCAGCCGCGCCCGCCTTTGCGGACCGCGATGCTGACGTTGATGTTGGAGTCGCGCAGGTTCAGCGCCTGGCCGTGGCCCTGCGATCCGTAACCCACGACGACAACCTTCTTGCCCTTCAGGTACTTCAGGTCAGCGTCTTTGTCCGTGTACACGCGGGCTTTCAGGCCCGTGGGTTTCTTCATCGACTGCGTTTTGCCGTTCATGGAAAATCCTTTCTGTTTTTCTTGAGTTTTCATGCCATCACCTTTTCGATCTCAGCGACCGAGATTCCTTTTGCTCCACGCGCCATCGCCACAATGCCCGTCCGGCAGGTCTCTTTGATCCCGAACGGACGAAGCATTCTGAGAAGCGCATCAATCTTTTCCTCGTCACCCGTCATCTCGATGATGATCGAGTCGACGGCGACATCCACGATCTTCGCGCGGAAGATATCGCAGATCTGGATCATCTCGCTCCGCGTCGATTTGTCGGCGGTTACCTTGACGAGCACGAGGTCGCGCTCGAGGTGCGGGGTGTCCTGATAGTCCATGACCGTGATGATGTCGATCAGCTTGTTGAGCTGCTTGACCACCTGGTCCAGAATCCGCTGGTCGCCCTTGACGACGATCGTCATCCGGGAAATCTGCGGATCGTCCGTCGCGCCGACGGAAAGAGTGTCGATGTTGTAACCGCGCGCCGAGAAAAGGCCCGCGATTCTCGCGAGAACGCCGAAGCGGTTCTCAACGAGGACAGAGATTGTGTGTCTTCCAGTATTGTCAGCCATGTTGGTCTCCAGAGTCTGGTTCAGGCCATGTCGACGATAATGTCGTCGAGTCCGGCGCCGGCGGGAATCATCGGGAACACTTTTTCTTCAGGCGAGATCATCGCTTCGATGAGGAACGATTTGTCGGAGGCAATCGCTTCTTTCAGCGCGCCCTCGACTTCTTCGTTCTTGAAGATGCGACGGCTCTTCAAGCCGTATGCATCGAAGATCTTTCCAAAATTCGGTACGTATTCGAACTCTCCGACCTTGAAGTCGCCAGCGCGCTCCGTGTCCGAGCCCTTCGTGGTGAGGTTCGAGCCGGAGTAGCGTTCCTTATAAAAGAGCTCCTGCCACTGACGAACCATGCCGAGGAAGTAATTGTTGATCACGATCACAATGACCTTCTGCTTCTCGTGTACAGCGGTCGCCAGTTCGGTCATCGTCATCTGGAACGAACCGTCGCCGTCGATGCAAATGACGGTCTTGTCCGGGTTCGCGAACTTGGCTCCCAAGGCAGCCGGGAAACCGAAGCCCATGGTGCCGAGTCCGCCGGATGTGAGGAACTGTTTCGGCGAACGCGCCTGGTAGAACTGCATGGTCCACATCTGATGCTGGCCGACGCCGGTGGCGACAATGGCCTCGCCTTTCGTCATGCGGTGCATTTCCTGGATCAGGAACTGCGGCTGCAGCGTCTCGGAACCTTTCTTGACCTCGAGCGGATGCTTGGCATCCCAGCCCTTGATCTCGGCAATCCATTCGGTGTGTTTTGCCGGATTGATCTTTTCGGCGATTTCCTTCATGACGGTCTTCACGTCGCCGACGACCGGGCAGTCGACAGCGACGGTTTTTCCGATGTTGGCCGGGTCGATGTCGATGTGGATCTTCTTCGACTGGCGCGAGAACGTGTCGAGGCGGCCGGTGACGCGGTCGTCAAAGCGCGCGCCGGCCGAAATCAGCAGGTCGCAGTTCTGCATCGCCGTGTTGGCCGAGTACTTGCCGTGCATGCCGAGGATGCCGATGTAATTGGGGTGGTCGAACGGGAACGCGCCGTTCGCCATCAGCGTGTGGACGACCGGGATGTCGGCCTTTTCCGCCGCCTTGATGAGCTCGGCCGTCGCGCCGGAAATGACGGCGCCGCCTCCCACGTACAGGAGCGGCTTCTTCGCCTTGTCGATCATCTCGATCGCCATCTTGACCTGCTGCGGGTTTGCTTCGTTCTTCGGGCGGTACGAGCGGACCAAGATCTTCTCGGGCCAGACGTATTCGATCTTCGCCTTCTGGATGTCAACGGGGATGTCGATGTGCACGGGTCCCGGGCGCCCGGTCTGCGCGATGTAGAAAGCTTCGCGAACGGTGCGGGCGAGATCCTTCACGTCCTTCACCATGTAATTGTGTTTCGTCACGGGGCGCATGACGCCGGTGGCGTCCGCTTCCTGGAACGCATCATTGCCGATGAGGTGCGAGGCCACCTGACCGGTGATTGCGATGATCGGAATGGAGTCCATGTGGGCGGTGAGGAGGCCGGTAACGAGGTTCGTGGCGCCGGGGCCTGAAGTGCCGAGGCAAACGCCGACTTTTCCCGTCGAGCGGGAATAACCGTCCGCCATGTGCGTTCCGCCCTGTTCGTGGCGCGTGAGAACAACCTGAATCTTCGAACCGTAGAGCGCGTCGTAGATAGGAAGGCAGGCGCCGCCGGGAATGCCGAAGAAATGTGTGACGCCTTCGCGCTCGAGGCAATCGACGAGGATCTGCGCGCCGGTCTTCATGTTGGCGGCCTCGACGCCCGCTGCGCCGGTGGTTGTCTTCTTTTCTGCGTTGCTCATAACACCTTCCATTTTATTCGTTCGTAAATTCTTACTTCAGCACGGCGCCTTCATGCGCCTCGGAAACCTGCCGCGAATACCTGTCGAGGAATCCACGTCTCTTTTGCTCGGGCGCCTGCCAGCGCGAAATGCGAATGCGCAGGTCGAGGTCGGTCAGCCGAACCGAAAGCTTTCTCGCTTCCACGTCGATCTCGACGAGGTCTCCCGTCTTCACCACCGCGATCGGTCCCGCGGCGGCTCCTTCCGGTGAAGCAAGGCTGATCATCAGTCCGGCCGGTGTATCCGGCAGGCGCCCATCCGTGATCAGCGCGATCGTCTTGTTCCAGCCACGGCTCGCCATGAGCGCGGGAAGAATCCGCAGCTTGCGAAGACCGGGCCCGCCGCGCGGCCCCTGGCCACGAACGATCAGCACCGCGCCCTTCTTCACCTCGCCTTTGCAAAGCGCGCCGGCGGCGTCGATCTCGTTCTCGAAAACCGCGGCCGGGCCGCGGAAAACAGAAAGCTCGGGCAAAATCTGATTCAGCAGGAACACCGCGCCCTTCGGCACGAGATTCCCGTAAAGAAGTCCGACGCCGCTCTGCTTGGCCAGCGGCTTCGATACGATCACATGGGCGTCGCGTACCGGCGTTGTCCGCGCCAGTTCCGATGCGCCTTTCCCGCTCAGCGTTGTCGCCGGCGAAACCTCGTCCTTCAACGTGTGCATGATCGCCCACACGCCGCCGGCACGTTCCAGATCTTCGAGACGGTGAGGCGCCTTCGTGCCCACACCACCGAGGCGGCAAACCTGAGGCGTCTCGCGCGCAATGCGGTCAAACACGTCCAGACCCAGCGTTACGCCCGCTTCATGCGCCAAAGCCATGAGATGAATGGCCACGTCCGTCGAACCACCCACCGAAGCGCTGAGACGGATCGCGTTCGTGAATGCATTGATCGACAACGCCCGCCGGAATCCCTGTCCGTTCTGCGCCAGCGCCACAACCCGTTGACCCGACGCCTGCGCCAATTCGTTGCGCCGCGCAGACTGCACGGGCGCCGTCGCCATTCCGGGCAACGTCACGCCCAGCGCTTCGAGCGCCAGTTCGAACGCGTGAGTCGCGTGCGTGTCCTGGCCCATGAGGCACTCGCTGAACAGATCGACGGTGTTCTCTCCGTCCTTCTTTTTACCGAAAAGCGTCTGCGACAGAAGACTGTAAGGATCGGTCAGAGGCGTCTTCTGCGGCTCGGCCGCGCCTTCCTTGCTGGTGATCCAATGCGAGGCGCCCGTCGTGACGATCAGGGCCGGCACATTGAGACGGGCCGCTGCCATCGCCATTCCGGCCAAAGTCTTCGAGGAATCTCCCACGAAGATGACGCCGTCCACCGCTTCCTGCCTCGTCCAGCTCTCGATCAAGTCCGCGAGCTGGTCGCGCCAGGCAAAACTGTATCCCTCCGCGTGACCCCAGGTCACCATCTCCGGCGTGCGGATGCTGTCCCAGCGAACCGCCACGCCGCCCGCCGCTTCCACGCCCTTCACGGCGAACGTTCCGAGTTCGCGGGCCTGTGGGCGCTCTGAAAAAATCTGTGTCGCCACCGTCACGATTCCGATCAACGGTTTTGAAATCGCATCGGGCGAGATTCCGGCCGCCTGAAAATAAGCTCTCAAAAGAGCGCCTTCCGGTCTCTTTCGAATTTCGCTGTGCATGGTTAGGAACCCCTCTTATTTTGAGCGGGATTTCGAAGCCGTCCGGCTGTCCTTGAACAGCTTGTACTCGACGGCGTCAACGAGCGCCTGCCAGGCCGCTTCGATGACGTTCTCCGAAACTCCCACCGTTCCCCATTCCGATTTGGGGTCTTTGGAATTGATGAAAACGCGAACTTTTGCGCCCGTGCCCGCCTGCGCGTTGATCACGCGCACCTTGAAGTCCATCAAGGACATCTGGCGGAGGTTAGGGTAGAAGTCCTCGAGCGCATTCCGAAGCGCCTTGTCGAGAGCATCCACCGGTCCAGTTCCATCGGCGACGGTATGCTTCACCTTGCCGCCGACACTGATTTTCAACGTTGCTTCCGCGACCATCTGACCGCTGTGGGATTCTTTCTCCACGGTCACGCGAAAACCTTCCAGCTCAAAAAAGCGCTGGCGTTTTCCCAGCGCCTCCTCAACCAACAGCACGAACGAGCCTTCGGCGCCCTCGTATTGATACCCCTTGTGTTCCTGATGCTTGACCAGGTTGAGGACCTTGGTCGCAGCTTCCGGGTCTTTATCAAAATCCAGGTCGAACTCGGCGGCCTTGAAGGCAATCGACGCCTTGCCGGAGAGTTCCGAAATCAGAATGCGGCGGCGATTGCCGACGAGCCCCGGGTTGATGTGCTCGTAACTCGCTTCGCGCGCGACGGCGGAAACATGCACGCCGCCCTTGTGCGCGAACGCCGAGTTGCCCACGTATGGCATCGAATCCTGCGGAACCACATTCGCGAGCTCATCGATGTAGCGGGACGTCTCGGTCAGCGTCAAAAGTTTTTCGTTGGGCAAACAGTTGATATCCATCTTCAGCTTCATGTTCGCGATCAGCGAGGCGAGATTGGCATTCCCGGTGCGTTCGCCATAGCCGTTCAGGCATCCCTGAACGAGGTCGGCGCCCTCTTCAACGGCCGCCAGCGAATTGGCAACGGCGCAGTTCGAATCGTTGTGGACATGAATGCCGAGCGATACGCCCGGGAGATGACGGCGAACCTCGCGCGTGATGCCGCGGATATCCTCCGGCAGGCAACCGCCATTGGTGTCGCAAAGCGTGATGTTGTCGGCGCCGGCGGCGGCCGCGGCCTGGATGGCCGAGAGCGCATAGGCGCGATTGGCCCGGAAGCCGTCGAAAAAATGTTCCGCGTCGTAGATCACTTCGCGCTTCTTGGATTTCAGGAACGACACGGTGTCGCGGATGATCTCGAGATTCTCCGGCAGCGTGGCGCGGAGCGCGTGAATCACATGGCTGTCCCAGGATTTTCCGAAAACGCAGACGGCCGGCGTTTGCGCGGCGACGAGCTTCTGAATGATCTCATCCGAAGAAGCGGTCTTGCTCTTGCGGCGTGTGCTCGAGAACGCCACGAGGCGCGCGCTCTTGAGCTTCAGCTCCTTCTTGGCGCGGGAAAAAAAGAGTTCATCCTTCGGGTTGGATCCCGGCCATCCGGCTTCGATGTAGTGGATGCCAAGATTGTCGAGGGCGATGGCGACCTTCAGCTTGTCGTCGACGGAAATTGATATCCCCTCGCCCTGCGTGCCGTCGCGAAGCGTCGTGTCGAAAAGACGAACGGTTCGCTGGCCATTTCCATTCGAGGATCGCTCCACCCGGCTGGCGGAACGCCGGGCGGGGGCCTTGGTGGTCATGCGCGCTTCTTGTCCAATCCGAACGCCTTGTGAAGAAGCTTAACGGCGCGCTGTCCGTCGGCCTGCGGGATGATGCAGGCGACCTTGATTTCGGAAGTCGAGATCATTTCAATGTTGATGAAGGCTTCGGCAAGCGTGGAAAACATTCGCGCCGCCACGCCGGGATTCGAGCGCATGCCGACGCCAACGATGGAGACCTTCGCGACGCTGTCGTCGGAAAGAACACTCTGCGCTCTCAGCGTGCCTTTCAGCTTGCTGAGAATGGCGACGGCCTTCTTGAGGTCGCCGCGCGGAACCGTGAAAGATATGTCGTTCAGATTGTCTTCGCCGGCGGACTGGATGATCATGTCCACGTTGATGCTTTCCTTGGCGAGCGCGCCGAAAATCTTGGCGGCGACGCCGGGCTGATCAGGAACACCGGTGATCGAAAGCTTGGCTTCATTGCCATCGAATGCGATGCCGGAAACGACCGGCGCTTCCATGTCGCTGTTCGATTTCGTGATGAGTGTGCCTTTGACGTTTTCGAGACTCGATCTCACGTGAATGTCCACCTCAAATTTCTTCGCCACTTCAATTGAACGGGCCTGCATGACCTGGGATCCGGAACCGGCCAATTCGAGCATCTCATCATAGGAAATTTGCTCAATTTTTTGAGCTTCCGGGACCACCCGCGGGTCGGTCGTGTAGACCCCCCGGACATCCGTGTAGATCTCACAGACATCGCTTTTCAGCGCGGCGGCCAGCGCCACGGCCGTCAAATCGGACCCGCCGCGGCCCAGGGTGGTGACGTCATCATTGGCATTAAGACCCTGGAAACCGGCGACTACCACAGCTTTTCCCTTCTTCAACTCGGCGATGATCTTGGTCGGCTCGATGTGGAGAATGCGCGCCTTGGTGTGTGTGCTGTCCGCCCGGATGCCCGCCTGGCCGCCGGTGAGCGAGATCGCATCCCGCCCGGCGTCCTTTATAGCCATGCAAAGGAGGGCGATGGAGACCTGTTCGCCGGTCGCGAGAAGCATGTCCATTTCGCGGCCGTCCGGCTCGGCGGTGATGGAAAGCGCTCTTTCGATGAGATCGTCCGTCATGTCTCCCGGGGCCGAGACGACGACCACGACGCGTTTCCCGGCCTTCGTCGCGTCCACCACGCGCTGCGCGGCGCGCTTGACGCGCTCGGCGTCCTTCACGGACGATCCACCGAATTTCATGACAACAATGGGATGCTTCATCGAACGATCGCTCCTCTGGTATCAACTTTCAGGTTCATCGTCCGGCATTTGACACCGGACGACGCGAACGCGCGCGCCATGGCACGGGCGACGCGCGCGGATTTCGCGCGCGGAACAAAACTGAGAAGGGTTGGGCCTGCGCCCGAAAGGGTCATCCCATACGCGCCGGCTTTCATCGCAGCGGCGCGCACTTTATAGAAACCGGGGATCAGCTTCGCGCGGTACGGTTCATGCAGCCGGTCGACGAGAAGGCCCGCCAGGAGTTTCTCATCCTTGCTGAGCGCGTGCGGAAGCAGCGCCACCGCGGAAAGGTTGAACACGGCGTCCGATAGCGGCACGCTCGCCGGAAGAACGGCGCGGGCCCGCGCGGTCGACAACTCAAAAGCCGGAACGGCCACAACGAGACCGCAACGCGGCGAAGGCAATCCTATCGACACGACTTTCCCGTCGATCACACCCGAGGCGCGAAGCCCGCCGTGCAAAGCAGGAGCGACATTGTCGGGATGACCTTCGAATTCCGTAGCGAACCCGAGGATTTCTTCCGTCGAGAAACGGTCACCGAGGAGGCGATTGGCGGCCAGGAGAGCCGCAAGGTACGCGGTGGAACTCGATCCCAGACCCCGGGCCAGCGGTATGCGATTGAGGCAGGACAGCTCTAGCGCAGGAAGCGCTTTCCCCGCCTTCTTGAACAACCACTGCATCGTCGTGAAGACGGGATTCTTCTCGCCCGTGGGAAGCGACGACGCGCCTTCGCCCGAGAGTTTAAAAACCGGTTTTCCGGTTCTTCCCGTGACCCGAACCGTCAGCTCATTGCGGAGAGACAATGCGAGGCCAAGAACGTCAAAGCCAACGCCGACGTTTCCACTGGAGGCAGGAACCGAAACGAAGACGGTCCTTTTCAATTCTTTAGTTGACCCCGGCCGGAGACACGGCCTGCGCCTGCTCCGTGATCTTCGTTGCGTCAGCGCTGATGCGCATCGCGCAGAACTTCGGGCCACACATCGAGCAGAAACGCGCGTCCTTGTAGCCTTCTTCGGGAAGCGTCGAGTCGTGCTTCGCCTTGGCGGCTTCCGGGTCGAGCGAGAGACGGAACTGCTCGTTCCAGTCGAACGAGAAGCGTGCGCGGGAGAGCGCATCGTCCCGGTCGCGGGCGCCGGGGCGTCCCCGCGCGATGTCGGCCGCGTGGGCGGAGATCTTGTAAGCGATGCAGCCCTGACGCACGTCTTCGGCGTTCGGCAGCGAAAGATGTTCGGCCGGCGTCACATAGCAAAGCAGCGACGCGCCGGACCAGCCCATGATGGCGGCGCCGATCGCGGACGTGATGTGATCGTAACCCGGAGCTATGTCGGTGACCAACGGGCCAAGGGTGTAGAACGGCGCTTCGTGGCACCACTTCTGCTGAAGCTCGGCATTCATCTTGATCAGGTGCATCGGCACATGGCCCGGTCCCTCGATCATGACCTGCACGCCGTGCGCCCACGCCTTCTTGGTCAGTTCGCCCAGCGTCTTCAGTTCCGCGAACTGCGCGTCGTCGTTGGCGTCATGAAGACAGCCGGGACGGAGACCGTCGCCGAGCGAGAAGCTGACGTCGTACTGCTTGAAGATTTCGCAGATCTCGTCGAAGTGGTCATAGAGAGGGTTCTGCTTGTTGTGCGCGGCCATCCACTTGGCGAGGATAGATCCGCCGCGGGAAACGATTCCGGTGATGCGGTGCGCGGTCGCCGGGATGTGTTCCTTCAGGGTGCCCGCGTGAATGGTCTGATAGTCGATGCCCTGCTTCGCCTGCTTCTCAATCTCGTCGAGGAGAATCTTCGCGGTCAGGTCTTCCAGACGTTCGCAGCCGAGCAGCGCGCCGTAGATCGGGACGGTGCCGAGAGGAACGGTGCTGTTCTCGACCATCGCGGTGCGGATGACGTCGAGGTCGCCGCCGGTGGAGAGGTCCATCACGGTGTCGGCTCCGTAGTGGACGGCGTGGTGTAGTTTCTCCAGCTCTTCGCTGATGTCGGAAGTGGTCGCGGACGAACCGATGTTCGCGTTGATCTTGCAGTTGAAGTTGATGCCGATGATCATCGGATCGAACTTCCCGTTTTTCATGTGATTGATATTCGCGGGGATGATGGCGCGGCCGCGGGCGACTTCGTCCCGGACGAATTCAGCCGTGCACTTTTCCTTCTCGGCGATGATTTTCATTTCCGGCGTGATTTCGCCGGCGCGGGCGCGCTGCATTTGGGTGATGTTAGACATGAATGTTCTCCTTGGTCCGGTTCCTAGAAATTTGCTCTTTGAAAAAACGGGCGGCAGCCGTGGTGTCGGTCTCATCGAAAATGGCACGGACGATGGCGACGGTTTTCGCGCCCGCCTCCACAACCTGACCGATGTTGGTGCGATCGATTCCGCCGATCGCGACATACGGAATATGAATCGCTGCGTTGTAGAGGCCAATCAGGTTCAGCCCGACCGCCTTGTAATCCGGCCGGGTCGGCGTCGCCCAGAGGGGACCGCAGCTGCAGTAGTCGGCGCCGGCGCGCTGAACCTCGATGGCCTCAGGAAGGGAATGCGCCGACCGACCGACGATCTTGCGGTGGCCGATCTGCGAACGGATGAAATCGATGGGGAGGTCTTCGTGGCCGACGTGGATGCCGTCCGCGTCGAGGAAGAGCGCGATGTCGACGCGGTTGTCGATCAGGAACAGCGCTCCGGCTTCCGCGCAAAGCGCCTTCACCTTGCGGCCCACGGCAACGACGTCGCGGTCCCGCAGGTTCTTCCAGCGGAGCTGAAGCGCGTCCACGCCGCCTTCCAGGGCGCCCTTGACCTTCGACAGGAATTCCGGCGTGTCCGCCGGTTCGGGCGTCACGGCGTAAAGGCCGACGTCGGTGAAATCGAGGAGACGGGTCATAGACGTTTCAGAATCCTTTTCTCTTCCTGGTACACCGCGAAGCGAACGGCCTTGAAGCCGGCGGCCGCTTTCGGTGAAAAAATCTTGCTGTATTCCTCGAGCACGCGGACCGCTTCTTCGGCGCGGCGGACATTCGCCGACACCACGGCTCCCAGCGACGCGCGCGGCCCTTCCTTCATCTTCCGTCCCGCGTCGTCTTCGCTGTCCCGGGCCGAGACCAGCTTTTTGTAAAAGCCCGCGGTCAGATCGTGCAGCTTGTGACGCAAGGCGCGCACCCGTCGATACGTCTTCTCGTCGTTCCAGACAAAGCGCGCGGTGTCTTCCACCACGCGAAGGCCCTCGCGGGCCCGGTTCAAATTGGCGTCGAGAAGCCGGTAAACTCCGGCGTCAGCGCGTACGCGGACGGCCATAGGCCTTTACGACCTTCGCGATGATATTGGTGGAAGACCGCCCTTTAACGAGCGGGATGCGGACCACGCGTTTCGAATGCTCGCGTCCCACGATTTCTCCCACCTTGTAATCGCCTCCCTTCACCAGGATATCGGGACGAACCATCTCGATCAGGCGCGCCGGCGTGTCTTCAGAAAAAATCGTGACGTAATCCACGGGTTCGAGGCCCGCGACCAGGAACGCGCGCTCCTTTTCGGGAACGATGGGCCGGTTCGGCCCTTTCAGCCGACGCACGGACTTGTCGGCGTTGACTCCGACCACGAGGCGGTCGCCCAGCGCGGCGGAGCGTTCAAAAATTTTCAGATGCCCGGCGTGAAGAATGTCGAACACGCCGTTTGTGAAAACGATGCGGCGCCCCGCCTTCCGGTCCGCGGCGATCCGCCGCTTCAGCGCCGGCCAGCCGACGACCTTCCTGCCGGTCAAGCGGGCTCGGCGACGGCCTGCTCCACGATCGCGCACACAATGTGGCCCACGGTGATGTGCGCTTCCTGGATGCGCGGCGTGTCATTCGATGGCACGCGGAGGCAAAGGTCGCTCAAATCCTTCAGCTTTCCGCCGTCCGCGCCCGTGAAACCGACGACGGTCGCCTTCTTCACGCGCGCCATCTCGGCGCCCTTCAAAACGTTCTTGGAGTTTCCGCTGGTGGAGATAGCGATCACGACGTCGCCCGGGTTCACCATGGCCTGCACCTGGCGGGAAAAGACTTCCTCGAATACGTAATCGTTGCCGATGGCGGTCAGCGCGGAGGTATCCGTGGTCAGCGCGAGCGCGGGAAGGCTTTTCCGGTTGTGGCTCGTGAAACCACCCAGAAGCTCGGTGGCGAGGTGCTGCGCGTCGGCGGCGGAGCCGCCGTTACCGAAGAGAACCATCTTGTTGCCGCGCTTGTAGGCGGCGACGAGGACATCGGCGATCTTTTCGATCTCGCCCACGTTGTTCGCGAGCTCGGCCAGCACTGCGCTGGTTTCCCGCAGGATCTTCGGGATGTCCGAGTTATTTAGACGAGGAGTTTCCATTTCCGTTTTTACCCGCAGATGGCATGTGCTTCTCGATGAAGTCCGTGCCGAAATTCCCGCTCTTGAAGGCGGGGTTGTTCATGACCTTAAGGTGAAACGGAATCGTCGTCTTGATTCCGTCGATGAAGAATTCGCGGAGGGCGCGGTCCATGCGGGCGATCGCCGCGTCCCGGCCGCGCGTGGAGCCGACGATCAGTTTTCCGAGCAGGCTGTCGTAATGGGTCGGCACGTTGTAACCGGCGTACACATGCGTATCGACGCGAACGCCGGGACCACCGGGAATGATCATGCCGGTGATTTTTCCGGGGCTCGGGGCAAAATTCCAATCCGGGTCTTCCGCGTTGATTCGGCACTCGATGGCATGCCCCAGGATGCGCACGTCGTCCTTGTCGTAACCGAGCTTCTCACCCGCGGCGAGCCGGATCTGTTCTTTGACCAGGTCTATCCCTGTGACGATTTCAGTCACCGGATGCTCCACCTGGATGCGTGTGTTCATCTCGAGGAAATAAAAGTTCTTGGAGGCGGTATCGTAGAGGAATTCGATAGTGCCGACGGTCACGTACTTGCAGGCCCGGGTGGCGCGGCGCGCGGCTTTTCCGAGTCTCTTCCTAACCCGGTCGTCGATGACCGGCGACGGAGACTCTTCCACGAGCTTCTGGTGACGGCGCTGAATGGTGCAGTCACGCTCCGGGTAACTGACCACGTTACCGAACACGTCGCCGGCGACCTGGACTTCGATGTGACGCGGCGTCGTGAGATATTTCTCGAGATAGACGCCGGCTTCCTTGAAAGCTTTCTTCGCCTCGGTCTGGGCGGCCTGGATGGCTTCCTTCAGCTGGCCTTCCTCGGTGACAATGCGCATGCCGCGACCTCCGCCGCCGGCGCGCGCCTTGACGATGATCGGGTAGCCGATGGCCTTGGCGATCTTGAAAAGCTTCGGATCTTCCGGATCCACGGGTCCGTCCGTGCCCGGGAGAAGCGGAACGCCGTAGCTCTTCACGAGCGTGCGGGCTTCCACCTTGTCGCCCATGGACTTGATCGCCAGCGGGCTGGGACCGATGAACTTGATGCCGCAGGATTCACACACTTCAGCGAAATGAGCGTTCTCGGAAAGAAAACCGTAGCCAGGATGAATGGCGTCCGCGCCGGTGATCTCGGCGGCGGAAATGATGGCGGGAATATTCAGATAGCTCTCAGCCGTGGGCGCCGGGCCGATGCAGACGGTTTCGTCCGCCAGTTTCACGTGGAGCGATTCGCGGTCCACATCCGAGTGGACGGCGACCGTTTTGATGCCAAGCTCCCGGCAGGCGCGAATAACGCGCACGGCGATCTCGCCACGGTTGGCGATAAGAACCTTTTTAAACATGTCGAAGTCTCCTCAAGATGAGAGGTCGGCGGGTGCGACAGTGAACAGGGGCTGACCGTATTCCACGGTCTGCCCGTCTTCCACCATGATCTGAAGAATCTCGCCCGCGCAGTAGCTGACGACGTCGGTCGGAATTTTCATGCACTCAACGACGCCAAGACGGTCGCCCGGCTTGATGTGGTTTCCGATCATGACGACCGGCGGGCGGTCTTTCGAGACGGCTCGGCGAAATGTCCCCACCATCGGAGAGCGGACGA
>JAYTIE010000070.1:0-13994 GCA_043732015.1 Elusimicrobiota bacterium | reverse complement strand
TCTTCGCTTCCAGGAGGTCGCGCAGCCGTTCCTTGTCGGCATCGGTCTTCATGCTGCTGATCGCCGCCTTTTCAAGTGCCGAAATCTTATCCGGCTTCAACCGCTCCATCCGGGTAATCCGCTCGATCCATTCGTTGGCTTCAAGCGACACTTCACTTTGCACGAGAATGCCGGTTTTCTGGTTGGCCAACTCCGTCGGAAGCTTGAAAGCCGGGTTCAACGTCAGCGCATCAAGAACGTAGATGACGTCCGCGCTGCCCAGGGAGGAAGCCACGTTGACGATCTGACCCAGGAGTTTGGTTCGCGCGTCTCCAGCCCAAACGTCCGGCTCAAAATTGTTCAGCATGGCGAGGACCGTCTGGAGATACGCGTCGCGCGCCATAGGCGACTCCATGAGAATCTCCGTCACGTACAACGTCCAGTACGCTTCTCCGTATTGGGGCGGCTTCTGGGTGAACAGCCTTTCAATTTCTTCCATCGCCCCCGACTGGTCCCCGGCCCGGGCAAGGCCAACCACGCGAAGCACCATGAGCTCAGCGGAGATGTCCCCGGTCGGCTGGGCTTTGATCCACGTGACGAACGCGACGGGATTCGAAGCAAGATTTTTGGTCATCTCCAACGCGAGCTGGACCGAGGACATTTTGGGTCCGATCAGCGGAAGGAGACCGGTAAGCGCATCGATGATCTCCGCGGACGACTCCGGTCCCGCAACGATGGCCACTTCCGCCGCCCGTACGGCCAGGCCGTAACCGAGCCCGTTTTGGACCTCGTCTTCCTTGATGGCGAGCTGAATGAGGTCGACCGCCCGCCGAATCAGAGCGCCCGCGGCTGCCGGCTCGGCCGGGTTGTACCGGAACAACGCGACGATCATTTCCAGATAACCCACATACACCTGATTGGCAACAACGCGCGCCCTCGCCTCGTCCAGCAACCGCTGCGCCTCGGTCAGGCGGGCGTTCAGAAGAAACCGGTTGTCGCGAAGCGTGTAAGAGGCCATTTCGGAAATTATGCGATCGACGTGTTGCCTACCGTTCGGAGCCAGGTCGCTTAAGCCCAGCTGAAGCGCGCGCATCGCGGCCGTAAAATCTCCCTGGTAAAGAAGATTGCGCGCCGTGGCGAACTGAGCCTGCGCCAGGGGGATCACATCCGAGAGACTCTTCAGCACCACCAGGGCGCGGTCCAGATGGCCCTTCATTTCGCGGGCATCCTTGTAGAGCGCGCTTCCGCCGACCTGATCGGCCGCTTGTGCAAGGCGGGATGTCACCGACTCCATTTTTTTCGCGGCGTTGCCCGTCCCTGCGTCCTTGGCTTCCTTGAGGGCGGCGCCGGGATCGCCGGCGGTGACCGGGAACATCATGAGGCCCAGGTCCTCGGAAACCTGATTGGCGGTGTAATTGAATGGAGCGATGCCGCTGACGTAAGCCTGGCGCGCAAGCCGCAGCGCCTGCAGCGATTCGGCGGAAAGTCCCGCCCCGGCGAGAACCGCGGCGTAAAGATGCAGTTTCACGCGGGGCTCGTTTTGCCGGTCGAGAAAAATCGGATAGTGCGCCTTGTTCTTGGTATCCAATCCAACCATCGCGGCGTCCAGCAGGGCCTTACGCCGAACCAATTGAGAAGGGTGATCGAGCTGAATCAACATGTTGGCGGGCCATTCTCCCGGCTGAACGGACATCAACACGGCAACTCGCTCGATGGCCGGATCCGTGCCCGGCTTCCACTTTGTTCTTTTCAACCACGTTTCCCGGAGGCGCGCGATGGCCGTGGGACTGAAAGAATAGGCCCAGTTGGCGAGCGATGCCCGCTCCTCGGGTTCAAGGCCGCCGTTTCTCGGACCCAGGATGACCATCTCCACCGCGTCGAGAAGAATCTTCGTGTTGTAGGTTCCTGGTTCCAGAACGCGGCTGAGGTCTCCGGTCACTCGCGCCTGAAAACCCGGCAGTCGAAACGCCGACTTAAGAAAGTCCGCGACGTCCGCCGGAATGGCCCCCCGCCCGCTCAGGACGCCGGCCAGCTGCGTGAGCACCATGAACCTGAACTTGTTCACGACGAGGCCCGCGTTTTTCTTGTCCGTCTCTGTCGGCGTCGTCCCCGCACGCGCGATCTCCTCGGCAACGATGTCGGTGAAGGCCGGATTCGCGCTGTCCGTGTCAATCTTCCGGAGAAGCCGTTCCGCCTCGGAAAAATTCCCGCGCTGCGCCTGATACATGGCGAACGACTCCGCGTACAGCGCGGCGTCGATGGACAACATCCAGTCGCGTTCGACCGGCTTCTCCGCATACGCCGCATCGACTTCCCCGTACAACCGCTCACGGTCGCCGGGACGCGCAAACGCCAGATACCGCCGGGCCCGCATCTTCGCATCCCGCATGAGAAGCGGGTTTCCTTCGTAGGCCATCGCGGCGAAGGAATCGACATTCTCGAGGCGCGCCGTCTCACCTTGGAGGCATTGCTCCAGATTGAGCTCCAGCGCGTCCACATACATCCGGTTTCGCTCCGCGGGTGACAACTTCGTCGACGCGATCGCGTCCACAATGTTGGCGTCGAATTCCCGAATGTAGTTCCCGGCCACCGCTACGCTGGCAGGATCAAACTTTCCGGTTTCGGTATCAAAGATCGCACGCCCATAGGAGGCCAGCGCGGTGAACGAACGCATGACCCGGACCCGCCGGACAAAATCCTCGCTGAGAAGCGCCTCGACCTGGGGATGGTCCTGGAAGAATTTCATGATCCAGGCAAAGATGAGTCCGCCGGCCGTGTGGCCGTCCACGCTTTCGAACATGAAGCCATCCTTGTAGGCGCGGTCCATGAAGGCAGCCCATTTTTCTGGACCGGTGACGCGTGTGCTGAGTTCGTGGTGGATCATGGCGACCGCGTACTCGAATCCATCTTCCATGGCCGCGGAATACCGGTCCTCTCCAATGTCGGCGCGGCCGATGATGTCGTAGATCCACCCGCCGATCTCAATCATGTCGTGGGACATCTTGACCTCGCGAAGCATCAGCAACCCGCAGGCCCGGGCAATCCCGAAGCGTTCCATCTCCAGCGCCGCGTTGCCGATGTCCCGGAGCGGCAGCGCGTAAAGATGCGCCTTGAGGAGCCCTTCCTGGTCCGGCGGCTTTCTAAAGAACGGGCTGCGTCCCCCTACGGCGGAGCTGTACGGATCATTGACCGCGAGCGCGAGACCTTCGAAGATGGCGTCGACACGCTCCTGCTTCCCTTCCGCGGCGTAGTAACGGGCAAGGTCGAGATAAACGGCGATCGTCGCCTGCATCGCGGGGTCCTGGATTTTATCGCTGAAATATTTTTCCTGGTTATCCAGGTTTCGGGCCATGAACCGGGCCACCTGCACGCCGAGATCCGAGTGCGCGCGAAGGGACAACTGGTCCGGCGTGAAGTCCAGAAGCTGCAGCGCGGCGAGAAGTGTTTCCGCGCTGGATCCGTCCGCCTGCTCATACCGGAGTTCCGGAATGCGGGACCAGATGCGCGCAATTCGCCGGCTCATGTCGGCATCTCCCTGGTTCTCTTTCCATACTTCACCCAGTCGGTGAAGGGTCAGCGCGCCATTGAAAAATTCGTCCTGGGCCAGACCGATGGTGTCGTGCAGATGGCCGGTGGTCCTGTCAAAGAGATGCTGCACGGTGGCGAAGTTCAACGTGAGCACGCCCGAATCGTGCTTGAAGGGTCGCCCCTCAAGAACGTTGACCATCATCTGGACGGCGGAATTCAGCACATCGGTGTCGAACTCGTCCGGTTTCCCCTCGTAAAAAGCGGAATCCCGCGCGGACAGCATGCCTTCGGCCACGCCATCGGCGATGTTCGCGAGCCGCAACCCGTACATCGCGCAAAGCGGAAGGAAGGTACGGACAATCTCTTTTGGAAGGGGCGCGTTCCCCGCCGCCTGGCCTTTCAACCGGGACATGGCGTCGGATCCCATTTGAAGCGCCGCCAAACGCCAGCCCGATTCCGCGCCCTCTTTAATGGCCAGCGCGGCCGCCGCATCGGGTTCGGACGCCTGGTCGCGAATTTTCATGATTGAATCAAGGATGTCGGAGTTTCTCGGCTTGCTGCTGTACCACTCGGTAAATCCGTACAACACGCTCTGCTGGGTCAAAATCTTTAACTCCGCGGGCGTCAGCGCGTTGGTGATCCAGGCGACAGCGATGCCCGTGTAGGCGGTCTGGCGGCGGATCTTGTTCACTTCCCCGAGTGGCAACGCTTCCCGGTAGAATTTGAGAATCTCTGCGGCATCGCGTTGCTCAGGCATCGGATTGGAAGCGCGCCACAGCGCAATCGCGGCGCTGAACTGACGCGTAGCCGCCCGGCGAAAACCCAGGGTCATCGCTGCCGTCAGCGCGGCGGAACTTCCCTTGTCATGTTCGAAGGCCTTGGTCAGGTATCCCGTCGCGCCGGAGATAACGAGAAGCTTTTTAATAGGACCCCGCATGTCGGAGACGCGCTCCGTTTCAGCTGAAACAATCGCCTGCACCTCTTCGATGGTCAGGCCGGCAGCGAGCATCGCTTTGCCACACGCTTCCGATGCGAGACGGTAATTTTCTTCCGACATGGACGCGGTGTCGTTGGCGAATGAAAAGGCTTTCAGAATCCGGACCATGTTCGTTTCAATATTTTCCGGTTCCCGGCGGCTCCTCCAGTCGGCAATCGCGTTCTGCAGCAGGCTCTGGATGGCCGTGATGAGCCCGATCGATCGACCCTCGGAAATCGCGTTTATCTTGCGCAGAGCCTCGTCCTGGGGAAGGCCGATCGCGACATTGTTGTACATGCCGGTCATGAGATTGGACACAATGTCCGCGGCTTCGCTGGCCGGTTGAACGCTGGCCAGCCGGAGACCGCCACTTGCGAAATCACGCGCGGCGCGAACCTTGAATTCCGCGAGGCCCAACCCCGCGGCGCGAACGCCTTCACCGACCCCAACCGCAACTTCCGCCTTTCGAAGCTGGTCCATGCCCACCATGCTCGCTTCGAGTTCGACGAACAGAACGGTGACCGGATCCGAGTCTATGCCAGGTTCCATTTTGGTTGGCGTCTTGCGCCATTCCTGCACGGCGCTGACGAAACGATTCCGGACGGCGTCAATCCGAGCTTGTTGTTCCGGTCCAATCACGATCCGGTCCTCCGTACTCATCCGCAGCATCGGCAGCCGAAGAAACCGGAACAGGATCTTTGCGTCCAGAGAACCGGGCAACCGGAACGCGATGTGATTCCGCCAGTGAACCAGCGCGGCGGAAAAAAGCGCGATCCCCGCGCTGGCGCCCACCGGCATTCCCAGCGCAACGGTGAACAGAACAGCCGCGCCGTAGACCGCGAGGAACGCGAAGGACCAGACGAACCGCGAGACGAACCGCTGCGCGGGGTTTTTAACGTTGCGATCAACGGTCAACGCGTGATGAAGCGGAAGTCCAATCAGCTGCACGGCGATACCCGCGAGCGAAACGGCGTCATTGCCGATGGCGAGACCCACGGCCAGGACAAGAAGGTATCCCGTTTCCGTCAACCAGCGAAGATCGCGGCGCGTGTAAGCCGGACGGCTGTTCGTCCCGGGAGCCCGGATCGAAGCGAACAGGCGTTCGGCAGCCGTGTCCACCCGCGTCGCCAGTTCCGGCTTCGACTGCGCAAGTCGCCGGAAAATCTGGACGAACCGGGCCGGCGCGATTCTTTTTCCTGAATCCACCAGCGGACTTGTCACGCCGATGACTTCGGGCGGCGCCAGAAAAAGATGGAAGCGCGAGAAGAGACGTTCCAGCGGCGTTTTCTCCGCGGCGAAGACGCTTAAATAAGCGGTAGCGTCCGTCGGCAACGTCGACGAGATTTTCGGGCGGACGACTTCAAATGGAATTCCGGCCGCGCGAAACGCGGCGGTCAGTCCTTCGGTGTGAAATCCCCCCACCACGATCGCATCCATTCTGCCCCGGCGGGCGCGCGTCGCCAGCGCCGTGTCGCGCTGCGCCGCGATCCGGTAAAAATCCTCGAAAGGTTGAGGCGCTGCCTCCGGAAGCTCGGTTCCAGCGGGTCGAATCTTCTCAAAGGTGCGCCAGTCATCGTGTGTCATCTCGAACCGGAGAAGTTTTTCCGTCAGGTGGACGCGGCGGGATTTCGCGACCAACGCAGCGGAAGCGGCGGAGCCTTTCCCCAGCCGGCGATAGGCCGCTTCTTCGGCTTCCGCGGATTCCGAAAATAATTTATCGGGATCGACGCCTTCCGACAGCCGGAGATAGCGAACGTAATCCGTCAGCGCCGGAAAGGCCGCCAGGTCCATGCCGCGCGCGCGCGCCGCATGGAACAGGAATTCAAAACGGCGGCCCGCGCCGGAGTCCTCGCCCAGCCCTTCGATCCAGCGGCGAACCTGCGCCACATCGGAATCGCTGAGCGACCGGACGAGGCGCTCGACAAAACTTTTCCGTTCCGCTTCGACACGGGCGAAATTGATGGCGCGCTCCATGCGGTGCGCGACCAGGAACTGCTCGACGGAAAATCCCGTGTCTCCGGCCGCGGCCGCCACCGCCTCGAGATAATCGCCAAAGGGCAGATCTCCCTCGCGGTAGGAGGAAACGGTTTTGTCGAAATGCGCGAGGGCCGCGTCAAACGTCGCAGCTTTCTCCGCGGTAAGCGCCGTCTTCCGGGTCGTGACCGCCTTCAGGAGCCGGGGCTGGGAATCTTTCGCGGACAGATACGCCTGAACGTTCTGACGGTAGAGCGCGGGGTCTTCAATGCCGGTGAGTTTGAAAACGGGACGGCAAAGGGCGGCGTAGGCGGCGCCCGCGATCAGGCTCTCGTCGAGAAGCTGGGAAGAAACCGCACGGCGGATCCCCTCATCCGGAAACGCGTAGTAGGGAGAAAAGTCGAACGCGCCGGCGGCGCCTTCCACGCCAACGTTCAGCTCGCCCCCCTTTTCACGCTGAAGGCGCCCGAGCGCCGTGGCGATGCTGCGCTGCGCTTCCGCGTGGGCGTGAATGTCCTGAATAATCCGGATCGTGGGGATGAGGGGCACGCGGCCGGGCTCGGCGAAGTTCGCAAGAACGGGCTGCGCCGCGACCACGGCGGCCAGCACCGCGGCCAGCGCGCGGCGAAAGATGGGAATGATAAGGAGGGATCGAGGGGCCATGGGTTCTTCAAGAAGATACCCGGGAGGCCTTAAACTTTCATTAACAGAGCGTAAACAAGACGTAAACCAAAAACAGATTGAGAACTGAGCGTGAATCGGGCCGAATTCCGGCGAAATACGCCGAAGGCGTCAGGGGCGGATGAAAAGAGCCTTCTGGCCGTGAAGCTGTTCGGAAAAACCGTGCCGTTTAAAGAGGTTGAGGCGATCGGTGATGGCGAGAACTTCGAAGATGCCGCGGCGCTGCGCTTCCTTCATGCAAGCGTTCAGCATGGCGGTCGCGACGCCCTTCCGCTGCCGTTCTTTGGTGACGGCGACCGACCGGATTTCGGCAAGCTTCTGGTTGTAGATTTCGAGCGCGCAACACCCGATCACTTCCCCCTCTTCCTCGGCGACGAAGAAGGCTTTCAGGTTGTAGCGGATCTCTTTGGGCTGGCGCTTCAGGATCTTCCCGTTGCGGGTCGCTTTCGAAATGAGGCGGGCGATGACCGGAACGTCGGCGTCGATGGCGTGTCGAATGAGCATGGCATCCATTATAGGGAGTTTTCCACCGCTCAGGTAGCAACGGTTCTGCCATGATATTCGCCAAAAATTAATTCAGTTTTAAAGACACTCCGTTTTTTTGCAGGGCATGCTCATTCATCACCAGTCGAAGTTCATGGGGGCCTGATCGTGAAACGCATTCTTTCGCTCGCCTTGATTGCCGGATTGACGATTCCCCCGGTTCACGCAGCCCCTCCCATGAACAACAACGCGGTGGAAAATGAAATTAAACCCGGCGCGTCCGCTTACCGGCCCGACACGACTTTCGCGGTAACACCGGGAGTCGCCACCACCGCCAAATCCAATGCGGACACAACCGCCGTTCTTACTGTCGCGACAAACAAAGGAGACATTCCCGCGGACGTGGGAGCGGAAGTCAACACGACTTTGACGGGCGCCAACAGTACAGTGCCCCCCGAGCGCCGTATTGCAGCCGCCAAGACGGCCGTTACCGCCATGGCGGACACGGATGTCGCCGCTGCCGTAAACTCCGCACCGGTGGGCCAGAAAGGAAAAGTTTTGCTCGCCCTTGCCGCCATCCCCGCTGGAGCGGACCGGACCGCAGCCGCGCAACTCATCGCGGCCAATCCCGTGATAATTCAGGCAAACGCCCCGCTCATGGCGTCCCATCTCAACGCGGGCGATCGCGGCGCCATTCTGACGGTTTTGGCCGATGTTCCTGCCAATGAACAGGCGGCAGCCTTGCCAAGGTTGACGCTGAATCCTACCGCCGCTCGGACCCTGGCGGCGTTGCCGGAGAAAAACGGGGCTGGAGATCCAGTGCGAGCGCCGGCCATTACCCTCGTCATGAACGTCGCCGCGAACAACCCATCCGCACTCCTGTCCAAAGTTGCGGACATCCTGAAGGGGCCGAAGGGCCCAGAGATCGTGGCGTTCCTGGGCAATCTGTCGCCCGCGGAGCAGGGTAAGTTCGCTCCGCTCATGGGCAATCCCCAAATTTCTAACGCGGTCTTGAACATCAATAATCCCGCCGGCCGCGTCGCAGCGTTGGAGGTCTTCAAGTCCGTCGGGTCCTCACCGGAGAAGATCACGACGGCACTTCGCGTGATCAAAGATCCCGACGTCACGGCGGCGCTCGCCCAGGTTCCCGACGAGACCCAGCGCGGACAGCTCACGATGCTGATGGGCAGTCCCTCACAGGGCGATACGCTGAGAAAGAATATCGCCGCCCTTCCCGGCGGACCGGCGGTTCAGGCGACCGTCCTTCAGGCCATGTTGGTTCCCGCAGCTCCGGGAGCCGCCAATCAGAAACCCACCGTGATGACGCAAGACCGGGCGGTGGCCTTCACGCAAATGGCCGGCCGGGTTCTGAGTAAACCGGGGCTGGTCGATGCCGTCTCAGGAATGGTCCCCTCCCAAGTCCAGACCACAGTTCACCTTTTGGGAGGGACGGGGCAAAACGGAACAGATCTCCGAAATACCGTCGCCCTTGTTGGCGGACCGGGTGACGCCACCGCACGCGGGAGTCTGATTACCGCGCTCGCCAATAGTCCAGCGGGACAGAGTGTGATTCGAATAAACAGTGGGACGGCCTTGAATTCAGACAACGATCAGGCAGGATCACTGGTTACTCTGAAGGGACAGGCACAGGATGCCCAGCGAACGATGAACACCCCGGGCATGCCGGACATCATCGCCGCCATGCCGGCGGGCGAGCAGGGGCGAGCCACGATCGCGCTGGGCGCGAACACGAAGGACGGGGGCAAATTGCGCGGTGACGTGACCCAGCTCGGGGCGGAACCAGGTTCCAAACTTTTGTCGACAATAATCAGCATCACTCCCCCACTCGCACCCGCAAACGTTACGCTGGCCAATATTACTGCGGCTGTGAAGGTGGCCAACGACCCGAAAGTCGCGACGCTTCCGGCCGATCAACGTGGGCAGGCCGCGGCGATTCTTTCCGTGCTAAACAATGGGCTTACGAACTTCCCCGCAGCAGGGGCCCCTGGGCGCCAAGAAGCAGTGGCGCTCCTCGCTGCCGTGAAGTTTCCCGTGTCGGGCGAACAGAAGCGGATTCTCGCGAACGCCGTAATGATCCTGGGCAATGAGAAGGTGCGGGACAATCTCGCCGCCCTGCCGCCAACGCACCAAGTCAGAGCGCTGCTGGTGGTCGCGGCCAACCACAACAGCGACCAGTCAAACGCCCCCATTCGGCTACAGCTCCCGCTGGTCGATGGGGCCGGCCGGAATCAGGCGACCCAGATCGAGGACTTCGTCAGAGCGCCGGGAAACGTCGCAATTCAGACCTTGCTGAAGTAAGCAGGCGTCTTAGGAAATTTTGAGACGGCGCGCGACAACGGCGCCGATGAGGGTGGCAATGACCGAGACGATCAGGATGGAAACGACCGCGGCATCGCGGGCGTTTCCGGGCGGGATCACGCAGACGGCGGCGTAGGCACTCATCGCGCCGCCGGCGGCGGACAAGAGCGACAAACCAAAAACTTCGCGGAGCGGAACTTCATCCATGGATCCGCCCCGACCCCGGCGGGAGAAGAACCAGGACATCGCGAGAAAACCCGCCGGCTTCCCCAGCAACATCGCCACGAAAAAAGCGCCTGTCACAACGCCCACCAACGCCAGTCCCGAATGGTCCAGAACCACGCCCGCATTGGCCCATCCGAAAAGCGGCATCACCACGAGCGCGATCCACGGAAGCAAACGCCGCTGCCAGCGGTCCACTTCGGGTTCCGCGCGGCGCGCGACGGCGCCGAGTCCCGCGGCGAGCGCGGAACAACGGTCACCGTTCGTATCGTCGACGGCGTCGTCATAGCGATCGAGAAGTTTGTCGGCCGCATCCGCGGTGATCCGCTCGTCCGCCTCCGGACGATTGGCCGCGAACAGGGCCAGGAACGCGCCCGCCAGCGCGGGCGGCAATCCGGCGGCGGACCAGCAGGCCCAGAAAATGAAACCGCTGATCACGAGCAGCACGGCGCGAAACCATTTCGCCCGCGCGGCCAGGGCATAGGCGAAGCCCACCACCAGCGTGAGCAGGAAACGCGTCGGCAAAAAGAACGCGCCGCCCAGCAGGAACAGCGCGATCACCGCGACCATATCGCCCGCCGCGGAACAGGTCAGCGTGAAGCGGCGCGCGGGCGCCGTCTCTCCGACGCCGGCCAGCGCCAGCGCCGAAGCGACGAACCCCAGGTCCGCGCCCAAAGCCACGAGCCAACCCCAGGGCCCGAGCAACGACCGCGTTGCCACGAACAGAATCACCACCGGCAGGAAAATGGACGCCAGCGCGGCCGCCAACGGCATCCGGAGGGACGGCCCTCCGCCGCGCAAGGCCACCTGCCGCCGCACGGAGAGACCGACCGAGAGAAAAAACAGGGTCATCAGGAAATTGTTGATAAACAAACGGAAAGACGCCCGAATTGGCGAAAAGACAGGGCCGAACAGGAGCTCGGTGTCACGAAGAACGCTGTAGGAACCGGACCAGGGCGAGTTCGCCCAGGTCACGGCGATCAACCCGCCGGTCAGCAGACCGACGGCCGCCACCATGCGGCCCCGCATGTGAATCTGGGCGGGCGTGCGGGCGCTCGCCGGGCGTGAGCCTGGGCCGAAGTCCTGAAAAACGGTGGTCAGGCGACGCAACGCAACAGGGATGACAGAGAAACGGTGGCTGGACAAGACGGGTGCGGGCACTCCTAGAATGCCCGGGACTCTACCGAAATTGCGGCTGATTGGGAAAGGGGACGGCTACTGAGGCGAGACGGGCTCGGGCTGGGCGGCATCCGCCGGTGCCGCGTTTTCCGCGGTGATCTGATCATCAATCCCCTGCAGGGATCCATCGACGGAAAAGTTCTGGATGTAGGCCATCTGGATGGCGCTCGGTGCGGGCTCCGCCGGCCCTTCCAAAGGCTTGATGGACGTCGCCTGACCCGGGAGAAGCGTGACCTTCTTGCCCTTCGCGGTCACATCGATGAATCCGGTGAAACAGGCGAACTGCGTGCCGTCAATTTTGTCGGATTTCCCCCAGAAAACCGTGCCCCGGACGGCAGCGACGGCGACGGGCGTGCGGACCCGGAAACGGTCCTTCCCTTCGAGTTTCTTGCGAAGGCCGATCAGGAACTCGCCGGTGCGGAATTTGACCAGCTTGCCCACCCGATCGACGCCCATCGAGAACCGGGAGCGCTCTTTCACCAGCATGGTGGCCCCGTTGGCGAAGGACAATTGAACAGCGCCGTTCTTGCCGGTGATGACCTGGTCTTTCTCATTCAACTCGAATCCTGGGGTCGCTTTGACCCACTGGCCGGTGGCGGCGGGCCGCACGCTCACGTGTCCGCGGAAGCCTTTCAGCACGGCATCGGCGGCGAAACCGGGGGCGGCCATCCCCACCAGCAAGGCCATCATCAGGGACAAACGTTTCATCGAGTCTCCTCTCTCCGTAGTATCATGGGCTCCTGCTCAGGCAAATCCAATCTGAACGAGACCATTATGACCGACAAGCACGACAAAGATGAGCTTAATCCCGGAATCGCCGAACTTCGACGCCGGGGTAGCAGAATTATAGGCGAAGGCGACAAGATGCTTCCCGCCGCGTCCCTGATCAAGGCCGCCGGCGTCATCAAATCGGTCGAAGACCGGAAGAAGCCGTTCGTGACGGTGGTGAACTCCTACACGACCCACATCCCGGGCCACGCCCATCTGGAACCGCTCGGCCATCAGATTGAAGCCGAACTGAAGAACCTCGGCTACAACACCTGGTACTGCAACATCGGCGGCGCGGTCGACGACGGCATCGCGATGGGCCATTTCGGCATGAAGTACTCGCTGCCCAGCCGCGAGCTGATGACCGACCAGATCGAAACCGTTTTGACCGCCCATCCCTGCGACGGCTGGGTGGGCCTCGGCAACTGCGACAAGATTGTGCCCGCCATGTTCAACGCGATGGCGCGCATGAACATCCCGGCCGTCTATATCTCCGGCGGCGCCATGCTGGCCGGCAAGAACAACACGGACCTCATCACCGTGTTCGAGGGCGTCGGCAAACATTCCGTGGGCAAGATGTCGACGGCGGAACTGACCCAGCTGGCGGACGAAGCCTGCCCGACCTGCGGATCGTGCTCCGGAATGTTCACGGCCAACTCCATGAACTGCCTCGGTGAAGCGATCGGCATCGCGCTGCCCGGCAACGGCACCATTCCCGCCGCCGCCAAGAAAGGCGACGGCTACATCACGAACCCCGACCGCGAAGCGCTCGTCGGAAAAGTGGCCGCGGTGCTGAAGCGCTGCATCGATCTGAAAATCCGCCCCCGCGACATCATCACGCAGGCCGCGCTCGACAACGCCTTCATCCTCGACATGGCGATGGGCGGATCCACGAACACGGTTCTTCACACGCTGGCCCTCGCCCGCGAAGCGGGCGTCGACTACGACATGAACCGCCTCAATCTCCTCTCCCGCCGCACGCCCTGCATCTGCAAGGTAAGCCCGTCGCGGGCCGACGTCCACATTGAAGACGTTCACCGCGTCGGCGGCATCGCGGCCATCTTGAAGGAAGTGGAAAAGTCCGGCTGCGGACTCGACCTGACCTGCAAGACGGTCACGGGAACGCTCGCTGATCTGGTGAAAGACGCGCCCGCGCCCGACGGAAATGTCATTCGTCCGCATGACGCGCCTTTCTCCAAGACCGGCGGCCTGACCGTTCTGTTCGGCAACATCGCCCCGAAGGGCGCCATCGTGAAAACGGCCGGCGTCACCGCGGACATGCTGACTTTCGAGGGACCCGCGAACATTTTTGAATCCCAGGAAGACGCGCTGGAAGGAGTGCTTCACGGGAAAGTTAAGAACGGCGACGTGGTCGTGATCCGTTACGAAGGCCCGCGCGGCGGCCCCGGCATGCAGGAAATGCTGGCGCCCACCTCGGCGATCATGGGCGCCGGACTCCGCGTCGCCCTTATCACGGACGGCCGCTTCTCGGGCGGCACCCGCGGCCTCTGCATCGGACACGTGTCCCCGGAAGCCGCCTCAGGGGGCCCCATCGGCCTCATCCAGGCGGGAGACATGATCAAGATCGACACCAATACGGGCGAGATGAACGTGCTTGTTTCTGAGGCCGAATTGGCCGAACGGCGGGAGAAACTGCCCCCTTTCAAGCCGAAGGTAAACCGCGGCTGGCTCGCGCGCTATGCGGCGCACGTGATGAGCGCCGACGCGGGCGCCGTCATGGACCGGTAACAGGGACCTTAGCTCCCGGCCTAGGTGTTTCCCCGATGGAATTTGCCGGAGGCCTCGCATTGCGAGAGAACGCCGCCATTTCGTAAGGTTTCCGTCGGAAAAACATGACTCAATCAACTTTCCCAGCCATTGAAAC
>JAYTIE010000069.1:0-5469 GCA_043732015.1 Elusimicrobiota bacterium | reverse complement strand
ACGGCGACAAGAAACACGGCCACCGGCTGCTCGCGATTCCCTCGCGCGAACGTCTTGAGCGCGTCCTGAAAGTCATGCTCGATGAAAAGGAATTCCTGTCGCCTCATGGCCTCCGGTCGGTGTCGCGTTATCACGCGGAACACCCGTTCGTTCTTCAGCGCGACGGCAGCGAATACCGCGTTGACTACCAGCCGGCGGAATCGGACTCCGGACTCTTCGGCGGCAACTCGAACTGGCGGGGACCCGTGTGGTTTCCGATCAACTATCTCATCGTCGAGGCGCTGGAGCGTTATCACCATTTCTACGGAGACGATTTCAAGGTGGAATTCCCGACGGGATCGGGCCGCAAACTGAATCTGTCCCAGGTCGCGGTGGAGCTGGCGGGGCGCCTCTCCAGCATTTTCCTGCCGGACAAGTCGGGCAAGCGCCCGGTTCATGGAGACGACGCGCGTTACGCGTCAGATCCGAACTGGAAAGACCTCGTTCTCTTTTATGAATACTTCCACGGCGATTCCGGCCGTGGCGTCGGCGCCAGCCACCAGACCGGCTGGACCGCGCTGGTGCTTCGCTGCCTGGAAGGCTTCTCCCACTAGAAGTCGATCACCGATTTCACGCCGTCCCGTCCCGCGAGAATCTCCTCAATGTCGTCCGGCCGGTAACGCTTCGTGATCATCGCGGCCAGTTCCTTCGGCCAGCGCTTCACAAACTCGGCGAGATCCCGCACGCCGTTCTCGAACGCCTGTTTCGGAGCGTTCACGGTGCCGAGGACGACCTGATTCCTTAGAACGATGTTCCGCATCAGCGTGCCGGCGTCGAGCGTCAGGTCTTTGTGCGGCGCCGGAACCCCGGTGAAGATGAAGATGCCGTTCGTCCCCAATACCTGAAGGAAATCAAACGAGGCGTTCGCCGCGCCGGTCGCTTCCAGAACGAGATCGATGTTGCCGATTTTCGCCGCGATGTCGGCGGCCGACAGGGTGTCGCTAGAGAGATAGGTGGCGCCGATGGCTTCAGCGATCGCGGCCCGCGGGTTCGGCGCCGGTGTGCGCGCGATCACATAGACCTTCATGTTGAGAACCCGGAACGCCATCGCGGCCAGAAGGCCCACGGGCCCCGCGCCCAGCACGAGCGCGTTGTGGCAGGTCTTGTCTGCGGCGTTGTTCGCCGTGCCCGGTTCGATCTGGCATTCCCACGGCAGGCGGCTCTGGATGAGATAGGTCTGCATCAGCGCTTTCTCGGTAATCGTCAGCGGCTCGAGCAGCATGCCGACGTCCGACAGCGTGGCCGGAAGCACGTTCATGAAGCGCGCGTCGTCGACGATGAACTCGGTCATGTAGCCGTGACGCTCCTTGATGCCGCGCTCGGTGAAGTGTCCCGTGAAGCAGAAGTCGGGTTTGCCGTCCCGGCAGGACGCGCACTGTTCAGGACAGCCGCGCCGGACCGTCGGCACGACCAGATCGCCGACCTTCAGGTTCGTGACGCCGTCTGAAATTTCAACGATCTGTCCCAGGGATTCATGGCCGGTGATCAGGTAGGGAGAATTCGGCGGGGGCGTGCCGTAATCGAAGTTCCAGATTTCCCGGTCGGTGCCGCAGACGCCCACGGTTTTCATCTTCACCTTCACCTGGCCGGCGGCCGTGATGCGCGGCTCGGGGTGGTCTATTAACCGGACTTTCTTCTCTTTCGGAAAAGCAGCGATGGCTTTCATGAAAAGACAATAAGAAATGAATGGTCGCGTGACCATTCGCTAGACTCATCTCCTATGAACGAAAATTTAAGCCAGAACCGGTTCCGGTGGAAGTTGGGCGTGACCGCATTCCTCGTGGCGGCGGTCGCGGTCGTGTGCCTGTTGAGCGATGATCTTCTTCCGCTCTTTATCGCGTTCGGGCTCGCCTACGCGTTCAGCCCGCTCGTGGACTGGCTGGCGCGGCGTAAGGTTTCCCGCACCTGGTCAACCGTCGGCATCCTGGTGGTTCTGGGCGGACTCGTAACGCTGCTGGTTGCGACGCTCGTTCCGCTGGTGGTGTCGGAAACGCAGGACTTCATTCATAATTTCCCGGATCTTCTGGGCACGGCGCTTCATCGCGTGTCGACGTTCGCGCGCGGCTTCGGCATTGCGATTCCGAGCAACGTGGACGCGCTCGTGGACCGGCTCCGCGGCCAGGTTCAGAAGGGGAACATGGAGTCGATCAATCCCGCCGTCAACGCGGCGCGCCATTTCCTGTCCAGCGCCGTGGGCGTGCTGATCTCCTTCCTGAACCTGCTCGTGATCCCGATTTTCTTCTTCTATGTGTGCCGGGACCTTCCGCAGGCGCGCAGCTACGTGTATGCGCTCATTCCGCCGCGCCGCCAACCGTACGCGCGCGACCTGTACTTCCGCGTGGACCGGGTTCTCTCCGGTTACATCCGCGGTCAGATGTCCGTCGCCGCGATTCTGGGCGTGATCTTTTCCATCAGCCTGGTCGCGCTGGGCGTGCCGTTCGGCCTGTTCATCGGCATCCTGTCCGGATTCCTGAACATGGTGCCGTTCGTGGGGCAGATCACGGGCCTCGTGCTCGCGGTGTTGATGGCGGTCGTCGATTATCACGGCGCCGGTCACATCATCGCGATCTGCTGTCTGTTCGCGGCGACAAACTTTCTGGAAGGTCACTTCCTGTCGCCGAAAATCGTGGGTGAAAACGTCGGACTTTCGCCGCTCTGGGTCATCATTGCGCTCATCGTGGGCGGCAAGGCGGGCGGGCTGCTCGGCATGATGCTCGCGGTGCCCACGGCGGGCGTCATCAAGGTTCTGCTCACCGAAATCCTGGAAAGGTACCGGGCGTCGGCGTTTTACCGGGTGGCTGAGCCGGTTCATCACGAAAAGTCACGCCCGGCGTCCAGGCACGACTGAAATTTTTCAACCGATTGCGGGTGTCGTCCGTATAAGGCTCGTATGTTTCGCTCATCACCAGTCTTCGGGGTTCGCTGTCACAGGTTCGGCTATTCGCTGAGCCTGCTTCTTTTCGCGGTCAGTGCCCACGCCGCCCCTGCCCCCACCCTTAGCGCCTCGCCCAACCCCGTTGACGAGAAAAGCTCCTTCGTGTTGACTGCGGACATTCAAGGCGGCAAAGTTTCCAACACCCGGTATGAGCAGATCTCGCCCACGCCGTCCGTCCTTTTTGATGGCGGCGTCTCGCTGTCGGTTCCCGTCGTGGCGCCCGCTGTCGGCCCCGGGGGAATAACGCAGGTTTACCGGCTCACCGTGACGACCCGCAAGAAAAAGGATGTGGAGGAGGAGTCCGCCGTGCAGGCGGTGGAAGAGTCAGTCGTTGTCCGAAACGTCTTGGTGCCGCCGTCGGCCAGCGCGGGAGCTGATTTCACCGTGGCCGCGCAGACGCCGGCGCAACTGAATGGAAGCGGCGCGGATGCCAACGGCAGCATTGTTTCCTATGCATGGACCCAAAGCACGGGGGAACCCGTGACGTTGTCCGATCCAGCCCGTCCGTCGACGTCTTTCACGGCGCCGGCGTCCGCCGGGGCTCTCACTTTCGTGCTGACCGTTACCGACGACGACGGGCAGACCGCCTCCAGCACGGTCGTCGTGACCGTGCAGGCGAAGGACAAGGGCAGCAAGAACCGTCCCCCCGTGGTCGACGCGGGCCCGGACCGGGCTGTGAGCGCCCGCGCGACCGTGACGCTTCAGGGAACCGCCAGTGACCCGGACGGGACGGCGGTAAGCGTTTCGTGGACGCAAGTCTCCGGCCCTCGCGCGATCGACATCAACAGCAACGCAGCGCTGCAGGCCTTTTTCACGGCGCCGGACGTCGAGAAGGACGAGCTCTATGTATTCCGCCTGACAGGGTCCGACGGATCGCTGGCTGCCTCCGATTCGGTGGTCGTGACCGTGCAGGCGAAGGACAAGGGCGATAAGAACCGTCCCCCGGTGGTCAACGCGGGACCCGACCGGACCGTGAGTGCCCGCGCGACCGTAACGCTTCAGGGAACCGCCAGTGACCCGGACGGAACGGCGGTGAGCGTTCTGTGGACGCAAGTCTCCGGCCCACGCCCCATCGACATCAAGAGCGAGTCGGCGCTGCAGGCCTTTTTCGTGGCGCCCGACGTCGAGAAGGACGAGCTCTATGTGTTCCGGCTGTCGGGGTCCGACGGATTTCTGACCACCTCCGACTCGGTCACCGTTCACGTCCTGCCGCAGACGGCTTCAACCCCGCCCGCCGCGCCGCCCGTCGCGCCGGCCGCCGCCGCACCGGTCAGTCCAATAATCGCGAATCCAAAAGTTTTTCCGAGCCCGTTCAATCCGTCGTCGGGCGGGGCGACGATCGGCTATACGCTTCGTTCTCCCGCAGACGTGACAGTTCTGATCTCGGACATTTTTGGCCGTCAGGTTCGCGAGATTCATGCCCCGGCGGGAACGGATGGCGGGGCGGCGGGCGATAACCGGCTGTCCTGGGACGGCCGCAGCGGCGATGGCGAGCCGGTCGGCAACGGCGCCTATGTGGTCCAGATTCGCGCTCACGACGGCAGTGCGCAGGGGGCCATTTCCGATCGGGTCGGCGTGCGTCGCTGACGGTCCATATTCGCCAAAAATATCGCCAAATCAGCGTGAATTCTCCGTCGACAAACCCGCTTTTATTCCCTTCTTCTCTTCTCGTCGAAAAAGGCTGCCGGAAAGTCTCTCCGGCGGCCTTTTTCTTTTGTATTTATTGGACCCGCTCTCAGGAGAAGAATGTCCGGTTTACCGTCTCAAACTCGCGCTCCCCGTTTCTGGTCTGGCGTCTCGCTGGCCCTCCTTCTGGCCGTCCGCGCGCACGCGGAGCCGAGCGTCACGCTGTCGGCGTCCCCGAATCCCGTCAATGAAACAAGAACTTTCACGCTGACCGTCAAGATCACGGATCTTGAGGAAGACACGGTGACGCACACACGATACGAGCGCACGGCGCCGGATTCCGTGATCCTTTATGATGCGGCGCCGGTTGTTACGTCGTTGGGCGTTACGGCCCCGGAGGTCAGCGCCGGCGGCCTCGCACAGAAGTTCAGGGTCACGGTGACCAGCGTGGACCGGCTCGGTGTGGTGAGCGACACCACGGCTGAGACTGAGGTGGTCATCAACAATGTCCTCGTCGCTCCCGTTGCCAACGCGGGCACGAACGTCATCGTGCGCGTCCTGAAAACGGGACAGCTGAACGGAAGCGGCACGGATTCGAACGGCACGATCGTTTCCTATCTCTGGACCCAGACCGCCGGAACCGCGATGGCGCTCTCGGACCCGAACATTCCCAACCCGACTTTCACCGCGCCGGCCACAACGGGCACTCATATCTATAGATTGACGGTGACCGAGAACGACGGGCAGTCAGCGAGCGACAGCACGGTGGTGACGGTCAAGGCCAACACCAAGCCGGTGGTGAACGCCGGGCCCGCGACGCAGACGGTCACTGAGGGCACGGTCGTCACGTTGAACGGCACGGCGACGGA
>JAYTIE010000068.1:0-14049 GCA_043732015.1 Elusimicrobiota bacterium | reverse complement strand
TCCCGAGCACCGAGGCCGAATCGCGGCCTTCGGCCGCCGCGGCGGCCACATGAGCGGCCTTTTCGCGGGAAATCTTGATGGCCCCGATCGCGAGCGCGATATGAATGCCCGGGCTTTCCAAAACGGTCAGAAGAGTCGGCATGAATCCTTCCGCCGGCGCCCCTGCCGCCGCCACGAACTGCTGGGCGGCGATAAAGGTCACGGCGGACACCGAACCGTAGTGCGCCGCGATGCCCGCCGCGTTGGCGATCGAGAACCCGCCCATCTTTCGAAGGGCGACATAGGCGATCAGCGGCGTCAGGCATCCGAGCGCCAGGGTGACCAGAATGGGAAACGCGATCTGAGCGAACGTCGCGTGCGCCAGTTCGACGCCACCCTTCAGCCCCAGCGCGAACAGAAGATAGATCGCCAGGGACTGATACAGCTCTTTCGGCATGGAAAACTCGCTCCGAATCCATTTGGAGAAAACGCCCAGCGCAAACGCCAGCGCCAGCGGAGAAAGAAGATTCATTCTTAATATTTCACCCAAGACCGCCTCCTGACCTTCATCGAGATTGATCCGTCAGGAGCGAATATAGGACCCGGAGCTTTATTTGTAAAATAGATAAAATCGTATTAGGCTATTGGCTAAATCAATGATTCCTTTCAACTACCACCATCTTTATTACTTCTACGTCATCGCGCGATCCGGCACGATGATGGAGGCCAGCGCGCAGCTTTTCCTGAACCAGTCCACGCTGAGCCTTCAACTCCAGAAGTTCGAAAAGGCGATCAAGCGGAAGCTTTTTGAAAGAAGGAAGAACCGCCTCGTGCTCACGCCGGAAGGCAAGCAGGTCCTCCAGCTGGCGAGACAGATTTTCGAAATCGGGAATCAACTGGAGGACGTCCTCAAGAACGCGCCGGCGACGCAGCGGAAAGTAATAGAGGTGGGCGTTCTGAACGGTACCCCGCGCGCCTTCGGGCACGCCCTGCTTCGATCGTTGCGCACCTATTCGCCGTCGGCCCAGCTCGTCCTGAGAGAAGGCGACCTCGACGATCTGCTGCAGGACCTGCGGGAGTTCCGCCTCGAGGCCCTGCTGACCGACGTCAGCATCCGGAGTCAGGACCGTGAAGAATTTGAAAGCAGCCTGATCGGCAAGGTGCCGATTGTTCTGGCGGCCACGCCGGCCCTCGCCAGGAAATTCCGGCGGATGCCTCAGGACCTGAACGGCGCGCCATTTCTTCTTCCGTCGTCGCCGAGTCAGATCTACCGGCAAATCCTCGATCTGATTGCAGAATGGAAGGTGAAACCCAACATCATTGCGGAGATCCAGGACGTGGAGCTGGCCCGGCGCATGGCGCTTTCCGGCGAGGGGATCGTCCCGCTCAATGCCTATACGGTCTCAGTCAGCCTGCCCGTGGGGGGGCTCGTGACGATCAAGGGGCCAAAAAACTGGAGCCTCTTCGAATCGATTTACGTGGTGACGAGGAAAGAAAGTTCTTCCAGGACTCTCATCGAGTATCTCCGGAAGAATATGCTGAAAGGACACGCCTTCATGCGTCCTCAGCCAGCGGATAAACGTGGTCGCGTTTGAAGTTAAGGATGACGAAGCGGAACCGCAGTCCTGAGTGTAAGGGACCGTGCTCAAATCTCCATCTGGGAAGCTGTAAGTCGAAAAGACCGATCGGGAGTGCCGTTTTACGGGCGGGCCTGGGCACCGCCGCGGCGACCGTGCGCCAAAAACAGCCGCCGGTATTCTAGACTCTCCGCATGAAAATTCTATCGCTCAAGATACACGGGCTCATTGATTACGCGTCGGTCCTGGTGTTCGCGTTCGCGCCGTCGGTTCTCGGACTGCACGGCATTCCGGCCACGCTCAGCTACGCGCTCGCCGTCATTCATTTCCTGATGACATTCCATACCCGCTTCCCGCTCGGCGTGCCGAAGAAAATTCCGTTTCGCGTCCATGCGGTGGTCGAACTGATTGTTTCCGTCACTCTCGTGGTGGCCGCCCAGACCTCCGCCGCCTTCAATGGCGCCGCCCGCCCCTTCTTCACGGCCATGGGCGCGGCCATTTTCGTGGTCTGGCTCCTCAGCCGGCACGAGTAGCTCCACACCGGGTGCGATTTCCATCGGCGCGAGCCGCGGACAACCTGGCGCTCTGAGAACCGGTGCCGGGCGGGGCGCTGTCTCTGCGCCGTAAATTGAAACGTTCCATTCCTTCATGCCGATTCGCCGCGCCAGACGTAGTAGAAGGGCGATGGCCGATCGGCCATCAATTTCGATCCAAGGAGAACATGAATGCTTATTAGGAAAATGGGCGCGGCGTTGCTGTTGGGCGCGTTGAGCATCGGTGCGGTGGCGCCCGTGCGGGCGGCGACGGACCTGGGTCTGACCGGGAACATCAACGGTGTGCTCGGAAGGAAGACGATGAACGACAAAGACTGGAAACCGGTGGAGGACCAGTTGTTGCTCGGCGTTCAGGCGGATTTTCGCCGGCAAACCTGGCCGGTGAGCATCGCGGTAGACATTCTGCAGTCCCTGGGATCCGATGATAAGGACGGCGTTAGCGAGGACGGCGCAACGACGGAATTCGCCGCCGGCGTTCGCAAAGTGTTCGAGAACGACAGCCGCATCGCCCCGTTCGTCGGTGGCGGCCTGTCGCTGGTGCATGCCAGCCTGAAAGCCGAGCGGACGACGCCCTCCGGAAATAGGGTCCAGGCCGATGACAACGACTCCGCCATCGGGCTCTGGGTGGGCGGCGGCGTTCTCTTCCGCGTGACCCAAAAACTGAATCTCGGTCTGAACCTCCGTTACTCCCACGCGGAAGTGAACCTCTTCGGCAACAACATCGATGCCGGCGGCGTGTCCTTCGGCCTTCTGGGCGGCGTGCGGTTCTAGAGACGGCAAGTTCGTCCGATTGCAGGAAGCCCGCCGCCGGAGTCCCCGGCGGCGGGCTTTTCTGCTTTGAGCGCGCCTGCACGCTACTGGTACTGAATGTAGATGGGCGACGGCGTGAACGTCAGGACCTCCGCGGGCGTCAAGTGGCGGCTGTTTGGTTTGCGGAGGTCGTTCTTGTAGAACAGCTTGAGGCCCGTGAACTGGACCGGGCTCCGGGTGACGCAAAGGCGATACGCGGTCCGTTTGTCGTCCGGCGTGCCCCAGCCGTCCATGTCGATCACCACCTGGACCTGCGGCGTGGGCTTGATCTGGCGCATGCTCGTCACCATTTGCGGGATGAACCGGTGGATCACGAGAATTTTCGGCGGGAGATCGTTTTTCCTGACGAGCTCCGACAGGTGCCGGATCGCCCAGTTGATTTCCGCAGCATCCATCGTCCCGATCTTTTTCCCGGGCAGCGCGCCGTTCTTCATGGAGAACTCCGGGTCCAGTCCGAGGTGAACGTTCGGAAGCCGGAGATATTTGTCGAGCGTCGGGACCTCGTCCTGAACCGTGCTGAGCGCGACCTGCACATCGAGGAACGCGATGCCGTGCGCCTTGTCCGCCATCGCGAGAGCCCTCTCCACCTCTTTGTCCGGCATGCGCTGGCGATATTTTTTGTCCGCGCCCGCGTACCCCTGGGCGGTGATGGCGACGTAGTGGATCGCTGGCATAACGGGCGTTTCAGGATCCGCCGCCTTCCATCGGTCGACCTCGCGCGTCAGGCGCAGAAGAACCTCTGCTTCCGGATACTCACCCAGAACGCCCATCCGCTTGGAGTAGAAGTTCCCATAGAAAGCCACGACGCGCTGAAAGGGGAGAATGGCGCCGGCGTCCGGATACGGCGCCTTAGCCGGCCAGCGTTTCTTCGCGGGGGACGTTGCCTTGGGAACATGGTGGGCGCCGGTGACCGTGGACGTCGATCTGGAAATGGTTTGAACGCCCGAGACGGTGGATGTGGAGACGTGCGCCAGACGCAACAGGCGCCGGTCGTACTCCGCGACATCGAGCGCGCCGCTTTTTTCAGCGGCGGGCGCGGAGAGACCGACGATCGTGAGAAAGGCCGGAAGCCAAAGCAACCCGATAGATAGGTGGATTATTTTTTTGATGATGACTCCTCTCACCCATTGTACGCAAGAGTCGGTTCTCAAGGGCACACCTTTCCACTAGACTCCAGTCATGACCCAGAAAAACAATCCTCGCCTGCATATCGCGCTCAGTGTCGAGAGTATCGCCAGGTCGGTCGACGACTATTCCCGCCGCCTGGGACAGAAGCCGTCTGTCGTCGTTCCGGGCGAGTACGCTCTCTGGCGAACCGAAGCGCTGAACTTTTCAATCCGGAAGGTCGACAAGGGCGCGGGGGAGTTGCGGCACCTCGGATGGGAAGACGCGGCGGCCGGAGAATTTTCAAAAGAGACGGACGTGAACGCCATCGTCTGGGAGAGATTCACCGAAGCGCAGCAGCTCGCCGAGATCGACGATCTCTGGCCGGACCGTCCAAAATAGCGAAACGGTTCCGCCATATCGCTAAACTGGCTGTAACCTATTCGCCTGGCCTACCGAAGTACATTCATGAACACTCCTAAATCCTGGCTTTTCCTTAATCTCCTCTCCTTCACGCCGCTGGTCTTTACCGATGTCGCCCACGCGATGACGCCGCCTTCTTCCTCGGCCCAGGTTTCGCCGCGGTCATCCGTGACGGGTCTCAGCACGCCGACCGGCGACGGAATCGGCTTCAACCTCACGGTGCGCAATATGTCGCGGAAGAAACTTATTTCCGGGCAAAACCGGGTGTCGAATCCGGACAGCGAACGCTCAAACACCTGGATCACCACCCTACAGAGTGACTACCGGTTCTCCGACCGATGGACCGCGATACTCTCGGTGCCCTACAAGGACACCAGCTCGGAGTTTCGCGACGCCACCACGGGGGCGCGGGTAAAGCAACGAACGAAGGGGCTGGGAGATGTGTCGCTCCTCGCCAAACTCTCCTTGTATCGAAACCGGGTGGTGAACCCCTCGGGCGAAGTCTTTGGACTTTTTGGCCTCGAGTTCCCGACCGGTTCCACGGATGAGCGCGATGGGGCCGGCAATCGCCTGCCGATCACCGAACAACCGGGATCGGGGGAGATTGATTACATCCTGGGCGTCGCCGGGGTCCGGGTGTTCGACGCTTTCACGGGATACGGCGACCTCAGCTACCAGAGGAACGGCGAATCCAATTATCGGTATGGGGACTTTCTGGCGGCCAACCTCGGCGTCAACCGAACGCTGGCGTCGGCGCCGGCGCTCAGCCTGACGGGCGAGCTCAACAGTGAATTCGCGGCGCACGATACCTCTAGACGGGGCGGCGCCGGCGTGATCGGGAACACCGTTCAGAATACCGGATCAACACGGCTCTATCTGACCCCCGGCGTTCAGTGGCGCCCCGGCCAATCCTGGGTTCTCAACGCGGGCATCCAGGTCCCGATATACCAACGGGTCACCGGCACACAACTCGCTTCGGGCCTCAATTACACCCTCGGCGCCTACGCGCGATTCTTCGATCACGCCGCCGCGCAATGAAGGTGGCGGCCGTCCGGTTTGTCGCGAGCGTCGCCGCGCTCACTCTCCTCATCGCCACTCAACCGGTGGCGGCGGCGAAGAATCGTCTGATGCCACCGCTCAGCGGTGTCACTTCCTGGCTGAACACGACGGAACCGCCGACGCGCGAGAATCTCCGGGGCAAGGTGGTGCTCGTCGATTTCTGGACATATTCCTGCATCAACTGCATCCGAACGTTTCCGCACCTGAAGCGCTGGCATGAGCGCTACGCCGGCAAGGGCCTCGTCATCATCGGAATTCACTCGCCGGAATTTGCCTTCGAGTCCGAACCCGAGAATGTGAAGCGCGCCGTCAAGCGGTATGCCATTCCGTATCCGGTGGGGATGGACGATTCTCTTGCGGTCTGGAAAGCATTCGGAACAAAATCCTGGCCGACGCACTACTTGCTCGACCGGACCGGCGTGATCCGAGAATCGCATTCGGGCGAAGGAAACTACGAAGAGACTGAAAAGGCGATTCAGTCCCTGCTGTCGGAAGGCGGCGTGAGCGTGAAAATGCCCGTCGAAGCACTGCCGGTGGGCGTCGAATTTTCCCGCATCAAAACCCCGGAGATCTATCTTGGCTACGAGCGCCTCGCCGCGATCGGGAATCGTGAAAGAATTGTTCCCGATCAGCCAACCCGGTTCAGCGGCACAACCGCGCCCGGAAAAAATCGTTTTCTTCTCGATGGCGAATGGAAGATCGAGAAAAAGCGGGCGACGATGACCTCTCAGTCTGGCCGCATCGCCATCCGCTTCGACGCCAATAAAGCAAACATGGTTCTTCGGTCGTCGGCGGGCACGCGGGCGGAAGTGTGGATAGACGGCAAGCCCGCAACAGAATCCAACAAAGGCGAGGACGTTGTCCTGGAGGCGGGGGGGGCCGTCGTCACGATCGATGTCCCCAGGCTTTACAATCTCGTCAACGGAGAGTACGGAGACCATACGCTGGAGCTCCGCATTGTCGGCACCGGCCTGGAGGCCTACACGTTCACCTTCGGTTAACGAACGACACGCCACCCCACACTCTCCCTGACGGGACCGGCGCTAGCGAACAAACGTGGTCGCGCTTGAGGTGATCGACCACGGTCCGGAACCGCAGTTGGCGATGGCCTGACGTTCGATGTGAAGCGTGGTCGCGGTTGGCATTTGAAGAAGGATGACGGCGCTGACCAGGCCAGGGGACTCGTAGCAGTAAACGTTGCCGTCGAGCGTCACGCCATTGAAGTCGCGGTTCACGAGGCCCGATGTCGCCGGCGTGAAGTAATAAGGACCCGACGAAAGCCCGCGGGCCGTGACCGATTGTCCGACGGAGATAACGCCGCGCGTCGGGTCGGCATTGTCGTGAACCAGGGCCAGCGTTTCATATTCAACCCGGACGGGCCCCGGCGGCGTGCCTTCCACGTACCAGTTGCCCTGGGCCTTGCCTGAAATGTCCTGGTTGTACTCTCCGCATACCGGTTCGATGGTCCGGAGGGGCATGCCGTTGTAGGATCCCAGCAGGGCTCTCAGGCTGGACCGAAGATCTCCGCCAAAATAATCGACCGGACAAACCGTGTGCAGCTGGTCCGTCCCTTTCCTGGAGGGATTCGCGAAGGGCAGCGGCGGGGTGCGCAGATCGTGTGTTCCAAAGTCCAATCCCACGAGCGAGCTGCCCAGTCGACCGACCGAATAACCGATGACTTCGCCGGAACTGACATGGATGGACGTGTCCGCGGTGCAATTCCGGTAATAACCATCCGACGAGTCGGAGCAATTGTTGTTGACGCCTCCCGTGCTGCTCTCCAATTTACCGCTCAACAAGGCAACGTGGTGAAAGTAGCCGTTCATTCCGGAACACACATCGAAGTAATACGAATAGTCCGTGATGTGAGGCGTGCCGATCAACGTCTCCGTCTTGACGATCCGGGTGATCACGAGGTTTGCTGGCGCGTAGACGTCATAGCTGGTGGCATCTTCGGTTGATTTCTGAATAATGAAATACACGTGCTCCGTGGGCAGCGTGTGAGAATAGGGCGCGATGTGGCCGAGGCCCTCAATATTGAAGTTGTCGCTCAGGGCGAGCGGGGAAACGGTGTAGGGCGTTTCCGTGCACGCGGGCAAGCGCGTCGCCGCCGCCTCCGTTTCCGCGGCTTCAATCGCCGCCGCCGCTTGTTCCGCGGCGGCAGCGCCCAGGCCGAATTTAAGGCCAGCCACGGCGGATCGTGGAAAGAAGATGAAGAGAACGAGGAGCCATCCGTATTTCAATTTCATAGCAGGTAAAAGTTCATGGAGGTGCTGATGACGAACTCCATCCCGGACTGGGTGAGCCCCGAGTTTTTCACTTTCGTCGCGAAAAAATAAGGCCCGGCATCCAGCGAGAAGGACACCCGCCGGGCCGCATAAAGTTCGGCCCCGGCAAAAGCCCCGAGAGCGGCGCCCTTCGTTCGGTAATCGCCGCGCTCCGATTTCGAACCGGTGAGCGCTCCTTCAGTGCCCAGAAAAAGACGGCGACGGGACGGCAAATTGAAATAGCGATAAAGGCGAAGGCCGACGGCGTTGGCATGAACGGTCCCGAGCGTGGAACTGGCATCGCCCGTTTGTCCCCGGATTTCGGCCGCCCATCGGTCTCCCAACCCCTTGTGGATCTGCCCGCCCACATACAGGACCCCAATTGAAAGTGAATGGCATGTGTCTTTCACTTCCGCCTGGCAGGATCCCGCTCCCAGTATGAGGAGGAGTGCGCCCCAAAAATAGAAACACCTGTGCGATCGACCCATGCTGAAGTGTAGGGGGATTTCTCACCTTTCGGAAGGGAAGAATCAAGGCGGGAAATGGCGGGGAAACACCTGGTCGGGACCGGTTCTGAAAGGGCTCCCTTTCATCCCCCTGTTGGTCATTCACGCGCATCTTTCGCCTCTCCCGCCAAAAACCTAGCCTTCCCGTCACGGACCGTTCGACCCGACAACGTCAGAAAAATTCCCGGAGATCCCATGAACACACGATTCCTGATTGCCGCGCTTGTTTTCCCTGTTCTCTTCGCCTGCGTGCCGAAGGCGCAGACAGTCATTTTGAAACCAGCGCCCGCTGTGGAGGCGGGAAACATGGGGAAGGGGATTCGGGTTCTGGTGGTGACCACGGATGACCGGGCGAGCGGCGTACTGGGCTCGCAGGGCGCGACCGCCAACGCGACGGTGTCCACCGATCAGAATGCCGCGGCGGTTCTGGAAGCGCAGGTCGTCGACGGGCTGCGGAAGAAGGGATTCGACGCGGTAACGAAGACGGAGGCCGGCGTTGCGACGTCCAGCCGGACACTCACCGTGAGCCTAGAAACGCTCAATTATGCAGCCGCCGGCAACGCGTTCTCAGGCGACGTCCATCTCAAGGCCGCCATCACGGCGGTCGCCACGACCGGCGGCGCTCCGCTGGAGCGGACTTATCGCGGTGAAGAAGACCGGAAGGTGGGACTCAGCCCGACGGCGGACGCCAACACCCGCTACGTGAACGAAATCCTGAGCGATGTCCTGTCGCGGCTGCTGAACGACGAGCGCCTGCTGAACTTTCTCGCGCACTGAGGGGAGAACCAATGAAACTCGGTCGCCTCAAACTGTCCTTGCAGGAATACAGTACAGGTTCTTCTCGGGACAGGTTTCCGCTAAACTCCAGCCTGCCGTCACTAAAATTTTTCCGGAGGATCCATGTCCGATAAACGTCAGCCGCTCAGCTTGTCCGAACTTTCGCAGCGTATGCCGATCGTTCCGCAGTGGAGCGTGAAGGACAACGCGCTGGTCCGCGTGTTCAAGTACGAAAACTATCTGGACGGCCTCGACTTTGTGAACCGGATCGCGCAGGAAGCGGACCGGGCGGACCATCATCCCGCGATTTCTCTGGAGTTCGGAAAGGTCACCGTGTCCTTCTCCACGCATTCCGCCGGCGGCGTCACCGCCATGGACTTCGAAGCGGCGCGCGCCGCCGACAACCTGGCGCTATCGCTCTGAGAATGTAAACACCTTCAAAGGCGGCTGATGCCGCCCACCCTTAATTTTCCACGCATTGCTTTGAACCGGTCCCGGCGTCTGCTACTTTGGGCGCCTATGAAACGTTTCCGGCTGGTTTTGTTCGCGGCCCTCGTGCTGTCTCCAACGCTGTCCTTCGCTTGGTGCAACAATTGCAACGGGAGTGACTGCTGCGGGTGTCCGGGCGAGGCGCAGTGCCTGGGCTCGCACGCGACGTGCGAGGAAGCCTGCCGGATGGGGCGGGCCAGCGCGCCGGCGCCCGTGTATGACCCGGAGGCGGCGAAGCGGCAGGAAGAAGCCAACAAGGCAATGCTGGAACAGCAGGCGCATGAGTGGCGCGTCGAGCTGAACAACGAAGGCGTCACCGCCTACAAGTCGGGCAACTGGGATCTGGCCATCGCGCGCTTCACGACGGCCGTCCAGTACGAGCCGAACAATCCGCTTTTCAAAACCAACCTGAACAACGCGCTCGCCGCCAAGAAAAACGACGACGCGCAGAAAGCCGCGGACGCCGAACACAGCCGGCAGAACGCGGCGGCGATGGACCGCATGGGCAAGGTGATGGGAACGTTGAACTTTGACGGCGGCCCCGAGGCGTCCAACGCGGTCGCACCAGGGCTCGACTTCACGTCCTCCGTCGGCGCGGCCAATGCGTCCGGCCTGGCAACGTATCCGCCGCACGGCGACCCGCGCATCGTGGACGCGCGCAACCTGCCGCCCGCCGTGTCCGCGGACATCGACCGCTCTATCAAGAAGGCGTATCCCAATGCGCCGCCCGACGTGATTGAACGGTTGAAGAAAGGGTTCACCGCCGTCGAGAACCGGGATTGGAAAGTGGCGAAGGCCTGGTTCCAGGACGCGCTGAAGCGGGACCCCACCAATGAAGGCCTTCAGCGGTTCGTCGCGCTGGCGGAAGATCCAGCGGATCTGAAAGCTCTCCACGCGCCCGCCGCCCCCGAACACAAGCCGACCACGCGTGCGGAACGCGCCGCTGCCGCCGCCATCAAACCGTACGAGCCCAAGCCCTCGGACGAAGAGATCTCCCACTTCTTTAAGCAGTTCCGCGCGGGAAAAGAGCAGGCGCCCACCGACGCGGTCCGCAAACACGTCCTCAGCCTGTCGAAAGAAGAATTCAAGTATCAGCTGGCACTGCAGCTTCCCGAGGACCAGGACACGCAGCATCTCTTCGACCAGAAACCGGACGCCGCGCTGCAGTTACCGGTTCCGGCGGATGTGGAGTTCCTGTTCAGGCCCGACGATCAACCGAAAGCCAAAGGAGCGAAGTGATGCCCGCCCTTCGACGCGCCGCACTGCTGATTCCGCTTCTCGCTGCCACCGCTTTCGCCGCGAAGCCCGCGCCGCCACCCCTGGGGCCGCACGACCCGCTTCCGCTCGAGGCGCAGGTGAACCTGGACAAGGGCATCGACGCCGCGAAGGCGGGGGATTTCAAAAGCGCGCTCGAGTCATTCAAGGCGGCCTGGTACAAGGCGCCGGACTCCGCGGTTCTTTTTCTGAATCAGGGGTTGGCCGAGTCCCGCCTACCGGGCCGCGAGCTCCGCGCCATCGCGTGGCTGTCCGCCTATCTCGCCGCGCATCCGGCGGCGCCGAACAAGGACGCCTTCCAGCAGACCATCTCCGAGCTGAGCAAGAAAGACCGCGCCAACGACGTGATCCTGAAAAAATCCATGGTCGCGGCAGCCCGCGTGACCGGCTCGACCTATTACGTGGGCGTCGCCCAGCTCAAACTGGCTCAGGCGCTGGTCCGGATCAATGACCTGGCAGGCGCGGAAAAAGTTTTCGCCGAGACGGAGGAAGGAAACAACCGGAACGCGGTCAGCCTCGCCGTCGCCGAAGGCCGCGCGCGCGCCGGGAACGCCGCCGGCGCCCGGGAACTGGTGGCCGCCATGACGGCGTCCAGCAACACGACCGGCAACTATCAGGAAACCATGCTGGCGCTCTGCGACGTGGCGGGCGCCCAGTTGAAAGCGGGCGACAAGGAAGGTTCCCGCGCGTCGATGGCGCTCGCCGCCTGGTATCCCTACAAGTGGTCCGACGCGTTCAGCGCGACGGGCGCGTGGACCACGCTGGCCAAGGCGCAGATGAAGGCGGGCGATAAAGAAGATGCGCGCGCATCGCTGAAGAAGGCGCTGGAATATGCGCCCAAGTCCGACACGCTGAAGGAATACCTGATTGCCGAAGTGGGCGCGTTGCAGGCGGAGCTGGGGAATCTCGACGACGCCCACGCCACGTTCGACATGCTGGACACCGACAATGAATCCGCCACCGTCCTGACCGCGATCGCGGTGGCGCAGGCGAAAGCAGGGGATTTCGCCGCCGCGCGCAAAACCGCGGACCAGACGGCGCCGTTCATGCGATGTCTTGCGCTGGAGAGCCTGGCGGAGCAACAGACGAAGGCGGGCCAACCCAAGGAAGCGATGTCGACGCTGGCCGACGCGCTGAAGGCCTCCGAAAACAATAAGAACGCGCTGGACCGGACGTTCATGGAGACGGGCGTCGCGTTTCACCAGATTCACGCGGGTGGATTCGCGCAGGCGCGCGAAACCCTCGAGCGCGCGAAGAAGACGCAGAAGAAAATTCCCTGGAACAAGGCGGCGGGCTTTCGAGGCGCGGGCAGCAATCACCAGGAAGGAACCGATTCCATCATGTCGTCCTACAGGGAACTCGGGTGGGTGGAAAAGCCGTGGACCCCGTGGACCTATCACTTGACCAACGCGCTCGACACGGCGCCCTTCCCGGACGTCGCAGCCTCGCTGGCGGGTCTCAAGAACTCGACCTCGGAGCCGAGCACCTATCTCAACCTGCTCTCGGAAGCGACCGACAAGATCGCGAAGGAACGTGATCTCATCGACCAGATGCTGGCCGGCGGCCCGCCTTACTGAGCGGCGTTGCGCTGGAGATCGCCCAGGCGCTGGGTACTTTCACCCTTCCGGCTTAATTTTTCGCCGCGGGCGGCCCGCTTTTTTCCAGATATCTTTTTCTCTTCCCCTTCGGTGACCATCCTGGCGGAACGCGCAGTCAGGTCATTGGCTTCTCTGATGAGAGCCTTGGCCTTGTCGGTCTCGCCCCTGGCGGTGGCCTCGGCGGCCTGCCCACGCAGACTCAGAATTTTGTCGTTGATGTCGCCCGCCTTTTCTTTCGCCTTCTCGCCCTGCTCGACCGCCTTTTCGCCGCTCCGGGTCATGTTCTGGCCATCGATCTGTTGGCTCACGCCCTCGTTCTGATGCCGGAAGCCGGACTTGTCCAGCTGTTTGTCCTGGTCCTTCAGAGCCTGTTCGTCCTGTTTCGTCTCCGCGGTTTTCGCCTCGGCGGCGAACGACGTTAACGCTGCGACTCCGGGAATCAGGAGGGCGAAGGTAAGGAAGGTCAAGTGTCTGTAACTTCTCATGGTATCTCCTGAATGGGAAGGACCCTCGAGGTCCGCTGACACCAACTACGGGCCGGAACAGCGTTCGTTGAGCCATTTTAGATGCGATTCCCTCGGATAGTCGGAGGAGATTCCGGGAAAGGGGAGTAGACTCGGCCATGACCATCACAACCCAGCAGCTCGGCCACGATACGTTCGACGTCACCATTCGCGAAAGCAACACGGAATCCCGCCACGGCGTCGTCCTCACGGACACGCTTTACCACGAATTGACGGGCACCAAGGTGACAAAGGAAGAATGCGTTCGCGCGTCCATCCGGTTTCTCATCTCCCGGGAGCCGAAGGAAAACATCTTTCGGCGGTTTGATGTCGCGATGATCGAAACCTACTTCCCCGACTTCCGGGTAAAAATCGGCGACCACATAGAACACCGGCGCCCGACCCCGATCCGCTCCTGAATCAGAAAGGCCTCAAGGCGCCGGCGGGTGCCGCCGGTCCATTTCCGCGCTGATCTGGTTCAGGCCTTCGCTCGTCAGGATTTTTTCGGCGAGAGGGAACAGAGCGTCTTCTTCTTTCGTGAGATGGGTTTCCAGCACGGCGCGGAATTGGCGAAGGGTCGCCTCCAAGGCAAGCGACGGCGTGACGCCGCTCTGAACGACGAGGCCCATGAGATGATCGATGTCTTTGTGTTCGGTACCCAACTCGTCCAGGTAGCGGGCGGCGAAGAGCGGCTCGCGGCGGAGGACGGGGATGAAAATCGTGTCTTCGTACCAGGCGTGCAGGCGAACCACGCGATCCAGCGTCTTCCCGATCTCAGCGAACCGGGGACTATCCACGTGAAATCCACCAAGAAGTTTCCGGATCATCTGATGATCCGCGAGCAGCGAGTCCGTGGCTTTCTTCATCACGATATCGAACGGAGGCGGCGAAGTTCTTCTTCCAGTTCGGCGACGCGCTGGGTGAGGCGGGAGAGCATCAGAGCGGCGGGGAGGGGGACTTCCAGCGTGGCGCAGATGCGTTCGAGGCGGCGCAGGTGGATCACCGTGGCGTTGGCCAATTCAAGGTGGCCGTCGACCTCGTGAATCTCGATCACCGACGCCTCCAGGCACTGGATGAAAAATTCCTCGTCAACCTGCAGCGTCGCACACAACTCGCGGATCAACGGTT
>JAYTIE010000067.1:0-14097 GCA_043732015.1 Elusimicrobiota bacterium | reverse complement strand
CTGCTTCTGGTCGTCTTTCTTGTCGTTTCCGGACGGCGTCTGCGACGGATTGGGTGAAGGCTTCTGCGCCGGCGGCTGCTTGCCGGACTTTATGTACTCGACATTATACTTCGCGTCCACGTCCGACGGGTTAAGCCGCAGCGTTTGTTTGAACTTCTCGAGCGCCTCCGGCGTCTTCCCCGACGCGTAGAGCGCGTGGGCCGCGTTGTAGGCGATCCGCGCTTTCGTGGCCGGGTCCTTGGCCATCGCGTCGGCGCGATCGAACTCCTTCACGGCGTCTTCAAATTTTCCCGCCGCGTACTTCGTGGTCGCGATGTTGAACGCGATCTGTGCGCTGTCCGGCTCGTCGTTCTGCGCGGACTCGAAGGCTTTCAGGGCGCCGTCGAAATCTCCCTTCTTGAACAAACGATTCCCTTGCAGGAGGCTGTCCCGGACGCTGGCCCCGCCGTTGACTGGGAGAATTAACAGGAGGAGCGCCGCTGCCACCGCGCGTTTCGGCGCGCGAAGGGCGCGGAGCCTGGTGACGATCCGGAGTCCCTGTCCCGGCGCCTCGCCGAGGAAGAATTCGAGAATCAGGATTAGAAGCGCCAGCGCGGCCGGAACCTGGAAACGTTCGCGCATGCGGTCGAACACATGCGTCGCGAACTCGCGCTTCTGGAAGCCGTTGATCGCCTCCGCGATTTCATCCACTTCTCGGTCCGAGGAGCTGGAGCGGTAATAGGTGCCGCCGGTGAGCTCCGCGATCTTGGTCAGCATGGCGTCGTCCAGGCGCGACACGACCATCTCCCCCTTGTATTTGTGGAACGAGGTGACGTTGCCCTGGTCGTCGCGGTCCTTGATGACTTCGCCCTTCGGCGTGCCGATGCCGATCGTGAAGATCGGGACGCCGGCCGCTTTCGCTTCCTTCGCGGCTTCCATCGGCTCGGATCCGAAATCCTCTCCGTCGGTCAGGAGGACGATGGCGCGCCCGGACTTCAGGTCTTTCGGAAACCGGGCCAGCCCGAGGCGAATGGCCGATCCCACGCCCGTTCCCTGTTCGGGAACGGTGCGGTCGGTGACGGAATTGAGGAATAGGCGCGCGGCGTCCGGATCGGTGGTCAGCGGACACTGAAGAACGGCGCGCCGGGCGAACGCGATGATGCCGACGCGGTTGCCGGAAAGCTTTTCGATCAGCAGGCCCAGACTTTGCTTGGCCCGGTCGAGACGCGTGGGCGAGACGTCTTCGGCCAGCATGCTGCGCGACGTGTCGATGGCGATGAACACGTCCACGCCCCGCTGCTTCACTTCCTTCATGCGCGTTCCCCACATGGGACCGGCGCTCGCGAAAATGAGAATCGCCAGCGCCAGGAGCGCCAGGCGGTCTTTCAGGCGGCGGCGGAAAAGCGCTTCCACCGGGAAAAGGGATGAGATGAGGCGCCAGTCGCCGATGCGCTGGAGATCGCGCCGCCGGACGGCGCGGGACCACGCAAACACGGCCAGGACCAGCGCCAGGCCCGAATAGAAACCGAAGGCGGCGGGATGATGGAACGAGATCATGGCAGGGTCCTTAACGCGGTCTTGGCCAGCAGCAGTTCGGCGAGCAGAGTTGCCACGGCCGCTAGAAGGAGCGGCCAGTAAAGCTCCTGATAGTCGGTGTACTCGGTGACCTTGATGTCGGTTTTCTCCATGGAATCGATTTCCTTAAAGATTTCCTTCAGCGCGCCTTCCGACTTCGCCCGGAAATATTTTCCACCGGTCAGCGTCGCGAGTTTCAGGAGCGTGTCCTCATCGATGTCGTTTTTGATCTGGACCATGCGGCGTCCCATGAGCGGGTCGTCCACCGGCATCAGGCCGCCTTCGGGCGTCGCCGCGCCGATCGAATAGATCTTGATGCCATAGGCGGCCGCCGCCTTTGCCGCCGTCACGGGATCCACGGAGCCCGCGTTGTTCGAACCGTCGGTGAGAAGAACGATGACGCGGCTTTTCGCCTTGGAATCCTTCAGGCGCTGGACGGACGTCGCGATGCCCATGCCGATCGCGGTCTGGTCCGGCGAAATATCTCCCACCTGCAGGCTGTCGATGATGTCCAGGAGCGCCGTACGGTCCACGGTCAAGGGGCAGGTGGTCACGGCGTATTCGGCGAACATGACGAGGCCCAGCCGGTCCTGCTGGCGGCCCTGGATGAACTCCTTGATGACGGCCTTCGCGCATTCGAATCGGTTCAGGGGTTTGAAGTCGAGCGACAGCATGCTTCGCGACGCGTCGAGACAGATCATGACGTCGGTCGCTTTTGTGGACACTTCTTCGGATCGGAGCCCGCGCTGGGGCCTGGCCACGGCGAAAATGAGAAACGCGATCGCGATCATCCGGAGAATTCCCGGAACGGCGACCACGCGGTTGAGCGCCGAGGTGGAAAGACCGGGAAGTGATTTCAGGGACGACACGCGGAGCGACGGCAGGTCATCCGACCGGAAATACCGGAGGTAGACCGCCATCACCGGGATGACGGCCAGGATCCAGAGAAGATGCGGGAAGGCGAACTTCACAGCCTTGGTTCCTCCGGTGTGACGACCGCGCTGGCGGGCTCTTCCCCTTTAACAATGGGGCGGGGCGTCGTCGCTTCGACAAAGGTCCGGACGCGGCTGCCGTCGGCCGGAATTTCTTCGGGCGTCGGCATGAGTTTCGCGAACTTGACCAGGTCCGCGTTGTCGATGAATTCCCGGAAGGTCTGCGCCGCGGCCAGCGGAAGATCGAGGCGCCGGATGGCCGCCACCAGCTCGGCGGTGGTCATCTCGAGCGCGGAAACTCCGTAACGGCGTTCAATGTAGCGCCGGAGGATGCGCGAGAGGCGGAAGTAATATTCCTTGATCGTTTCGTCCGTGACCGGCTCGCTCAGCAACGCGTCCAGTGCCTGCAGGGCTTCGTCCTCGGGGCTGATGAGAGGTTCCTGCTTTTCAACGACCGTCACGCCGCTTCGGGTGCGCTGTGTCCAGAGCCAGACGATCAACGCGATGCCGAGCGCGGCCAGCAGGATCCAGATCCACAGATAAGAGCGGACGTTGTAGAGGCCTTTGGCCGGTTTCAGCCCGCCCTTGTCGCCCTGTTCGGCCAGCGTGGATTTGACGGTGATCGGGATGGCGGTCGTGCGCGTTTCGATGAGGCTTCCGTCTTCCTTCCGGAACATGACGGGCATGGCGGGAATCGTGATGGTCCCGGTTGAAAAGGTGGTCAGCGCGAAGGCGAATGCCACGGTATTTTTCCCGTTCGCGTCCGGTTTCCCCTTCTGGGCGCGGCTGGCGAGAATCTCGAATTCTCCCGTCGCCGTTGAGAAATGTTGTTCCGCCACGTCCACGCCGCTGTAGGCCGCCATGATGGTGAACGAGATGCGGTCGCCGATGTGGATTTCTTTGGGCGCCGCTTCCGCGCGGAGAACCACGGTCGGCTCTTCGGTCGCCACAACCGGAACGGATAGCTGGAACAGGACGACGATCGCCCAAGCCGTCATTCCCGCGAAAGCGGGAATCCAGGCCCGCTTTGGGGCTCTTACAGCGACTAGATTCCCGCTTTCACGGGAATGACGAAGGTCTTTCACCGTTTTCTCCGCGCGCGTTCCTGGAAGAAACTCATCAGCGGCTTCACATGATCCTGGTTTGTCCGGAAGACGACGCGGTCAATTTTGTGGCGTTTGAAAATGCGGTCGCGGTTTTCCTTGGCCGCGTTGGCTTTTTCATCGTAGGCAAGGCGAAAACTTTTGGATCCCGGCGCCAGTCCCCGCGCGCCGGTTTCGGCGTCGGACACGAGCAACCGTCCCACCTCGGGCCACTTCCGTTCCATCGGATCTTCCAGCACCATCGAAATGGTGTCGTGGTGGCGCTGGGTGATGCCCATGAGGCGTTCCCAGCCTTCGTCCATGAAGTCGGAGACAACGAACACGACCGCGCGCCGCTTCTGGATCCGGTTCAGGTATTCGAGCGCGCCCGTGATGTCGGTACCCGCGCCTTCGGGCTGGAACCCCAGCGCGTCGCGGACGAGACGGAGCGCGTGCTTGCGCGTCTTGCGGGGCGGGATGTAGCTCTCGACCCGGTCGGTAAAAAGAAGAAGGCCCACCTTGTCGTTGTTCTTCAGCGCCGCGAAGGACAGAAGCGCCACGATTTCCGCGGCGAGTTCCGATTTCAGGCGGTTGCGGGTGCCGAACCGGTGAGAGCGCGACAGGTCGACGGCGATGAGGATGGTCAACTCGCGTTCTTCCCGGAAGCGCTTCACATAGGCCTGATTCAGGCGCGCGGTGACGCTCCAGTGAATGGTGCGAATGTCGTCGCCGGGGACGTACTCGCGCACGTCCAGGAACTCGACGCCGCGACCTTTGAACGTGGAATGGTAGCGGCCGGCGAACAGGTTGTTCACCAGCTTGGTGGTCCGGATTTCGATTCGCCGGGTCTTGGCGAAGATCTCGGACGTGGACAGCGTCTTTTCCGACGCGGCCGGCATGGTTAGGGGACGGCGACCACGTCGAACACCTGATGTAGAAGGTGATCGGCGGTCTTGTTCTCCGCTTCCGCTTCGAAGCTCGGAATGATGCGGTGGCGAAGAACGTCGGGTCCGATGGACTTCACGTCTTCCGGCGTCACGTAGCCGCGTCCCTTCAGGAACGCGTACGCTTTGGAGGCCATCGCCAGCGCAATGGTGGCGCGCGGGCTGGCGCCGTAGGAAATGAGTCCCTTCATCTCGGCCATGTTGTACTGGTCGGGGTTCCGGGTCGCGAACACGAGATCGAGGATGTAGCTCTTGATCTTGTCGTCCATGTAGATGTCTTTCACGACGGCGCGAAGTTCTTCGATGCGGGCGGGCGTCATGATGGCGCGCACCTTCACCGGCTCGGCGGTTTTCTTTTCGAGAATCGCGCGTTCTTCCTCCCGGGTCGGGTAGGTGATGGAAAGCTTCATGATGAACCGGTCCACCTGGGCTTCGGGCAGCGGATAGGTTCCTTCCTGTTCGATGGGGTTCTGCGTCGCGAGCACCAGAAAGGGCGACGGCAAGGGATGCGTCGTGTCGCCGATCGTGACCTGGCGTTCCTGCATCGCTTCGAGGAGCGCCGACTGCACCTTCGCGGGCGCGCGGTTGATTTCGTCGGCCAGGATGATGTTCGCGAACACGGGGCCCTTCTTCATCGTGAAGTCGCTGGTCTTCGGATTGTAGACGAGCGTTCCGATGAGGTCGGACGGAAGAAGATCAGGCGTGAACTGGATGCGCTGGAATTTGGCGTCGATCGTTTCGGCGATGGTCTTCACCGCGAGAGTTTTCGCGAGACCGGGAACACCTTCCAGCAGAATGTGGCCGTCGGCCAGCAGGCCGATCAGCATGCGTTCCAGCACGTACCGCTGGCCCACGATGACCTTGGCGATTTCACCAAACATCTCCTCGACAAAGATGCTTTCTTTCCGAACGCGCTCGTTGATGGCGCGAATGTCCTGAGTCATGAAATCCTCCTGAAATTGAGCGAGAAACCGTATTGATTTATCATAGCGGACCCCGTCAGGCAACTGCTGCCTTTCGGCGATGAATACGAAGCGAGAGTGGGATTTCTTCGAACGCGCTCAGCGCGGTTTTTGAGGCGTAGCGACAGCCTCTTTCTGAACCCGGGAGATCAGGTTGGCCAGTCTGTCGGCGTTGGTTTCAGCGGAGCGCTGCATCTCGGCCACCCGCAAGGAGCGGCGGGGTCAAGAAATCTCCAGCGCAGGACGGTCGGGAGATGTCTCGGGCCGCCGGTCCGTGGGGAACGTCCCTACTTGAAACGCGCTCCGCGCCCGGTGGGGATGCGGCGGCGCATTTTTCCCCAGCCGGTCGGGATGTTGTTGTCCTTCGCGGTGGAGAGTTTGGGTGGGACGAGATACGGGAAATTCGGAATGACGCCGCGCGGGAGCGTCTTGTTGATGAACTTTTCGATGCGTTTCAGGTACGGTTCTTCATCCGGGCCGCAGAGCGTGAACGCGTCTCCGCTGGCGTCGGCGCGGCCGGTGCGGCCGATCCGGTGGACATAGTCCTCAGGGTGGTGTGGAACGTCGAAATTGATGACGTGGCTGATGTCCTTGATGTCGATGCCGCGTGACGCGATGTCGGTGGCGACGAGGATCTGGACCTTGCGGTCGCGGAAGCCTTCCAGCGCCTGGTAGCGCTCAGTCTGGCTGCGGTCCGAGTGGATAACGGCGACGGACTTCCCCCACTTCCGGAGAACGGTGACCAGGTGGTCGGCGCCGTGCTTGGTGCGGCAGAAAATCAGGGCGGAGGCGATCGAGCCGTTGGCGAGGATCATCTGAAGGAGGGCTTCCTTCTGTGAGCGCGAGACGGGATAGATGATCTGGGCGACGTTGGCCGACGGCACCGACGGTGAGATGTCGATCGAATGCGGGTCGTTCAGCATCTTCGTGACGAGCGACTGGATTTCCGGCGGGAACGTGGCCGAGAAGAGCATGGTCTGCTTCTTCGGCGGGCACTGGTTCATGATGCGCGTGATGTCCGGCAGGAATCCCATGTCGAGCATGCGGTCCGCTTCGTCGAGAATCAGCGTGGTGATGTTTTTTAGATTGAACGTGCGGCGCTCCAGATGGTCGAGGAGCCGGCCGGGCGTGGCGCAGACGATCTGCGCGCCGGATTTGATCAGTTGAACCTGGCGCGCGAAGTTGGCACCGCCAAGGATCGAGACGCAGCGGATGTCGGTGAACTTGCCCAGGTCGGCGACGACGGTGTCGACCTGCGTCGCCAGTTCGCGCGTCGGAACCATGATGAGAACGGTGGGGCGGGCGGCCAGCGGCGCGGGCTCTACGAGAAGGCGGTGAAGCACGGGCGCCACGAACGCAAGCGTTTTACCGGAGCCGGTCTGCGCGCAGGCGCGGACGTCTTTCCCAGCCATTCCGAGGGCCAGCGCCTGGGTCTGAACCGGCGTCGGGGCGGTGAACCCGAGGGCGTCGATGGCCTTCATGATGACGGGGTGGAGATTAAAATCAGCGAAAGTCTTGGTCGGAGTCTCAGACACGAAGCACCTCTATCGGGGTAGGTTTGGGATAAATCCCGGCGCGGTACGCTTTGTCGAAAAGCAGATTCAGCGCCGCTTCTCCTTCCTCGCCCAGTTCCAGGGTGTCGTCGTTCACGTACATCCCTACAAATTTTTCGCCAAGGTCCTTTTTCAGTCCGCGTCCGTACTGGAGCGCGTACTCGACGGCCTTGTCCTTCTGTTCGTTGGCGACGATGATGCTGTCTTTAAGCCCTTTCCAGATCTGGAGCGCCAGTTCCTTGCCGAGACCCTTGCGAACCACATCGAGGCCGAGCGGAATCGGCAGGTTCGTCTCAGAAGCCCACGCTTCGCCGAGGTTGAGCACTTTCTCGAACCCGAGAGTCTCATAGGTCAGTTGGGCTTCGTGGATCAGCAATCCGAAATCGATTTCGCCGCGGCTCAGCGCGCGCGGAATTTCATCAAAACGGTATTCGACCGGCGTGTAGCCGGGCGCGAAAAGCCGCAGAAGAAGATACGCGGTCGTGTTCTTTCCCGGAATGCCGATCTTCTTCGACTTCGGGGTCCCTTCTCCGGCGCGGCGAACAATCACGGGACCGTAATTCCGTCCGACGCTGGCGCCGGTCGGCATGATCCAGTAATTGCCGTTCAGGTACGGATAGACGGCGGTCGAAATGGCGGTGACGTCGATGGCGGAGTCCATCGCCATGACGTTCAGGGACTGGATGTCTTCCAGAACATGAACAATCTTGTGGCCCGGGATCGACACCTGTCCGGTGGCGAGTCCGTAAAACATGTACGCGTCGTCAGGATCCGGGGTATGGCCAAACCGGAGGTCTTTCAAACCTTCCTGGACAGCGGTCACTGGTAGCTCACCAGGTATTGAAGCAGCGTTCGGACCATGACGCCGGTGGCGCCGGGCTCGGACAGCGCGGTCTGCGTAGACGTCCAGCCCGTGGAGGCGATATCAAGATGCGCCCAGGGCAATCCTTCATCGACAAAAGTCTTGAGGAACAGGGCGGCCAGAATCGTTCCGGCTTCGCCGACGGGGCCGATGTTCTTGATGTCGGCGACGTTGCTGCGAAGGAGCGGCTCGTAGTCCTTCTCGAGTGGAAGCTCCCAGAGCTTTTCACCGGCGCTTAGCGACGATTCCTTCAAACGGTTCAGAAGCGGGGTGTCGGTGCCAAGAAGGCCCACGATGCCGCGCCCCAGCGCAATGACGCAGGCGCCGGTGAGGGTGGCGATGTCCAGAACCTCATCCAGTTTCTGGCGGCAGGCGAAGCTGAGCGCGTCGGCAAGAACGAGGCGGCCTTCGGCGTCCGTGTTCAGAACTTCAATGGTCCGGCCGCGCATCGTCTTCAGCACGTCTCCCGGTTTCACGGCGTTGCAGCCCGGCATGTTCTCGGTGAGCGGCGTGAAGCCGTGGACTTCGATCGGGAGTTTCAAGGACGGCAGAACGGAAAAAAGCGAGAGCACGGTGGCGGCGCCCGCCATGTCGTACTTCATGGTCTCCATCGATCCGGCGGGTTTCAGGGACAATCCCCCCGAATCAAACGTGATGCCCTTGCCGCAGATGCCGATGCGGCGCAACAAACGGCCTTTCGGCTTGTAGGAGAAATGGAGGAAGTACGGCGGTTGACCGCTGCCGCGGTTCACACCGAGCAGCGCGCCCATGCCAAGGCGTTCAATCGCGGCCTTGTTGTACACAGTGAGCTTCACGCCGCGGCCGACAGCGGCCTTCGCACGTTTCACGAACTCGGCCGGGGTGGTGTCGCTCGGCGGGCGGTTGACGAGGTCGCGGGTGAAATTGACGGCGGCGCCGAAGGTTTCGCCAAGGCGGGCGCCCGCTTCGAAGGCTTTCGTTTCCGTCGCGTCGCGGGAGACGATGGTGAGTGACTTGATCGGAGCCCGCCGGTCGGCGCGGGTCTGGAACTCGATGAATTTGTAGGTGCCGAGGATCACGCCTTCGACGGCGGCCTGAGCGACCGCGGCGGGAGCGCCGATCAGCGGCGGACGGATGGCGAGATTCCACAGAGACATCGAGGCCGCGCGCCGGGCGGCGGCCGCGGCGCCTTTGCGGATCGTGTCCACGGTTGCGTCTTCCGCGTGGCCGAGACCGACGAAGAAGAAGCGGGCGGGATTTCCGTCACGCGTGCGGACGGGCGTGACCTGAAGTTCTTTTCCGGTGAATCCTTCTTCCTTCGCGATCTGGAAAGCCTTTTCGATCGCGGAGCCGAACAGGTACACCGCGCCAGACCGCTTTTCCCCTTCAAAGGAGAAAACGACAACATTGGAATCAGCCGGAAGGGAGCCCGATTGACTGGTCTGGATGCGGATCATGTTTCTTAGGTCCGCTCGAAGCGGCCCTGACAGTTGATGCAATAACGCGCGTACGGGATGGCTTTCAGGCGCGCGATGGCGATCTTCTCGCCGTTGGCTTCGCAGACGCCGTAGGTGCCTTTCTCGATGCGGCGAAGGGCGGCTTCGCACTCTTCAAGAAGACGGTGCTCGTTGTCGGTGACTTCGAACACGAGGTCACGCGCGAGCGAACGCATCGCGACATCGCCTTCATCGCCGACTTCGGCTTCGGGAATCGCTTCTTCCTTCTTCTTGCGGACAGCGGTCATCAGCATGTCCCGAAGTTCTTCGAGCTTACCCTGGTAAAGTTCGAGATCGGCGCCGGTCGGACCTTCCGCTTTCACGGGGATCTTTACGGGCTTTTCTTTCGGGATTGCTTTGGCGACCAGCTTGGCGGCGGGTTTGGCGACGGCTTTCGCGGCTTTCTTGGGGGCTTCTTTGGCTGTTGTTTTCTTCTTCATACCTGGGTTTTTGTCCTCTTGCGGACGAGGATGCGAAACAATCCTCATCGGTTCGTTTTGGGAGTCGGGCAGAGTATCAATTTAGGGCGGAAACGACTACTGGGCGGCGACCACACGGACCGTCTTCAGTTCCTCGGCTTCCTGGCCCGAGACACGGACAGCGCGCTCATTCAAGTCCTCCAGGTAGTCTACGATCTCGGCCGTCACTCGTTCGCCCGGGATCAGCACGGGAATACCCGGCGGATACGGCGTCAGAGGCTGGGCTGAAATGTGTCCGATCGCCTTACGCAGCGGAACGCGCTTCGAGCGGTAGAGCAGAAATACGTCCCGGGGGCTCATGACGAGCTCGGTTGAGAGAGACGGGATGTTCAGCACCCAGTTCTGTGCTTCGCCCTGCTTCATCTTGTCCAGTTCGCTCAAGGCATGAACCAGCCGGTCGAGGTCCATCTTGTCCGTGCCGGTGCCGGTGATGGCGATCAGGTTGAAGAGGTCGGCCGCGTCCACCTGGATGTTGTAATCGCGGGTCAGCAACTCCGAGATGTGCTGGCCGGAGTAGCCGGATCTCGTGACGTTGATGGTGAGCTTGGTGACGTCCATGTCGAACCCGCGTCCCTGCACCGTGGTGCGGGTGAGGCAGGTGAAGTTCTTGAGCCGGTTGATCTGCTGACGGGCGCGTTCGCAGTTGATGATGAGCCGGTCCAGCATCTTCCGGCCGTCCCAGATCATCTGCCAGCGGGCCAAGTCGAGCGAAGCGAGCGTCGCGTAGTTCGGGCTCGTCGTCTGCAGCATGGAAATGATGCGCTTCACGCGCGACATTTCCACGAGCTTCGAGTTGAAGTGGAGCACCGACCCCTGGGAGATGGCGGAGAGCGTCTTGTGCGTGCTTTGCACCACCATGTCCGCGCCCGCGTCGATGGCCGACATCGGGAAGGATGGATGGAACTTCAGGTGCGCGCCGTGGGCTTCGTCCACGAGCAGGATTTTCCCCTTCGCGTGGCAGATCTCGGCGATGCGTTTCACGTTCGTCGTGATTCCGTTGTAGGTTGGGCTCGTGACGAAGACGGCTTTGGCTTCCGGAAATTTCTTCAGCGCGTCTTCGATCTGCTGCGGCGTCGAATCGAAGAGGACGTCCAGGTTCTGATCGATGCCGGGCTGGATCCAGATGGGCCAGACGCCGGAGAGCACGATGCCGCCGAGCGTGGATTTGTGGGCGTTGCGCGAAATGATCAGCGACTCGCCGGGCTGGCAGGCGGACATGATCATCGCCATGTTCCCCACGGAAGAGCCGTTCACGAGAAAGAAGCTGTGCTCGACGCCATAGGCGTCGGCCATCAGTTGCTGCGCTTTCTTGATGGGGCCGACGGGATCGTGGAGCGAGTCGACCTCGGGGAACACGGTCACGTCGAGCTGGAAAATGTTGCGGCCCGTGAAGGACGCCATCCGCTTGTCGATCCCCTTGCCGTTCTTGTGGCCCGGCGTGTGGAAGGAGGTCACTTTCCGCCGCGCGTGGGCGAGGAGGGTGTCCAGGAGCGGCGTCTTGTCGTGATTCAGGGCCGGGCCCGGCCGCTCACGCCTGAATTTTTTTGATTTGGTCGAACTCTTTTTTTTCATGTCACCTGTCCGGATATTTTCTGGAAATTTTTTCGTTCGATGCGACCGTGAATCCCCACGGCAGCCCGAACGACGGAACGTGCACCGAATGGGAACAAACGTGTTTGAAGACTTTTTTCAGGTCCCGTTCCACCCGCTGGTGAAACGCGCGGTCCGCGACGCTGGCCGAACCGGATTGCGTCACGAGGACGCCGCCCTTTTTCAGACTGTTCGCCAGCTTACGGAAAAAAGAAACGGAATAAAGGTTCTGAAGCGGTCCTGGCTTGTCCGGTGTCGGCAGGTCGGAGATGATGATATCGAACTTTCGGGAAGACGTGACAACGAACGCGGCCGCATCTCCGATCACCAGTTCCATCCGGGGGTCCGTAAAGCTCCCGCGGTGCCAGCTTTTCAGATGTCGACGGCAGAAATCCACGAGTTCCCCGTCGATGTCCACCATGACGACTTCTTTGACCTTGTTGTTCCGGAGCACTTCCCGCGCGGTGGCGCCTTCCCCCCCGCCCAGGATCAGGACGGACTTCGGCGACCGGTGCGCCGCCATCGCCGGCTGAACCAGGGCTTCATGATAGAGCGCCTCGTCCCGCCCGGCGGACTGTATCTCGTCATCGAGAATCAGGAGGCGTCCGTGATCGAAGGAATCCACCAGCAACACCTTCTGGAACCGCGTTTTTTTCTCCAGAAGGACCCGGCGAAGCCGGTGGTGATGGACTTCGTTCGGGCTCAGGCGGTCGGTGAACCAGAGGTCGTCCGGCTTTTGGCGCTTCATCGCTTGATGTCGATCAGCCCGCGTTTGATTTCAGTCGCGGTCGATTGTTTCGCCTTGAATTGTTTCACGAGGTAACGGTGCGCCTTCCAGGGATCCACCTTCGAGCCGCACGTGTAGATGTCGATCGACGCGAAGCGGTATTCAGGCCAGGTGTGGATGGCCAGATGGGATTCCTGGATCACCACAACCCCGGAGATGCCGTTGGGTTTGAAGTTGTGGAAAACCACGTCCACGATGGTTGCTTTCGCCGCCCTGGCCGCACCCAGCATGATTTCCTCGATCTTCCGGGAATCCGCGATAACGCGTGTCGAACACTGGTAGAGCTCCACCAGAAGATGACGGCCGAGAACCTTCATGTCGGTCGACCTTTTCCGTCATTCCCGCGAAGGCGGGAATCTAGACCTCGAACCGAATAAGACGGGAGAAAGCCTGAAAAGGCCGACCGTCGAGAAATCGAGCGGGCATTGAGCCCTTGATCGGGCATCGCCTTGTTAACGGTCAACCGCCTAGATTCCCGCCTTCGCGGGAATGACGGCTTGGGGAAACGGACTTGAATCATTAGTCGAGGAACCGGATGTTCACGCCCGCCCAGAAGGAACGTGCGGCCTGCGGTTCGAGGTTGCCTGAGGCGCTGAGGGTTTCCGCATAGCGCCGCCGCAGCATGTTTTCACAGGCGAAATAGAGATCGGCCGAATGAATCTTGACGCTGTAGCGCGCATTCCAGACGGCAAAGGGCGGGATCTTCGCTCCTGTTTTTCCCGTGCCGGTGTACTGGTCGGCCTTGTAGCGGACGTCGTTGGTCAGCGTCGCTTTCCACGGAAGTTTCAGCGCGGCCGAGAGCCAGGCCATGTTTTCCGGCGTGAGCGGCGCTTTTCCATATGACGAACCGCCGATGTCGCGGCGCCGGGCATTCTGGTGCGTGTAGCCGCCGCGAAGGTTCACTTCGCTCCAATTTCCCCGGCCGATGCGGGCCGACAGTTCGGTTTCGACGCCGCGCGACCGTTCCCGCGCGCCGTTCATGAGGCCGCCGGTGGGCGCGGGCGCGATCACGTCACGCGCGGTCACCGTGAAGTAGGTCACCGCCGCGCGGAACCGTCCCGGTTCCCACACGAGGCCGCTGTCGATCGAGTCGGTCCGTTCGGGATTCAGCGGGTTGGAGGCGCCGGTGGCGGCGTCGTAGAATTCGTTCAACGTCGCAAAACGCGGCGCGTGCTGGCCGGTGAGTGAGGCGGTCCAGCCGTCCGCGGGCTGGTAGAGAACCGCGGCGCGGTAGGTGGGCGCCTGCCCGCCTTTGCTGTGACGGTCCCACCGGACGCCGGGCTGGAAGGTCCAGCCGGAGGAATGAAAGCGGTTCGTGGCGTAGAGGCCTGAATTTTCCGTGCTTTGTGTCGGCACGCCGTCGTTGCTCTTCGTGTAGTGGCCATATTCCCCGCCGACGTCGAGGCCCACGCGGTTCAGGGACAGGCGGGCGGTGTCGGAGTGATTTCCCTGATTCAGGGTCCGTCCTGTCGCATTGAACAGGTCGACGTCGCGCTGGGTGTCGGAAAAATCGGCGCGCAGCACACTCTCAGCAACCTTCGTGGTTGCGATGGTGGCGCGGATCGTCTGGAGTTCCCGGTCCTTGTTCGTGTCGGGACTGGCCGTGTTCTGTTCATGATGCGTGTCCCACTGATCGAAGGGGACGAGCGTTCCTTCCGGCGTGCCCTCGGAGCTCTGGGTGTAAAAGAAGTCCGCGCCCGCGTAGCCGCCGTTGGCGAACGAACGGGTGAAACTGCCAAAGTGGCTGGTGAGATTGGAGCTTTGATTCTGCGTGTAGCCGCCGGAATCCTCGATGCCGCCAATGTAGAGTGCGTCGCCCGCCCAGTTGCGAAGCAGGAAACGCCCGTTCGACGCCTTCACGCCGTGACGGCCGATGC
>JAYTIE010000066.1:0-5521 GCA_043732015.1 Elusimicrobiota bacterium | reverse complement strand
AGAAGCGTCTCGCGATCCTGGGGCAGGTTCTCTGCGAGCCGGACCTGCTCCTTCTCGACGAGCCCACCAACCACCTCGATCTCGAGGGCGTTCGCTGGCTCGAGAAGTTCCTCGTGGGTCTGCGTTTCTCTTTCCTGATGATTTCACACGACCGCCGCTTCCTCGAATCCGTCTGTACCCGCGTCATTGAACTGAACAAGCGCTATGAGAACGGCCACTTCAGCAGCCCCGGAAATTACAGCCAGTTCATCGAGAACCGCGAAGACTATTTCAACGTGCAGGCCGCGCGCGAAGACTCCGCGCGCAACACGGTTCGCCGCGAGATCGAGTGGCTCCGGAAGGGCCCGAAGGCCCGAACGACCAAGCAGAAGGCGCGCATCGACCGCGCGGGGCAGCTGATCGAGGAACTGGGAGAGCTCGAGTACCGGAACGCGCAGGACAAGGCGGCCGTCATCGATTTTTCCAGCAGCGACCGGCAGTCGAAGAAGCTGGTTCAGGCCATCCACATTCACAAGAGCATGGGCGGGAAGAAACTGTTCGGTCCGCTGGACCTCTTCTTGAGCCCCGGCGACAAACTGGGACTTCTCGGGGGAAACGGCAGCGGCAAGAGCACGCTGCTGAAGATCATCGCCGGCTCTATGCAACCGGATACGGGCAACATGAAGCGCGCCGACGGCCTTCGCGTGGTGACGTTCGACCAGCACCGCGAGCAGCTCGATCTCAACTGGCCGCTCCGCAAGGCGCTCTGCGAGAACGGCGAAATCGTCGAGTACAAAGGCAGCCGCATCCACGTGGCCGGTTGGGCCGAACGCTTTCTCTTCTCCAAGACGCAGCTCGACATTCCGCTCTTTCGCCTCTCCGGCGGCGAGCAGGCGCGCGTGCTCATCGCGCGGCTCATGCTGCGAGAAGCGGACATCCTGCTTCTGGACGAACCGACGAACGATCTGGACATCGCGTCTCTCGAAGTCCTGGAAACGAGCATGATGGATTTCCCGGGCGCGCTCGTTCTCGTCACGCACGATCGCTATCTTCTCGACCGCGTCAGCAAGCAGATCCTCTCTCTCGACGGAAAGGGTCGCGCGACTTTCTACGGGGACCTGTCGCAGTGGGAAGACGCGCAGGAAGAAGGGCCGGGCCAGGCCGTGCCGGAGCCCGCGCACACGCCCGCGCCGAAAGCGAAGAAGGCCGCGCTGTCAAAACAGGAAGCGAAAGAACTGAACGGCATCGAAGCCGCCATCGCCAAGGCGGATCAGGAATGCGACCGCGCGAAAGCGGCGCTGGAAGATCCCGCCATCGCCTCGAACGCGGGAGAACTATTTTCGCGGCAGGAAGCCGTCGACGCGGCGCAGAAGAAAATGGATGAATTGATTAAACGCTGGGACGAGCTGGAAGCCCGGCGTCAGGAGGCCTGATGTTCACGCTTGAACAAATTGCGGAGATTCAGCAGCGGGGCGTGACGGAGAAGTGGCCGTTCGCGTATCTTTTCAATTCCCTGAAATCGATCGGCATCGAACGCTACGAAGTGAACGTGCTGACCCACGAGATCAAGTTCGTCGGCGGAGGATCGTCTCTCGTTCAGACGGCTCCGGAAGGCTTCTCGCCCCCGGCGGGCGGCGCGGCGTTCAATGTCGACGGCCTGAAATCGGCCCTGACACGCGTGCGGGCGGTAGAAACCGGCTTCGAACAGTTCCTGGTGGAGATCGCCGCGGCGGGTGTCGGCTTCTTCCGTGTCGACATGCTGCCCCGCACCGTGACGTACCACGGCGCCGGCAAGAAAGACAAGTTCGTCGAGAAAGTCCCTACGACTTAAGCGCGGGCGCCGGGCGGAAGCAGGCGCAGTCCATGCTGGCGTGCGTGGGGCAGGCGCCGCAGGTTTGCAGAATTTTTTTCTTCAGCGCTTCGCGCGCCCGGTGCAGGCTGGTGGCCGCGTTCGCAACAGCCATTTTTTCTTCCGCAGCGACGTCCTCAAGCTTTTTCCCTTCCAGTTCAATCTTCCGGATCATATCCGCGTTGTCCGGTTTCAACGTCTCCAGCAGTCCGTTCACGCAGTTGTACAGCGCGCGCTCGAGACTCGCATCAGCGCCTTTTCCCACCACATAAGACCGGGCCACCAGTCTCTCAAGATGTGATTTCTCTTCGCCGGCCGCCGCGTATTGATCGATCGCGCCGTTGCGAATCATGCGGAAGAACCACGCCATCATGGTTTCGCGTTCCTTGATCTCCCCGGCCTTCTCGTATCCCTTCTTGTAGGCGGAGCGGAGGATGGCTGGCGGCAGCGCCTCGTTGGTGACGAAGGTTTTCAGGAATTCGAGGAGGCGGCGCTGGTTTTCGATGATGGGGGCGGGAAGCTGGTTTGGGGAGGTCATGGGGGATTGTAGCACGCCGCCGGACCCGCCCCGGCGTTCTGGTAGACTCCCGCCGATTATGAACCCCATCGAAGACACGTTCCCCGTCGCGCCTCGCCGGTTCCATGAGTGGCTGATTCCGCTGGCGCTCGCCTTTCTGGCGCTCACCGGTATTGCCGCGATCTGGTCCTGGCACACCGGCGCGTGGATGGACACGATTCATTATGTCGAGGCTGCGGAGGGATTGGCCCGGGGCGGATTGCCGTGGATCTCGAGCCCCTTCTTCGTGACGCGATTCCTGTTCGACAGTGGCGGGCGCACGCTGACCGAGTGGCCGCTTCTCTTCCCCGCCGCCATCGCCGCGCTGATTCGCGCTGGTTTTGACGGCGTCACCGCCGCCCGGCTTCTTTCCGCTGTTTTTTACGCCGGCCTTCCGTTCGCGCTGTGGCCGTTGGCCCGGCGCTTCCTGTCTGTCCGGCAATCCTTCGCCGTCGCCCTGCTCACATTGTGCGCGGGCGGAAATTTTCAGCACGCGACGGCGGGCATGAGCGAATCTCTGTCCATCTTCCTTTCGATCGCCGGCGTGGCCTGCGTGGCGTGGTTCGGCGAAAGTCTTGAGGAGACGCCTTCCCGCGCCGCCGCCTATGGCGCGTGGATCCTGCTGGCTGCGGCGGGCAACACGCGGTTCGGCGGCGCGTTCGTCCTGCCCGGCGTCTGCGCCTGGCTGTTCTGGCGCGCGCATCTCGCGGGAAAAATCCGCTGGATGGCGGTCTGGACGGCTGGCATGGGGCTGCTCGCGCTCTTCCCTTTCCTTTTCAAACGCTATGCCGCCGTCTATTCGGTCTTTGACCGGGGGCCGCTGTCGGACCTGAAGACGAACGTCATCCACGCGGCCCGGCATGGCGTCGAAGACATGCTGTTCGGCGGATGGGCGATTCCGCTCTGGCTGGTGGGGCTTGTTCTCGCCGTTCTGGCGGGTCTTGCCCTGAAGAAGATCCTGCGGACACCGCTGAACGCATTCCTGCGCTGGCTGCCGTCGACGGAGGCGCTCTGCGCCGCCGTGGCCGGATCCTATCTCGTCCTCATCATCTGGACCGCGTCGCACCGCACCATTGATCCGGTGAACACGCGCTACATGATGCCGCTTTATCCGTTTGCGTTCCTGCTGGCGGCGGGGCTGGCCCGGAACGTCCGCGGGATGACCGTGGTCGCGGCCTTGTCGGTGGGCCTCGGACTCCTGTCGATTCGCCATTTTGTTTCGCATGCGCTGATTGCCGACGATTTCATCGCGCCGCCGCAGACGCTGGCGTGGTTGCAGGAGAACGTGTCGCCCACCGACACGATCATCACCACCGACTGGCATTTCGCGCGGTGGCTGGGCCGGCCGGTGTACGACATGCCAACCTGGAACTGGGCGGGCTACACGTTTTCAGCGGCGGATGCGGCGCTCTCGGCGCACGCGGGAAGGAAGGTTTTTGTGGTGGTGCGCCGCCGCGATCTCGAAGACGCGGTTCGCGGGAAACACGGTGAGTTCGGCGCCTACATGAAGGGTCTTGTTACGACGGGCGAGGCACCGTTCGCGCAGACGGTCGCGTCGCTGCCCGACGACATGGTCTACTCTTTCTTCGCTCCGCCGCTCTCCCGCCGAAAGGCTGACTAGCGGCGGTAGAACGTGGCGACGGCCATGGTGAGCCCGGCGACGACAATCAGGAAGCGGCTCGCGCGGTCCGAGACGGTGAAGAGGATCGGATCCTCTTCCATTTCTCCGCGCCAGGTCTTCAGCCACACGCGGCCGACCCAGTACAGCAGCATCGGGCAGAGCAGCCAGAGCGCCTGCGGGCACTTGTAAAGGAGAAGCACCTGCGGGCTGTTGAAATAGAGCGCCATGACGAGCACGGCGATGCAACCCGTGGACCCGCCCAGCGCGGCCAGCACGGCGAGATCGGTGACGCGGTAGTCGCGGCCCAGGGAGCGTTCCCGGGAAATGGTGCGGACGGCGTAGAGTTCGGAGCAACGCTTCGCGAGGGCGAAGCTGGTGAACAGGCACATCGAAAACGCGAGCAGCCAGAACGAGAGCTCGATGCTGGTGGCCGCGCCGCCGATCACGACGCGAAGCGTCCAGAGTCCGGCCAGAACGAGCACGTCCAGCAGTTCATGTTTCTTGATCCAGAGGGAGTAGGCCACGGAGACGGCCGTGTAAAGCGCGAGGGACAGTTTGAACTCGAGTGGCAAACCAACGGCGAGCGCTCCGGTGCCGGCGATCATCACGGGAACAAGCAGGATCGCGGTCGTGACCGGGAATTGTCCGGAGGCGAGCGCGCGCCGTTTCTTCGATGGATGGACGCGGTCGGCGGTGAGATCAAGAAGGTCGTTAACGAGGTAGATCGCGGAAGCGCACAGCGAGAGCGCCGCGAAGGCCATGGCGGCGTGGATCATGACCGGGGCGTCCGTTAACTTGTGAGCGCAGATGACGGGGGCGAAGACCAGAATGTTCTTCATCCACTGATGAGCGCGAATGGCTTTCAGCAGCGCCTTCCACAACGCCGGACGGTTGTCGAGAACCGCGGTCACCCGGCCCGTCGCCGCGGCCGCGGAGCGCACGCCAAAATGAGGATTGACCACGAGGACCTGGCGGGACGAGCGCCAGATCGGCATGTCCGCCCAGGCGTTGCCCATGTAGTCATAGGCACGGTCGCCGAAAGTTTTTACGAGGTGGTCGCGCTTGGTGCCGCCGGCGAGGTTTGTCCCGCGGGTCGTGCCCATGACGCCGTCGAAGACGCCCAGGTGCGCAGCGATGGACTCGGCGATCCGGGCGGGAGAAGCGGTGACCAGAAAAATCCGGCGTCCGGTCGCGCGTTCAAGCCGGAGATACGCGACGACTTCCTCGTTGTAGGGAAGCGTGGCCACGTCGATCGCGACGGAGGAGGAGAGTTTGGTCTTGAGCGCGCTCTTCCCTCGGGCCAGCCAGATCGGAAGACGCCACATGTCGGACGGTCGCTGACGAAGCAGCCCGAACACGAGTTCGACCAGAAGATCCGTTCTGATCAGCGTGCCGTCCAGGTCCACGCAGAGGGGGACTGCGTCGAACGTGGTGCGCGCGGCGTTGGGATAGGTTTCAATGGCTGGGAAAGTTGTGTACCTCGTCGACCACGAGGGCGTCACCAGCTTCAAGCTGT
>JAYTIE010000065.1:0-14160 GCA_043732015.1 Elusimicrobiota bacterium | reverse complement strand
CCGCCCGCGACAAGCTTTTTCTGCCCTTGGCCGACTGAATCCCCGCCGGCTCCCACCCTCGGCCGCTGCTGAGTTCTGGGATCTGAGTGGTGAATGTTTTCAGTCGCTCGGGGATTTCCGCAAGTCGTATTCCGCCTACAAGTCCGCCTGCCGGATCTACTCAATGCTGGGTGATAAGACGGGTGTGATGAACACTTCTTTGCATCTAGGGGATGTCTCGCGGCAGCTCGAGAAATTCGATGAAGCCCTTCGTCGATATCGCGCAGCTGAAGCACTGGCTTCGCGACTCCGTTCCGTCAACACGCGTGCCGACGCCATTTGTGGAAGCGCCATGGCGTTACGGGGGCAACACCGATACCGGGACGCGTTGCGGCTCTTGAAGAAAATTTTGTCGATTTATCGGAAGCGGCGGGATCTGGCGGGCGAGGCTTATGCGCTGTGGGCCATCGGGACGACGTCCAGGTTCGCCGGAGATCTTTTGTCCGCTGAGCGCCATCTGTCTCTCTCGATTCGGTGTTACATCAAGCTCAAGGACCAGTCGGGCCGCGCGTATGCTCAATGCGGTTTGGGGGGAACCCTCCGCATGCTGAACCGTCCTGCTGAATCGCGGCGCCTGTATGCAGCGGCCTCCCGGGTTTTTCGACGGGACGGGGATGCGTTTGGAGTGGCCTACTCTTGCTGTGGCCAGGGCAATGCCCTCCGGATGATGGGCAAGCCGGCCCAGGCCCTCGCGTTCATGAATCGCGCAGTATCTGGTTACCGGAAGGTCAAGCTGACAGGGCCCTTGGCATTCGTTCTTTGGAGTCGGGCCCAGGTCCGCCTGTCGGAAGGGGATTTCGCCCGTGCAATTAAGGATCTTCGTGGGGCCGAGACGAACTTTCGCCACTCACGTGATCCCCGTGGTTTGATTTATGTTCTTCTCGGGCGCGCCGCACTCGCAGAAGCCCAAGGCCGGCCGAGCAAAGCTCTCTATCGGCGGGCTCTTGGGAGAGCCCGACGCCTTGAACTGAAGCTTGAGGCATTGCACGCACAAATTCGTCTTGGACTGTGCGCCGCGTCGACCTATTCCCGTCTCGGAATCAAAATTCCTGCCTATCTCGGCTGCCAAGCCTTCCCCTGAAACGACTCTCTTTCTCAAGCTGAATTGAACGACGGCCCTCAAGGTCAGGTGAATTCGATACGAGTTCTCGGGGCACCTGAAAATATCTCTTGAAAGGAGGGGTGAATCCTTCTACATACCAGTGAGCGTTTGGCACCTATCAAAACGACTCATTTCTAAAGGTGTTTCAGGAGGAGGGGCTGTGAAGAAGAATGAACTTATCGATCGCGTGACGCGCGAGGCGCGAATCCGTCGATCGGAAGCCGTCCGCGCCGTCAAGGCAGTGGTTGGCTCAATCCGGGCGACCATTTCAGAAGGTGGCAAAATTTCACTCTCGGGGTTGGGCACTTTCAAAGTGAAGTCTAGAAAGGCGCGTCCTGGCCGTAACCCGAAAACGGGCGAAACGATCCAGATCCCGATCGGGAGAAAGATCTCGTTCAAGCCGAGCTTGGCGCTCAAGAAGCTGATCAAAACGCCGCACACCAACAGCAACGCCAACGCCGCTTAGTCGGTCTTAACCGTAAGAAGTCCGGCATCCGCCGGTCCCGGGGGACACCTTTGTCTTCAGCTCCTCCACCCACGGGACGGTCGGTTGCCGGATTTTTTATTTCACCCATCCCGGTGGCTCTGAATCGTCCTGACGGCCTGTTTTTAATAGACTTCCCGTCCTATGAGCCCCATTCCCGAGAAAGTCGCAAACCTGCCCCCTTACATTTTCGGCCGTATCAAAACGCTCGCGCTTGAGGCTGCGGCCAACAAGCTCGATGTTATCGATCTTTCGATGGGAAACCCGGACATCCCAACGCCGAAGCCGATTCTGGATCGACTCGTTGATACCGTGACCCATCATAAGCGGACGCTGCGATATCCGCAGGCCAAAGGAATGCCGAAGTTTCGCCGCGCGGTGGCTGACTGGATGCAGAAACGGTTCGATGTCAAACTCGATCCCGAAAATGAAGTTTGCGCGCTCATCGGTTCCAAGGAAGGAATCGCCAATCTTTGCTCGACCTATCTGAATCCCGGCGACTACGCGCTTGTGCCCAGCCCATGTTACCCGGTCCATTTCTTCGGAGTTGTCCTGGCTGGAGCCACGCCGTACCTGATGCCGATCAACCGGGCCAATAATTACATTCCCGATCTTGGGAAGATTCCCGCGAAGGTTTTGAAGAAGGCGAAGATCCTCTTCCTTAATTATCCGAACAACCCGACGGCTGCTGTGCTTGAAGATCCCGTTCCTTTCCTGAAAGACGTGGTCAAGTTTGCGAAGAAACACGACATCCTGGTTTGTTACGACAACGCTTATTCTGAAATCGCGTTTGACGGGTACCAGCCGGGCTCTTTCTTCCAGATTCCTGGCGCGCGCGATGTCGGCCTCGAGTATCACTCGTTCTCGAAGTCTTACAACATGGCGGGCTGGCGTATTGGATGGGCGTGCGGATCCGAAAAGCTCCTCGGCCCCGTCGCGAAGTACAAATCTTACATCGACTACGGGGCGCCGACGTTCATCCAACTTTCGGCGGTTAAAGCACTCGAGATCTGGCCAAATTATGTTACCGAGCTCGCACAGATCTACCAGCGGCGGCGCGACTATCTCCACGAAGGCCTCGTCGGTCTCGGTTGGAATGTAGATAAGCCGAAAGCCACCATGTACCTCTGGGCTGAAATCCCGGAGCCGTACCAGAAAATGGGTTCTTTGAAGTTCTGCGAAAAACTCATTCGTGAAACGGGCATCGCGCTTTCTCCTGGCGCCGGCTTCGGGCCGGAAGGCGAGGGATTCGTTCGCTTTGCGCTCGTGACGCGGGACTCACGTTTTTACGATTTGCTCGTGCGCCTGAAAAAATTTCAGGGCGTCACGGGTTTCTCGATCAAGAAGCCGAAGTTCGACAAAAAGCTTGAGGCTGTTTTCGGATGAGACCGCAGGTAACGCTCGCTCTGGCCGGCTTCGGTGTCGTCGGCGGGGGGACCCTCCGCTTGTTGCGCGAACGAAAAGCCGATGTGGAAGCGCGCGTCGGAACTTCCGTCCGGATCAAATGGATTCTGAGCCGGTCGAAAAAAGCGTCGGCTGATATCGGTTCCGATATCCAGCAGACGTCGGACTGGCACGACATTGTCAACGACCCCGAAGTTGATTGCGTCGTCGAACTGATGGGCGGGACCGAACCCGCCCGTTCCCTCGTCCTCGCGGCGCTCGCGGCCGGCAAGCACGTCGTTACCGCCAACAAGGCGATACTCTCCAAGCATTGGGACGAAATTTTCGGCGTTGCCACAAAGAAGCGCCAACTCGTTTATTTTGAAGCGGCGGTGGGCGGCGGCGTTCCCATCGTCCAGGCCCTGAATGAAGGCCTCGCCGGAAACCGGATCAAGAAGATCGTCGGCATTCTGAATGGAACAACCAACTACATTCTCACCAGAATGCAGGAAGAGAATCTCCCCTACAAATCGGCATTGAAGGAAGCGCAGAAGGCCGGTTTCGCCGAAGCGGACCCCACCTTCGACGTCGAGGGCATCGATGCCGCCCAGAAAATTTCAATCCTCGGATCGCTTGCGACTGGCGTGTGGATTCCTCCGGCGAAGGTGCACTGCGAAGGAATTTCGAAGATCGAGCCCATCGATCTCCGTCTCATCCAGAACCGGCTCAACAGCGTTGTGAAGTTACTGGCCATTGCCGAAAACACGCCGCTCGGCTGGATATTCCGGGTTCATCCGGCGCTGGTTTCCAAAACCCATCCTTTTGCCAACGTTCGCAACGAGTACAACGCGGTCGCTCTCCATGGAGATGCTGCCGGGGACGTGATGCTTTACGGAAAGGGCGCAGGCCGGTACCCGACTTCCAGCGCAGTTCTTTCGGATATCATTTTTATTTGCCGTCAGATCGCGACAGGCGTCGCCGGACATCTACCGTACGTAAGTGGACTAACCCATCGGAAGGTAAAGTTCGCTCCATTTGCCGACCTGGCGTCGCGCTATTACCTGCGCATCAGCACGCGGGACAAACCCGGCGTGCTCGCGAAAGTGACGGGTATTCTGGGCCGTCAGGGCGTTTCTCTTGCGTCCGTTCACCAGGACATATTTGAAGATGGCGCCGACCGGCGGACGGTCCCGATCATTTTGCTTTCTCATAAGACGCGTGAAGCCAACATCGCCGCGTCGGTTCGTCAGATCGACAAGTTGCCGACAACGGCCGCCAAGACCGTCGTTCTGAGGATGGAATGAAGCCGGTTGGTCTGATCGAACGCTACCGGGAACACCTGCCGGTCAGCGAACGCACTCCCGTGATTTCCCTCCGCGAAGGGTCGACCCCACTCCTCGAGTGCCCGCGTCTCGCGGAAGCGATCGGTGTTCCCCAGGTCCGGCTTTATCTGAAACTGGAAGGAATGAACCCGACAGGTTCCTTCAAGGACCGCGGAATGACGATGGCGGTTTCCAAGGCCGTTGAGGATGGAGCAAAAGCCATTGTCTGCGCTTCCACAGGCAACACGTCCGCCGCGGCGGCCGCTTACGCGGCGCGAGCGGGGCTGAAATGCGCGGTGTTCGTTCCGGAAGGAAACATCGCGCTTGGAAAACTTTCTCAGGCGCTCATGTACGGGGCTCAGGTCTTGTCCATCGAGGGAAACTTCGATGACGCGCTCGAGCTCGTGAAAGAAATCTCCTCCTCCCACCCGATCACCATGGTCAATTCCCTGAATGAAATGCGCATTCATGGGCAGAAGACCGGCTCCTTCGAAATCATTGAAGAGCTGGGCCGCTCACCGGATTTCCAGTTCATGCCGGTGGGAAATGCGGGCAACATCACCGCCTACTGGCTCGGATACACCGAATATCTCAGGAAGGGACGATGTGCCGCCGTTCCGCGCATGATGGGATTTCAGGCCGCGGGCGCTGCTCCAATCGTTCTCGGCGCGCGTGTGAAAGATCCGAAGACGGTCGCAACGGCCATCAAGATAGGGAACCCGGCTTCGTGGAAGCGCGCCGAGACCGCGCGCGATGAATCAAAGGGCGTCATTGATTCCGTGACCGACGAAGAGATCCTCGACGCCTACAAGTTGATGTCCCGCCTCGAAGGAGTGTTCTGTGAACCGGCCAGTGCGGCCGGCGTGGCGGGCCTCCGGAAAATGGCAGCCGCTGGCCGCCCATTCGAGGCTGGTGCCGTGGTTGTCTCCATCATCACCGGCCACGGTCTGAAAGATCCGGATCGCGCGATTTCATCGATGCCGCGCCCGGTCTCAGTGAAAGCCGACATCAAGTCAATTCTTGCCCATCTACAGTTCTAGCCGACGCCCTCATTCAAGGAGGATTTCATGTCCGTACGATTCCGCTCGATTTTGACAACCCTCGCGGTGGCCGTGGCCATGACCGCGTTCTCCGCGTGCCAGTCCAAACCCCGAACCACCAAGATCGCGCTCGCCCTGCCATTAACCGGTGACATCGCTTCCATCGGCCAGGGTTTGAAACGCTCCGTCGAAATGGCGGTTGCCGAATACAACGCCGCTGGCCCGAAGACGCCGGTGGAACTGGTTCCCTTCGATGACCGTTCCGACCCCAAAGAAGCCGTCAGCGTCGCAAACCGCATCATTTCGGATTCTTCGTTCATCGGCGTTCTCGGTCATTTCAATTCCGGCTGTTCCATTCCGGCCTCGCGCATCTACGCTCAGTCGGGCCTTCTTATGATTTCACCCGCCTCCACCAATCCTGAGCTGACCTTTCAGCAGCTCTCGCCGCAGTGGACTTTCAAGAAGACTGTCTTCCGCGTGAGCACGACCGACAACGTGCAGGGATCCGTCGGCGCCGATTTTGTCACCGGTGAACTGAAGGCCAAACGCGTCGCGGTCATTCATGACAAGACCTCCTACGGCCAGGGCGTCGCCGATGAATTCCAGAAACGCGTCGCGGCGAACGGTGTGGAAGTCGTCGCGTTCGAAGGCCTGCAGGTCGGCGACCGCGACTTCCGTTCACTCCTGACAAGAATCAAGGCACTCAACCCCGACACGATTTATTTCGGCGGCCTGTTCTCCGAAGGCGGAATTCTCGTTCGCCAGGCGCGTGACATCGGCTTCAAGGGCACGTTCATCGGCAGCGAAGCCAATTACGATCCGTCGTTCATCCGGGTCGCCGGGGAAGCCGCAGAAGGCGCGTATGTCACTTTCCTGGGAAGCCCGCCCGAGCTGCTGGACTCGGCGCGTGACTTTGTTGAGCGTTACAAGCAGCGCTATCCGAATGACGAATTGAAGTCCTACGACCACTACGGTTACGAAGTCGCTTCCATTCTGCTCGAAGCGCTGACACAGGTGGGTCCCGACCGCGACAAGATCATCACCTACGTTCGCGGCATTAATCACAGCGGTGTGCTGGGTCTGACCGCCTTCGACGAGAAGGGTGATACGCTGAACAAGACGATCACGCTCTTCCGCGTGGAGAAGGGGAAGTTCGTTCCGGTGCCGTCCAAGAAAGCCTGATGAGATGAATTTCACCGCGAACCTGATCGATCAGCTCATCAACGGGATCACGCTCGGAGCCATTTACGCCCTGGTGGCGCTGGGCTACACGATGGTCTACGGAATCCTGCTGATGATCAATTTCGCCCATTCCGAAATCTTCATGATCGGCGCGTTCGCGGGTTGCGGCGCGTTGCTGGCCTTTCCCGGCCTTCCGTGGCCACTGGCGATCGGTCTGGCTTTCGTGTTCGCGATGGTCGCCTGCGGATCCGTCGCGGTCGCCGTCGAGAAGCTGGCCTATGCGCCCCTTCGGCGGGCGCCGCGCCTTGCGCCGCTCATCTCCGCCATCGGCGTTTCAATCGTTCTTCAGAACATATGCTTTCTCTTTCACGATGATTTTGTGGGATTCCCTTCGGTCCTTCCTCACCGCGATCTGACGCTCGGTCCCGTTCACATCTCATCCACGCAGATCGTGATTCTCGCCAGCAGTCTCGCTCTCATGGGCGCCCTTTGGATTTTCGTGAACAAAACCCGCCTTGGTAAAGCCATTCGCGCCTGTTCGCAGGACCGTGAGGCGGCCGAGCTGATGGGAATCCCCGTGAATCGAATGATCTCGATCACATTCTTCATCGGCGCGTCGTTGGGCGGCGCCGCGGGCGTGCTGTACAGCTTCTACTACGGGTCCATCAAGTACAACATGGGATTCGTTCCCGGCATGAAGGCCTTCACGGCCGCGGTGCTGGGCGGGATCGGCAATGTGCCTGGGGCCATGTTGGGTGGCCTTCTGCTGGGCGTGTCGGAATCGCTCGGAACCGCTTTTCTGCCGGAAGCGTCGTGGAAGGACGTGTTCGCCTTCGGCATCCTGATCGTCGTTCTCATTGTGAGGCCCTCGGGCCTGCTGGGTGAACGGACCGCGGAGAAGGTTTAGTGACGCTGCGCCTTCCGATCCGGCCTTTTTTGATGCGCGCGGGGTTCCTCGCGCTGCTGATCGGTCTGCCCCTCGTCCTTCGCACGACGGAATTCGCGTACGTCATCCGCCTCTTCGGCGTCGTCGGTCTTTACATGATGATCGCTTTGGGGCTGAACATTGTTGTCGGCTGGATCGGTCTCCTGGACCTCGGCTTCATGGCGTTTTACGCGATCGGCGCCTACACGATGGCGATTCTCTCGATGAAGGGTGTTTCGTTCTGGCTGGCGATGCCGGCCTCCGTGGCGGCGGCCATGGTGCTGCGGGCGCTTCTCGGCGCGCCGGTCCTTCGTCTCAGAGGCGATTACCTCGCCATCGTGACGCTCGGTTTTGGCGAGATCACGCGCATCGTGTTGAACAACTGGGACGCGGTTACGAACGGACCGAAGGGTCTTTCTCTTTTGACCGATCCTGATGTGCGCCCTGTCCGCATTTTCGGTCATGAGCTCGTCTCGAATGTTGATTTCTATTACCTCATCCTGACGCTCGTGGTTATTTGCGTCGTCGTCTGCGGCCGCCTTCGAGAGTCCCGCATCGGCCGCGCCTGGCGCGCCATCCGTGAGGATGAGACCGCCGCCCGCCTGACCGGAATCCATATCACCCGAATGAAGATGATCGGATTCATCGCTAGCGCCGCGTTCGCGGGCGCGGCCGGCGCCATCTTCGCGCGCTGGGAAAGTTTTGTGACGCCGGAATCGTTCACGTTCTGGGAATCGGTGATGCTGGTCGCGATGGTTGTGATCGGCGGCATGGGTTCGATCCCGGGAACGCTGGCCGGTGTCGCGATCGTGATGCTCGTGCCCGAGGTTCTCAGAAGCGTTCTGGGGCCGCAGATGGTGAGCTGGCGTTACCTTCTGTTCGGCATCGCCCTCGTTCTTGTTGCCGTCTATCGTCCACAGGGGATCTGGCCGGCCCGGCGGCGCCGTCCGGTGGAAGTCGCCGAGGAGCCGGCATGAACCTGCTTCGTGTGAAAAAGTTGAGCAAGTCGTTCGGCGGCCTGAAGGCCGTTCAGGATATTGATCTCAGTATAGCGTCCGGAGAAATCTCCAGCCTGATCGGGCCGAACGGCGCGGGGAAGACAACGTTTTTCAATTTACTCACGGGCGTTTACAAGCCGGATGGCGGAGAGATCGAATTTTCCGGAGAGAGAATTGATGGCCGCACGCCGCATTGGATTGTAAAGCGTGGCCTCGCGCGGACGTTTCAGAACATCCGGCTGTTCAACAACATGACTGTGCTGGAAAACGTAATGGTGGGGCGGCACTGCCGCACCCGCTCGGAAATATTTTCGGCGCTGCTTCGCCTGCCGGCGTTTTACCGGGAAGAACACGAGATCCTTCATTCCTCCCGCGAACGCCTTCGCTTTGTCGGTCTCCACAATCAGGCGCATGAGCTAGCGGGAAACCTGCCGTACGGCGCGCAGCGCCGCCTCGAGATCGCGCGCGCGCTGGCCACCGAGCCGCGCCTCCTCCTGCTGGATGAGCCGACTGCTGGCATGACCAACGCCGAGTCCGTCGAGCTGGTGGGACTTCTTGAGCGTATCTCCAGGGAAGGCATCACGATTCTCCTCATCGAACACCGGATGAGCCTCGTCATGCAGGTGTCGCAGAGCGTTCACGTCCTGGACCACGGCGAGAAGATCGCCGAAGGTTCTCCCAAACAGATCCAGTCGGACCACCGGGTGATCGAAGCCTATCTGGGCGGCGGCGCCGATCCGGATCTTACGTCGCTGGGGCATTCATGAGCGCGCTCTTCGAAGCAAAGAATCTTCACGTCGGTTATGGAAAGATCAAGGCGCTGCACGGGGTCAGCGTCAGCGTCAACGCGGGCGAGGTTGTCACATTGATTGGCGCCAACGGAGCGGGCAAGAGCACGTTCCTGAAAGCGATTTCAGGTTTGCTTCGTCCGTCGTCCGGCGAAATCCATTTTGATGGCAAGCGCATCGACCGGATGGCGGCGCATGAAATCGCTCGCCTCGGTCTGATCCAGATTCCCGAGGGCCGGCGGGTGTTTCCGCTCCTGACCGTCGAGGAAAACCTGGCGATGGGGGCCTTCTTCCGCCGTGACAAGCAAGTTGCCTCCGATCTCGAACGGATTTACAACGCTTTCCCTGTTATGAAAGAGCGTCGCTCGCAAATGGGCGGAACACTTTCCGGCGGAGAGCAGCAGATGCTGGCGTTCGGCCGTGCTCTCATGAGCCGCCCGCGCCTTCTGGCGCTGGACGAGCCGTCCATGGGACTCGCGCCGGTGATCGTCGAAAAAGTTTTCAAGATCGTGAAAGAGATCAACGCCCAGGGAGTCACCATCCTTCTCGTCGAGCAAAATGCGCGCGCGGCCCTTTCGGTCGCACAGCGCGGCTATGTCCTCGAAACCGGGTCCGTTCTGATTCACGATCGGACGGAAGCGCTTCTCGGAAACGACCGAGTGCGTCAGTGCTATCTCGGCGTGCATTAAAGTCATTGTTGTGAAACCCAAGGAGGGCGCCATGCCCGAACAGGAAAAGAATCAGCTCCAGATTGAAATCGACGAAGCCACAGCGCAGGGGATGTATTCGAACCTCGCGCTCATCACGCATTCCGAACAGGAATTCGTTATTGATTTCCTCTTTCTTTCGCCCCAACAGCCGCGGGCCAAAGTCCGCTCGCGCGTGATCACGAGCCCGAAGCATGCGAAGAGAATTCTTCAGGCCCTGGCCGAGAACATCCAGCGCTATGAAGCCCGGAACGGCGTCATCGCGATGACCGAACCGCCAGCCGACGAGCCGCTGAACTAATCTACCGTCATGGCCGCGCCGCGGATCGAAATCATATGCGTCGGCACCGAGTTGCTGACGGGCCGGGTCAACACGCACACCGCGTACATCGGTCTGAAGCTGGCCGAACTCGGCTTGTCGATTCACCGCGAGCATACGCTGCCCGACGACGAAGCGGTCATGCGGGAAGCCTTTCGCGAAGCGTTGAAACGCGCTGACATTGTTTTTAGCTGCGGCGGTCTGGGCCCGACGTTCGACGACATCACGCGCGACATGTGGTCATCCGTCACGGGGCGTAAGCTCCGTCCCAACGCGTCGCTGGCCCGGGACATCCAAGCGAAGTTTGCCGCTCGCAAGCTTGTGATGCCGTCCGCCAATCTCCGCCAGGCCGATGTTCTGACGGGGGCCGTGCCTCTCTTCAATCCCAACGGAACGGCGCCGGGGCAATTCCTGAAAATGGGACGGAAGGTTCTCTTCCTGCTGCCGGGCCCGGGACGCGAACTGTATCCCATGTTTGAGAACATCGTGATGCCGCGCCTGAAGCGCCTGTTTGTCAGCAATCATTCGAAGCTGAAGACTTTTCTCATCGCCGGCGTGCCGGAATCCCGCATCGATCAGCTCGTCCGGCCGCTCGTGGAAAAGTATCAGCGCGTCGACGGCTGCCTTGTCACGCATGGCATCCTGGCTTCGCATTCACTGATCACCGTGAAATTTCGCGTCGAGGGCCGCCAACTGCCTGTGGTGAAGAAGGCGTTCCAGAAGCTGACGATTGAATTCCGCCGCTGCCTGAAAGATTTCGCCATCGCCGAAGATGAGGAAGCGATTGAGGACGTGGTAGGCGCCTTGCTCGCCAGTCGGAATGAAACCCTCGCCCTGGCGGAATCCTGCACCGGTGGCCTCATTTCGAAGATGCTGACGGACCGGCCCGGCGCATCGGCCTACATGATGAGCGGCGTGGTTGCCTACAGCAACGCGGCGAAGACCCGCGCCTTGGGGGTTCCCGCCCGTTTGTTCTCGCGTCGCGGACCCGGGGCGGTATCCGAAGCGGTCGCCCGTGCGATGGCGGAAGGCGCGCGTCAGCGGGCGAACACGGATTTCGGATTGTCAGTCACGGGCGTGGCGGGGCCTCGGGCAGACGGGGCCAAGCCGGTGGGCCTCGTGTTCATCGGGTGCGCGTCGAGGACGAAAACCGTTGTGAAACAGTTCAACTTCAATGGGGATCGGGCCTGGATTCGTCAAAGATCGGCCGTCACGGCCCTCGACATCCTTCGGCAGCATGTTCTCGGGCGTCTCCACTAATGGGCGCGAAATACGGGCAGCACTTTCTTATCAACCGCCATGCATCTGAGCGAATTGGCGCGGAGGTTGCGGCCAAGGCGGGCGACTCCATTCTGGAAATCGGTCCGGGAAAAGGCGCAATCACTGGACTTTTGCTGGAGGCATCTCATGTTGTGGTGGTTGAGATTGATGACGAGTGGGCACAGCTTCTTAGCCAGCGCTACTCGGGCGCTAACCCGAATGTCGACGTCATCAACACGGACTTCCTGAAATTCGATCTGTCCGCGTTGAAGTCCGAGCAGCCCTTCAAAATTGTCGGCAACCTCCCCTACAATCTGACCTCTCCGATCCTCCGGAAACTTCAGATGTGGGACAACTGGTCCTACGCCATCGTAATGGTCCAGAAAGAGGTGGGGGACCGGCTCTGTGCCAAGGTCGGAACGGAAGATTACGGGGCGCTGACAGCGGGTATGAATCTCAGCTGCATCGCGGAGCGTGTTTTTGATCTGGGGAGGAAATCCTTTGATCCTCCGCCAAAAGTCGAGTCCAGCATCATTCGGCTGCGCCGCCGCACCATGCCCCTGTTTGAGGACATCGAGCGCGTCCAGCGCGTCATTCAGGCTGCCTTTCAGCAGCGCCGAAAGACCATCGAGAACTCACTCTCCCACGGCCTCGGCTTCGACAAAACCCATGTACGCGCCGCTTTGGGAGACCTCGGCCTCGACGTCATGCTTCGCGCTGAACGCCTTTCCACCGAAGATTTCATCCGCCTCGCCCGCCGCCTGATGCCGACCTGCTGAAAAGGCAGGTCCCATCAGTTCAACTTCCGTCTCACCTTTGCGGCGCGCTTCGCGCAACGTGTTCGCATTCGCTCGTCAGGCGCGGCCTCGGACGCGCGCTCATAGGCAACGAGGGCTTCCGGGTATTTCTTCTCCCGTTCCAGTCGCTTCGCTACCCGGTACAACGCTCCGGCCCGCGTTCTGTTGGGCGTGACCGGGGATTTTGTCTCCGCTTCCTTCGCCTGGGTAACGGACCGGCCTTCTTCGGTCGATAAAATAACCCGCGGTGTGATGAAGACCAGAAGTTCAGTCTTTTCCCGCGTGTTGCCGTGCTTGCGAAAGAACCAGCCAAGAACCGGAATGTCTCCCAGAATCGGAATTTTGCTGTTCGATACCGTGCGGTCGTCTTTCATGAGACCGCCGATCACAATGGTCTCTCCGTCTTTCACCTGCACCGCCGTCTGCGCTTCCCTCGTCGCTAGGATGGGCGCATTCAGTTCGGCGTTGTAACCGAGAATCTTTTTCACGAGCGGATGAACCTTCAGGTAGACGTCGCGATCCGGGCTGATGCGCGGCGTCACTTCCAGTTCGATCGCGACCTGTTTGAAATCAAAGCTTCGAATGGTTTCTCCGCCCTGGATATTTCGCGTTTGCGTGAGAACGGGAATCTCCTCTCCGACCCGGATCAATGCGGTCTGGTTATTGGCGGCCATCACATGAGGCGTAGAAAGAATATTGACGTTGTTGTCCGTGGCCAGCATCTGCAAAAGGCCGCGGAGTTCTCCGTCGGAGCGGATCACCGAATATTTCAAACCCTCGGTGATGAAGGATCCGAGATTGAACGCGGCGGACGCCTCGCCGGAGAATTGATGTCCTTTGGCGCTGAACCCTCCGTTGTGGCTCCACTCGAATCCGAGTTTTGTCTCCGAGGTCAGAGACACTTCCACCATCAGCGCTTCGATTAAAACCTGGGGGCTTCGCACATCCAGCGCAGCCGTCACTTTTGCGAGACGACGGATGTTGGATGAGAAATCCGTCACGACGAAGGAGTTGGACCTCGCGTCCGCAATCAGATTCCCACCGCGTGAAAGGAGCGTCGAGAGATCGCTCCGAATGTCGGTAACGGAAAGAAATTTGAGGGGAAGCACTTGCGTTACCATCCGGTCATCGCCGGGCGCTGATCCGTCCGTCACCTCGAGGCTGGTTTGTACCGCCTCGGCCAGCGTTAAAACCCGGGTGAGACGGCCCGGGCCCGGAACCAGAGCGAATCCCCGAAGTTCGAGAACGGTTTTCAGGATCTGCAGCGCTTCCGTCTTCGTCACTTGCCCGGGGGCGCTGATGCTGACATTCCCGCGCACGGCTTCGCTCTTGATAAAAATAACGCCGGTGACCTGGCTGAAGAAAGAAAGAACCGCATCGATGTCGGCGTTCTGGAAACTGAGCGTTAGTCCGGGATCTTCTGCCGGAGCAGGATCTGCCGACAGGGTCAAGGGGCCAAACCATAGGAAGGCCGTGATGAAGAGCGTGGAAAGGGGCCGTTTCATGGCGGGCTCCCGGCCCCGAGGCGGAGCACGACGGTGAAAGCGCCGTTGGCGTCCAGCGTGACCGTCCCGCTTTTGGCATCGATCACAGAAACCCGCGCGTCTTCGAGGGGGTCGCCACTCCGGACCAGCAACGATCGAGTTCTGTCTGCGCTCAGGAACGCCAGGGTCCCGTGGCCGTCCTCCGCGATTCCGGTGACCGCGTAGCGGGACTCCATGTTTCTTTTGAGCGCGGCGCGCTGGTTCGCCGCATCCTGAATCTGACGGTCTTTTTCCGTCCGCGCCTGCTCCTGACGCCTGCGCTCCTCTTCG
>JAYTIE010000064.1:0-2048 GCA_043732015.1 Elusimicrobiota bacterium | reverse complement strand
GCAAGAATCTCTTTGCCGGATCCATGGGCGCTCTGATGACGGACACACGGTTGACAGCAACGGGCGAGCGAACGGGAAAATTCAAGTCCGCCGTTCCCGTTGAATACCTTGAGACGGACGACGAGACGCTTGCCGTGGAACGCGGTCTGGACGCCGCCCACCGCCTCTTCGGAAACGCCGAAAACATTGAAAACATGGGACTGGTGCTGGCCGTGAAGTCGGAGGAAGCCCGGCGGCAGCTGACGGAGAAACTGTCTGTGCTTTATGGAAACCGCGTGGTGGTGGTGGACTGGAATACCGCGGGTCGCTTCACGGAGCTCGACAAGGTCATCAAGATCTCCGCCATCGCCGACGCCTGGGCGACCGCGGAAATCCGGCTTTTGATCCCGGCGGGCGTTACCCTCCCCGATTTCTTCACCGGTGCTGAATCCGAACGGGCGCGCGTGCGTCTTTTCGTTCTGCTGTTCGCCGAAATCAACGCGATCGTCGTCGAAGCGCCTTCCATGCAAGAATTCACCGACACGGCAAAACTCGTGGCCGAACAGGCGTAACGTTCTTCTCAAATGAGGCTGAAACAGCGCTATTTTAGGGAACTGGACGAGGGCCTTACCGTTTCACCGGTTGTCTGGTAACCTGTCGGGAGCTTTGAAACCGCAAATGTCCGCCAAGGAGAGTTTCATGAAATCGATCCGGATTGGTCTCTTCGCAGCCCTCACTTTCCCCGCTTTCCTCGCATTCTCTTCGCCAGCCCTGGCGGTCGCCGTGGGCGACAAGGCTCCGGCGCTGGAACTGAAAGACGTCAACGGAATGAAGATTTCGTTCAAGCCCGGCGAGAACGTCGCGTTCGTGAACTTCTGGGCCACCTGGTGCGCCCCGTGCGCCTCGGAGTTTCCGAAGCTGAACGAACTCGCCGCCCAGTACAAGGGCAAGGTGAAAGTCATGGCGATCAGCCTGGACGACAAGAACGCCAAGAAGAAAATCGACAGCTTCGTTGAGAAGAGATCGCCCGGAGCCCTGACGCTCACGCTGCTGAGCGACCCGGACAACAAGAGCGCCATCGATTACGACGTGAACGCGATGCCGACGTCGTTCATCGTCGACCGCAAAGGCGTGGTTCGCTACATGCACCGTGGATTTGATCCCGCCGACACCGAGACCTGGCGCAAAGAACTCGACGCGCTGCTGAAGTAAAGCCTGTCAACGATTACACGCACGGAATCGCCTTCGCTCCTTAATAAGGAGAGAAGGCGATTTCTTTTTCTGTTAAAACACCCGCATGAAGATCGCTACCTACAACTGTAATTCCATTCGAAAACGCATGCCGATTGTTCTCGACTGGTTGAAAGCGAACCGTCCTGACGTTCTGTGCCTTCAGGAAACCAAGGTCGTGGACGCTGACTTCCCGCTCCAGCCGTTGACGGATGCCGGTTACCACGTCGCGTTCCGCGGAATGAAGGCCTACAACGGTGTGGCGACCCTCTCACTGGAAAAGCCCAGCAAGGTGATTCACGGACTTGTGGAAGGTCCCGATTCCGAAGACTTCCGGATTCTCCAGGCCGTCATCAACGGAATTCCAATCATCAACACCTATATCCCGCAGGGTTTCGAGATCACGTCGCCGAAGTACCAGTACAAGCTCGGCTGGTTCAAACGTCTCCACGCGTACTTCGAAACGCATCTGGATTTCAAGAAGCCCGCCGTCTGGCTGGGTGACTTGAACATTGCGCCGACGGAGATCGATCTCAACAATCCGAAAGGAAATGCGCTACACCCGTGCTACCACGTTGAGGCGCGGGAGGCGTACCAGAAGGTCCTCTCGCTCGGCTGGACCGACGTGTTCCGCTCGAAATATCCGGACCGCGTTCAATACACTTTCTGGGACTTCTTCCGCGATTCGTTCGCCCGTGACAAGGGCTGGCGCATCGATCACATCCTCGCCACAGCGCCGCTCGTCAAGAAATGCAAGGACGTGGTCGTCGACCTCGTTCCCCGCCAGGCGCCCAGTCCCAGCGATCACACCGTCGTCGTCGCCGAATTCGACGTCTAGG
>JAYTIE010000063.1:0-5560 GCA_043732015.1 Elusimicrobiota bacterium | reverse complement strand
CGTTCAAACCGTGCAGAAGGTGCACTCAAATCTCGTTGTTCTCCAGTGCACGTCGGAATATCCCTGCGCCTACGAGCACGTCGGTCTGAATTTGATTTTTGAAATGAAGGCGCGCTACAAGCTGCCGGTGGGATTGTCTGATCACACGTTGACCAATTTTGCGTCCTTCGCTGCCGTCAGCGCCGGCGCAACCGTGATCGAACGCCACTTCACCCTCAGCAAGAATCTCTACGGCAGCGACGCGAAGCATTCGCTGGAGCCCGCTGAATTCACCGAACTCTGCGCCGGCGTCCGGGCGATCGAAGTCATGTTGAAATCCCCGGTGGATAAATCAGATATCTCACGCTTCAAGGACATGAAACGGATTTTTGAGAAAAGCATCGTTTCCGTTTGCGACATCGCGCCCGGAGAACGGATCACCGCGGAAAATATCGCTCTCAAGAAACCGGGCGGTGGCCTTCCCCCGTCCCGCTACCTGGAAGTCCTTTCAAAGACCGCGAAGCGGAAGATCCCAAAGGACACAGCCCTTCAGGATGGGGACATTTCCTGATGAAAGAGCTCATTCGCCAGGCGCTGGGTCCCACGCTTTTGAAATCCGTTCGTAACGTCCGCCAGCGGATCGGTTTCTGCCGGGAATTTGGCCTGCGGTACGCCCGTATGTCGCGCTTCAAGACTGTTCAGGGCTTCATGATCGACTCTGAAGCCATCGCGCTTCACAACTATGCCGCGAAGCTGGCGAAAGGTTCGCCCGTGGCGGTGGAGATTGGATCCTGGCTCGGAAAATCCACGATTGTGATCGGGACAGCGCTCTCCGCTACCAACAGCGCAAAACTTTACTGTGTGGATCCGTTTGATGCCTCAGGCGACACGCGCTCGGAAACCCGTTACAGGCGCGACGCCCAGGCCCTCGCGACACCGCTGCGGACGGCCTTTGACCATCACATGGCCGCGGCTGGACTTACTTCAATGATTCATGTTCTCCAGGGGAAAAGCGCCGAGGTCGGCGGTGGCTGGAAAGAGCCCATCGATTTTCTATTTATTGACGGAGACCATTCCTACGCCGGCGTTGTTGCTGATTTCGACACCTGGGTTCCTCATCTGAAACTGGGGGGCTATCTGCTTTTCCATGACACCTGGTTCGAGAACCCGGGCGGCGGCATGACGGAGTACCACACCGGTCCGGCGCAGGTTGTTACCGAGCGGGTTCTGAACAACCCGGCTTGGGAAGTTGTGGAGCATCACTGTTCGCTGTTCGTGGCCCGTCGCCGTTCTATTTCCCAGGAGCGAAAATGAAACGCTGGCTGATCTGTCTCTTTTCCTACAACCGCGTGGGCCTTCTCAGGAACGCCGTTACGTCCATCGATCGATTCTTTCCGCACGGTGACCGCATCATCATCGACGATGGAAGCAATCAGCCGGGAATGGCCGAGTATCTGGCGGAGATCGCGAAGAAACCCAACTGGAAAGTGGAAGTTCGCGACCGGGTTCCGGGCCGTGATTACGGCGGTTACTATCAGAACATGCGCTTCGGCCTCGAACTTTCCGTCGCCCAGGGCTACGACTATTGCTTCTTCTTCGAGGACGACGAGCAGCTCGTCTGGAACAAGACGGACTATCTGGACTATGTGGACAACCTGTTCGCGGTATGTCCGGACGCCATCCAGATTCAACCGCTTCTGCTCCGGCGCATCATCAATTACGCGGACACGATCGAATACATCAGGCCGGCGCACGCCTACCGCACCAACCGCGGTTTCAGCACGACCGCGATCTGGAACCTTGCCGCGGTGCGCAAGCATCCTGACTTCCGGTTTTTCTGCGCCAACGGTAACGACCTCCCCTTAAATTCCGCTTACTGGCTGAGAGCGGGCTACCGTCTCTATTTCCAGGGAGATCCCACGGTGGCGGTGATGCCCTGGGTGGATTCCCGCAGCGTGTGGAACGGTTTCGATAAGAGTGGCGCGCCTGTCGCGGAAGATTCTCTCGTACTTCAGCCTCTCTCCTCTGGAGAGGTGGATTATCTAAGGAAGAGAGACCCTTCCGTTCCGCCGTTCCAGGAGTATTTCCGCCTGTCGCCAGAGAATGTCGAGCGGCCGCTTTGGCACCAGAAGGGGCAAAACCTTACGCGCTACCGGTTTCTCTGCCGCAATGTCATCGAACGAGAGCGCGCGGCGGGACATTCTCCCGTGCCAATCCGCATCCTGGATCAGTGGAAGCCCTCTGAGATTCCGCCGCTTCAGAGCCATCTCACCTGGGAGCGCACGCCGGAGAGCATCGCCAAGGAAAAGAACAGCCGCCGTGACTGGCCCGCCTGGCTGAACGGCCCGCGCCGGATTTTCCGGATGATCAAGGAGTTCAGCCCGAGAGATCTGATGGGATACCGCTCGCTTACCCAGCAGCTTTATGAAGAGCAACGTTCGCTTCCGTTTTGGAAGAATCCCGAAGAGAAATGATAAATAAGACCCACAGGAAACCCCATGTCCGATAAGCGCCGAAAAATTTGCATCGTCCTTGGTTCCCGCGCGAACTACGCGAGCATCAAGTCCGCCATGGAAGCGATCCAGAAGCATCCGAAGCTGGAGCTGGCCGTCGTGGTGGGCGCGTCGGCGCTTCTCGACCGTTACGGGTCCGCCGTGAACACGATCGAGAAAGACGGATTCGTTCCCGCCGCCCGCGTCTACATGCTAATCGAAGGCGAAACGCCGCTGACGATGGCCAAATCCACCGGCATGGGCCTGCTGGAACTGCCGATGGTGTTCGACCAGATTCGTCCCGACATCGTCCTGACCGTGGGCGACCGTTTCGAAACCATGGCAACCACGCTGGCGGCCGCCTACATGAACATTCCGCTCGCGCATACGATGGGCGGCGAAGTCTCCGGTACCATCGACGAGAGCATCCGCCACGCCGTCACCAAGTTCGCGCACATCCATTTCCCGGCCTGCGAAGAAGCCAAAGTACGGATCATTAAGATGGGGGAAAATCCCGAACACGTCTACATGGTGGGGTGCCCGCGCGTCGATATGGTGGACCGGATCCTGAAGGAGGGTGAATTCATCGGGCAGAAGATTTTCGAATCCGGTGTCGGTGGCACGTTCGACCTGAATCAGCCGTTCCTGCTCGTCTCGCAGCATCCCGTCACGACGGAGTATGGCGACGGTGAGCGGCAGATGTCCGAGACACTGATGGCTCTGAACGATGTTGGCGTTCCGGTTCTCATGCTCTGGCCCAACGCGGACGCTGGATCCGACGATACCGCGCGGGCGATTCGCAAGTTCCGCGAACACAACGACGACTCAAAATTCCATTTCTTCAAGAACCTGCCCTTCGAAACCTACATCCAGCTGATGGACCGGACTGCCTGCCTCGTCGGAAACTCCAGCTCCGGCATCCGGGAGGGGGCGTTCATCGGAACGCCCGTCGTGAATGTGGGATCCCGTCAGCAGAATCGTGAGCGCGGCTCGAACGTGATGGACGCCGCCCATGACCGCAACTCCATCGCGGACGCGATCCGCCGGCAGATCAAGCAAGGCAAGTACAAGTCCGCGCCGATCTACGGGGACGGCAAGGCGGGGGAGCGGATTGCCGAGATCCTTTCGACCGTTAAAGTGAATATCCAGAAGGTGATGACCTACTAGATGAAAATTCTCGCTGTGATCCCCGCGCGGGGCGGATCCAAGGGAATCCCGAACAAGAACATCACGCCTCTGTTGGGAAAACCTCTTCTCGCTTACACCTGCCTTGCCGCCCGCGGTTCCGCTCATCTTGATCGTGTCGTTGTCAGCACCGATTCTCAGAAGATTCGCGCCATTGCGCTGAAGTTCAAGGCAGAAGTTCCGTTTCTGCGGCCGGCGAAAGCCTCCAGTGACCGCGCGCCCATGATTGACGTTCTTCAGCACGTGCTGGCCGCGCTCAGGAAGAGCGAGTCCTATGTCCCCGATGTTGTGGTCCTCCTTCAACCAACCTCGCCTCTTCGTACGTCTGTTCAGATTGACCGCGCGATCGAACTCCTGCTCAGCAGGAAGGCGGACAGCGTGGTGTCGGTCGTCCGCGTGCCGCATCAGTTCAATCCGGAATCTCTTCACAGCGTGAACACGAAAGGGGAACTGAAGGCGCTGAAGTCCAAAGCGCGGGTGCTTCGTCGCCAGGACAAACCGCTCTACTTTGTTCGCAACGGCCCTGCCATTCTCGTGACGCGTGCCAACGTGATCCGGTCCGGCCGCCTGTATGGAAAGCGCACGCTTGCCCTGGAGATGAACGCGGCTGATTCGGTGGACATTGACAGTCCGGAAGATCTGAAACTGGCCGGTTATCTCCTTCGATTGAGAAAGTCCGCGCGATCGTAGCGACGTATTCGCATGCTGAAACAGCTGAAGACCCTTGCCCGTTGCTCCGGCGTTTCGGCCCTGCTCTATCGACTGGGCTGGGCCGCTCCTCTGGGCTTTTTCATTCGATCGATGACCGATCCTGAAGAACGACGCCGTTCTCGGTTCATAGCGGAAGACATCCGGCAGGTCCGTCAAACCTGGCCGCCCCTCTTCGATCGGAAAGGGGAAGCCCATCCGACGAAATCCGTTTGGATCTTAAGCACGCTCTCCATGCCCTGGTCCTACAAGCTGGAGGGAATTCTGGCCCGCGGGTTGGAATCGCAGGGTTATCTCCCGGTGATCGTGTCGCCTGCCTACGAGAAATGGCGCAATCGGTACCACCGCCTGTTCGGTTTTCGTTCCTTCCTCAATTTTCAGTCCTACCTGGCCCGCGAAAAGAAAGTCTCCGCCGAACCAGAGATGGCCTCCTTCCGCCTGAACCCGACCACGGAGACCCTGCTCAAACTCACTTACAGGAACGTCGACATCGGGAGAATCGCCCTCTCAGACGTTCTCTACCAGAATAAGTTTTCAAAGCTCGAGCTGGATGCGCCGGCCACGGTCGCCGAAGTGGAAACGGCGCTGTCCGCCATCAAGCGGGCGGTGCACACGGCCGAGCGGATGCTGGCGGAAAACCGCCCCAGCCTGGTCACTCTTGTGGAGAAGGGGATATCTCCGTACGGGGAAATTTTCGGCGTCTGCGTGGCGGCTGGCGTGCCCGTGGTTCAGTATGCGAATGCCCAGCACGCAAGCAGCTTCGCCCTGAAACGCTACTCCCTGTCGAACCGCCATCAGCACCCGTTCTCACTATCGCCGGAATCATGGGAGCAGGCCAGGAAGATGCCGTGGAAACCGGAACTGGAATCAGAATTGCTGGAAGAATTCGAGTCGAGTTACAATCAGGGGCGCTGGTTCGGGCGTAAATATCTGCACGATGGCAAGCAGGTTAAATCCGCGGAGGACGTGAAGCGTCAACTGGGTCTCGACCCGAACAAGAAGACGGCTGTGGTGTTTTCTCATGTGCTCTGGGACGCCACTTTCTTCTACGGTGTCGGGCTGTTCGAGAACTACGAGACGTGGCTTGAGCAGGTCGTCAAAGCCGCGTACAAAAACACCGCGGTCAACTGGGTGATCAAACTCCACCCCGATCTCATCTGGAAACTGAAGCTTGAGTTCTATAACGGGAAGTTGCG
>JAYTIE010000062.1:0-5573 GCA_043732015.1 Elusimicrobiota bacterium | reverse complement strand
GCCCACCTGATCGAGACCGTGGCGCAAAACGGTCTCAAACTTGGCGTCCCACTTCTTGATGGAAAACTGCGCCGTGCGAGAAAGCAGCCACCAGAAGGAGCCGCCAACCGCAATCAGGAGGAGAGAAAAAAGGAGCCGCTTCACCCTTCTTTCTGGCCGAGAATCAACGGCCGTATTTTCAGGATTTCCAGCGCGCGATCGAGAACCGTGTCTCGGACGCGGTCTTTCTCGGCGACGATGGGCTGGGCTTCCTTGCCCTTCCCGTAAACCTCTTCGGACTGAGCCTGGAGTTTCACTTCGGTCTCGCGGTCCACGGGCACTTCTATGTCGGGCTGGATACCGCCCTTGCCCGTCTTCTCGTTGCGATGAATGGAACGGCCTGACGGCGTGTAGTACTTCGCGGTCGTGAGGCGAAGGCCGGAGCCGTCCTCCAGCGTGATAACTGACTGGACGCTGCCCTTGCCGAATGATTCCGACCCGATGATGACGGCGCGCGCGTGATCCTGCATGCAACCAGCAACAATTTCAGATCCGGAAGCGGAACCGCGGTTCTGGAGGACCACCATCGGCACCTTCTTATAAGGAGCGGAGACGCCGGCGCGGAATTCCTGGCGCGGCTGCGAACGTCCTTCCGTGTAGACGACCAGTTTCTGGTCACCGATGAATTCCTTGCAAACGTCCACGGCGGACGTCAGGAGGCCGCCGGGATTGTTGCGCAGGTCGAGGACCAGTCCCTTCATTCCCTGCTTCTGGAGATTCTTGAGCGCTTCTTCGAGGTCACGCAGCGTCGGCTCGATGAACTCGGTAATGCGAACGTAACCGACATCATCCTTCAGCATCTTGGAGCGAACACTGGCAATAACAATGTTCTCTCGGGTCAGCGTGATGGGGATCGGTTCCTTCGCGCCTTCGCGGGCGATGGTGACCTTCACCTGGGTCTTGGGCGCGCCGCGCAGCTTCTTGACGGCGTCCTGAAGACTCATCCCCTGGGTGGGCTGGTCGTCGATCTGAATGATCTTGTCTTCCGGCAGAACGCCTGCCTTGAACGCCGGCGTGTCCGGCAGCGGCGTGATGACGGTGAGCCAGTTGTCCTTCATCATGATGCGGATGCCGAGGCCGCCAAACTGGCCTTCAGTGACCGTGTTCATCTCTTCCTTGGCTTCAGGAACGAGAAACTGGCTGAAAGGGTCGAGCGTCTGGACGAGACCGGTGGCCGCGCCGTAGATCAGGCTCTGAGGATCGACCTCTTCGACGTAGTTCTGAACGACCTGCTGGTAGACGTCGATGAGAATCTTGAGCTGTTCGAACGTCTGATCTACATTCTTCTGCGCGTCGGGCGCGGGTTTCTTCGCGGCGAGCGCGGAACTTGCGATCGTGCCGGCGAAAGCGACGGCAAGAAGGGTGCGGAAAAGCCTGGTGCTGATTCTCATTCGGTGGGCTCCTTTAAAACTCTGCTCATACTTAGCATCCACTCAATTATTCGGCAAGTGTTTTGATGGCGTTTCCCGTGTAAACGGACATCACTGGGCGGTCGCAAGCCAGGGCATCGGATCGGTGGGTTTTCCGTAGAAACGGAGCTCGAAATACGATTCCGCCCCCCCGCCGCCGGATTTGGTCCGGGAGCGCCCCACGGTTTCTCCGCGCTTGATCATCTGTCCTTTCTCGACAGACCAGGACGAAAGGCGTCCGTAAACCGAATACCAGTCGCCCGGATGTTCGACGACCGTCATCGCGCCATATCCCATGAACTCCCCGGCGTAAAGCACCTTGCCGTCTGAAACCGCAATCACGGCGGTTCGTTCCGGCGCTTCAATAATGATGCCATTCGAAATGATCGGCGTTCCAGTGGACTGGTTCTGCTGGCGGCCAAAATGGGTGGTGATTTTCCCGCGGGTCGGCCAGGGCAGCGAACGGGCGAGAATGGGCGAGCTGCCGGCCTTCTGACGGGCGGCGCGTTCTTTCTTCTCGGCCTCCGCTTCCTGTTTCACTTTTGTCCGGAGCGATTCAATGAGGTTCGCGACCTGCTCGGCGGACTGCTGCAGCTCTTTCAGCTCGGCGTCCACGATCTCCTGCCGGGACTGGGTCTTCGACAGGCGCTTTTCGGCGTCGCGCCGCGTTTCGCGGATGTCGGACAATTTGTTCTGCTGCTTCCGCGCTTCATTCCTCAGGATTTCCGAGGCGGAGACGAGGTCATTCAGATTCTTGTTTTCTTTCGCCGAGTCGTCGCGGGTGGCTTTGACCGCCGTGCCGCGCATCCGGACCGCCTGCCGTCCGTAGGCGGGCGCGATGCCACCCGGGCCTTCCAGGAGCATCGCCACATAATAGGTCTGGGCGGCCGAGTTCAGTCCCGCGCGCTCCTGACCCAGCTGCGAGACCAGTTCGTCATGACGGTTCTTGGAGACGGCGGCCTTCTGCTCGGTTTCGTTGTGACGGCGCTCGGTGTTGGCCAGGGATTTCTCAACGTCCCGCATGCGGTCCTGCTCTTTCTTGACCTTCTGGGCGAGTTCGTCGGCTTCATGACGAAGGCGTTCCTTCTCGCTGCGCTTGCGGGAGAGTTCTTCGCGGATCTTTTCCAGGTCTTTGCTCTTGTGCTGGATTTCGCGGGTCTTGGGGGCGTCGGAAAACGCCGGCCCGCTGATCAGAAAGAGAAGGAGGGTGAACGAAACGGACTTCTTCATTCCGAAGCGCGGACCCGTCCCCAGGCGAGCCGGGCGAAGGCGGCCAGCGCCGCGGCCCACGCGAGATGCCAGGAGAACGGCCCCACCAGGCCATATGCGAGACCAAGTCCCGCGATCCATGCCACCGTGGTGCCTGCGACGAAAGCGGCCAGCGGGCCGGGATTCACGACTCGGAGATCGGTGAAGAACAGGAAACGGCCGATCAGCAAGGAAAAGAGGATAGCGCCGAGAACGGCCAGAGCGGAGACCAGAACCCGAAGCTTGAGCCAGAGCACACGGAAGCGCGCCGCCTTGTCCAGTTCACGGTTGTCGAACGCCACATCCACCACGCCGGGATAGCGGCGGAGCTCCGTCAGGTCGTCGCCGATGCGCGAGCCATCATAGGAAGGCGTCCAGGAGACGCTCCATACCGACGGCAAGGATGCGGTGTCGAGCACCGACGCCTGCTCGGCCAGAAGCGGCTCGTTCTTGATCTGGTCGGCAATGGCAGTGGGCGGAAGGAGAGTCACGGCGCCGACACCGTCGAGTTGTTTCAGGAACCGGCCGACTTCGTCGATCTCGACGGCGTCGCCGGATACGAGCACGATCCATTTGAAATTGGAGAGCGACGTCTGCCAGTCGGAGGCAAGCTGATTCTTGAGGGACGCCAGCGAGCCCACGGCCAGTGCGATCGCGGCAATACCGACGAACGCGCACACGCGCCGCCAGAGCTTCGGCAGGAAAGCGCGCGCCGGCGATTTCGGTGTCGGATCGAAAGGTACTTCTTCGTTCATCGTGTCATGCGCTAAAGAGCGTTCAAGGGTTTCCATAGGTTCTCCGTCGGATGGAATCATATTACAAACCAGCCGATTCTTTAAGCGTTACGCCGAGGGAAAACAAGAAGCCCTCCCTCGCCCGTTCCCGAAGCGAATTGACAAGACCGGGGTCCGGCGCCGCTGCGACCATTAACCGGCCAAAGGCCGCTTCCACTTCCGCTGCGTTTGCGTCCCAACGGAGAAACGGCATTCCGAATTGAACGCAAAGGCTTCGGATCTTTCCGTGGTCTCCGAATCCGAGAAAGGGCTTCCCGGCGCGGGCCGCGAGAACGAGCGCGTGGTAACGGCCGCTGGCCACCCGCTCCACTCCGGCGATGGCGTCAAACGCGGTGTGAACATCCAGCAGAGGAAGGACCGTGGCGTGTTTCCCTCCGGCGACCCTGCGCGCGAGCGATTCGTCCGCGCCGGGCTGGAGCGCGGCAACAGCAATGGCGAGCGCGTCGCGGTCTCCCAGCCGCGCCAGGCGCACCGGCACAACATCGGTGAACGCCGGCGGCGGAACGCGAACCACCAGCAAAACGCCCCGCCGCGGCGAGACGGAGGCGACGGGATGGCTGTCGCGTTCGAAGGCAAAAACACCATCCGCCGTCACGCGGATCTTCGCGTCGCTGACGCCCGCCGCGACCGCCGCGAATCGCGACGCTTCATCCCGCACGGAAAACGCCACGTTTGCATCCGAAACCAGCCAGCGAAAGAACCGGGAAAGGAACCGGTTGGAAATCGGGTCTACTCCCATGTTGGCCAGACCGGCAGGTTTCCCAAAAATCCGCGCCAACGCCAGAAGCCCCAGGTAGTAGGCCAGTGAGCGGCCCGACGTCTGATCCTGGAAAATGCCGCCACCACCAAAAACAAGGCGATCGCAGGAGCGGAGGGCGCGCAACACCGACGGGATGTCGAACATCGGTATCGCCGGAACGCCGAGGAAGGAAGTTGTCAGCGACGGATTTCCGGACAGGACCGTCATCTGGACGTTTGGAAATTGCCCACGGGCCGCGGCCACCGCGGCGGCGGCCAGGAGATCATCGCCGAGGTTCGAGAATCCGAAATACCCGACGAGGACAATTTTCAATCTGTGTCCGTCTTACGGCGGAAACGCCATTCCAGCCACCAGCTGAGCGGGATCGAAACCAGAATGCCGATCCACCAGCCGTGGAAGGTGCGCAGCAGCGCCGCTTCATAGGGCGCCTGCACATGCACGAACGTGTTCACGATGGAAATCTGGCCGATGAGCCCCGCGGCCACGAGCGCGCGACCATCGAGTAAGAATCCCCCTCCGCGCTGCCGCCGGAATCGATTCAGTCCCGCGATCAGGAGCGGATGTCCGATGGCAAATTCCTTAAATCGCGGACGAACGCCGAGGAAAACCTCAAGAACGTCGCGAAGGCCCCGTTCGTTGTCGCTGACCGGAAGCACCGGAAGATTTCCGCTCCGCATGAGGTAAACGGCCACGAGCGCCACCACGGTCGACACGCCGAAGATGACATCCTTCCAGCGAATGGGCTTGTCCAGGAATGTCCGGATCTCGGCGCGGGTCAAAAGCAGGATGGCGCCGAGCGTGAGAGGCACCAGCAGTTCCGCTTTCACGCCGCGACTGAGAGTCAGACCGACCGCGGCCATCGGTGAAGCGAGAAGCCCGTGGATCGCGGTTCCCACCGCAACCGACCAGAGACACCCCCCGGTGAAAACCGCAACCGGAAGCGGTTTCTTCATCTGGGAAATCGCGGCGACAATCGCCAAGGGTCCCAGAATTCCCAGAGCAAGTGACAACCAGGGCCGGAACGGAATCGACTGAAGGGGAGATTTCCAAACCGTCACGGGGGAAGCCGGGCCGATCAGGAATCCGTCGTGACGAAGGACGGTGGCCACCGTGGTGAAAAAATTCAGGTTCTGTTCATTGGTCCAGGTGGAGCTAAACCGGAAGCACGACAGGCGAACCCAACGTTCCTTGGCGCCTCTGGAAAAGCGTTGCGCCCAAGCGCTCTTGTGGGGAACGGTCGTTTCCCGGGACGTGATCAGGTGGAACCGGACCAGCCGGTCCGGCACGAGGTCCGGGAGATCATCCAGGGGCATAATGGGCGCG
>JAYTIE010000061.1:0-14331 GCA_043732015.1 Elusimicrobiota bacterium | reverse complement strand
TGCCCGTTCCCGCCCAGCCCGTCGGCGAGGCGTGGGAATTTTCCGCGCACGCGAACCGGCCCAGCCTCGTGGATATTGGCGGCGCGCACGTTCCCCTGAACGAAGTGATGAAGAGCGCTCCGGTTTATTTGTTCGGCGACGCGCTGGCGCGCCGCCTGAACGGCGCGGCGCCGTTTCTCCTGAAGTTCATCGATTCTCGCGACGACCTGTCGGTACAGGTTCACCCGGACGACGATTACGCCCGCGCGCACGAACGCGACAACGGCAAGGCGGAGAGCTGGGTAATTCTCGGCGTGGGAACCGGACCCGGCGACGGTTTTCTCTATGTCGGCTTTGATTCACGACGCGCGGACGGATTCGCGACCAACGATGATTTCCGGGAAGCGTTTTTGTCGGCGATCGATCAGGCGAACGGCGAGGGGCCGAGCGAGGATCCGCGCGTTCGCGAAAAAGCCGAGCGTCTGGTGCTTCCATTCCTGAACCGGATTCCCGTCCGGCCCGGCGAGGTTTACGATCTGCCGCCCGGAACCATTCACGCCGTCGGTCGCGGCGTGCGCCTGTTTGAAATCCAGCAGGACAGCGACGTGACCTACCGCGTCTGGGACTGGAACCGTCCGGACTCAAAGAAGCTGAAGGAAGGGAAGCGTGAATTCCGTGCGCTTCATCTGGCGCACGCGAAGCACGTGATCGATTTTGCGGCGAAGCCGCCGGAAGCCTATCGCCGTGAGCCCGTGCTGGTTCCGGTGGCGGGCGAGGGGAAGCGGAGCCGTTCGATTCTGCTTGAAGATTCCGGGCGCCGCTTCGCCGCGGACCGGCTCGAAATCTTCGAGGGCGGTAGCGCGAGGCTGCCTGGAAATTTCTGCGTGATCACCGTCGTGTCCGGTCAGGCGGTGATTGAGACGGGCGCGGAGTCGCGTTCGTGGGGGGAGTTGTCCGAGGGACATTCGGCGCTCGTTCCCGCTGCGGCGGCGCTGGCCGGCGTCGTTGTGCGCGGCCCGGCCCTGCTGATTCGTTCCTACGTGCCGGGCTGAACGCTAGCTGGTCAGTTTCTTCTCGAGCGCGCGGGCTCTCTCCTGAGTCATTCCCAGATCCGGCGCGTCGACATCAAGGCTGGGCTGGGCCCGACGGATTTCTTCGAGGTGCGCTCGCGCCTCCTCCTTCCTTCCCGCCTCGAAAAGGAATTCCGCCATGTAGTACTGGTTGAATGGATTCGACGGATCGATCTTCAACGCGCGGGTGAGTCTTTCCAGCGCGCGCTTGCGTGAACCGCCCGCGAATCCCGGCACCTTGTAATCCACGATGCCCAGAACCCGAAGTCCCGCCCCACCCCCCCAGCGCGCGTCGATCCGGTTGATTGCTTCCATCTGTTCATGAATGGGATGAATCAGGGCGATGCTTTTCAGTATGCCGCGCGCTTCCCCGTAGGAACCGTAGAGCGCGCCGAGCCAGAAGCGCGCGTCCGGCGATCCCGGCGCCAATCGGATCGCCCTTTCACCCGCCGAGATGCCGCGCTGGTAGAAATTCTTCCGCTCGCTTCCTTTCGCATGATCGCCGAGCCAGAGCAGGGCGCGCGCGGTTTTCCATTGCGCGTTGGGATCCGCCGGGTTGTCGGTGGCCGCGCGCTCATAGTAAGTCAGGGCTTCGGCGGCGCCGGTCGACACCGTGCGGCCCGCGAAGAGAGCGTCGCCGGAGCGGATCAGATCGCCGGCGGGGGCGGCGAAAACGGGAGGGGCAAAGAGAAACGCAAGCCCGGCGAAGACAAGAAGGGAACGCTTCATGATTATCCGGCGATCAGCGCTTCGGCGGTGCGAAGGTAGTCGAGGAATATCGCGGGCGTTTTGGCGCGGAGCAGGCGGCGGCGCGTGGTGTCGTTGTTCGCGATCGTGGCAACGCGGCCCAGAACGCGAAGCTGTTCGAGCGGCGCGGCCGCGGGGGTGAGAATCATGAACACCAGACGGACGGGCACCTTGTCCGGCGTCGAGAAAGAGATGGGCCGGTTGGAACGCCCGATGACGACGACGGGGCGGGTGAGCGTCGCGAGGCGCGCGTGCGGAACGGCGACGCCCTTGCCGATGGCCGTCGGCAGCTGTGCTTCGCGGGTCATGACCGCGCTCGCCACGACGTTCTTGTCGAAGCCTTCGATCATCTGGATTTTCGCGGCCATCTCATTCACGCACTCTTCGGGCGTTCCGCCGCGGAGGTCCATCTCAACCAGCTCCGGTTTCACCAGCGCGTGAAGGGACCACGCCATCGGCGCGTCGAACTCGTCGTGAATTTCGCCCACCACTTCCTCAAGAACGTCTTCCAGCGTGATCAACCCGGCGAGACGCGTTCCGCGCATCGCGAGGATCATGTGTTTGCCCTGGTTCGACATCGTCTTCAGGAGAGGTTGAAGGGGTTCGGAATCCTGAGCGGTCGTGAATTTCCGTTTCACTTCGGTCAGGCGAACGCTGTCAGTCAGTCCGGCGAGATCTTTCGTGTGGACGTAGCCCGTCACATGATCGAGATCCGGTTCGGCCAGCGGAAAGCGCGAGAACCGGTTCTTCCGCATGATCTCCATGTTCTCGGCGGCGGTCTTGGCGGTGGAGAGGAATATGATGCGGTCGCGCGGCACCATCGCGTCGCGGACCTTCAGCGACGCAAAATCAAAGAGATTCTCGATGATGAGAAGGCGGTCCAGCGGGAGAAGCCCCTTTTCCTGGGAAACGCCCAGCATCACGCGCATTTCGTCTTCGGAGAAAACCTGTTCGGAATCTCCGGCGGATCCAAAACCGAGAAGGCGGCTGAACAGGCCCGCGCTCTTGGACAAGACCCAGTTCGGCGCCTGGACAAGACGTTTGTAAAGCTCCAGCGGATAGGCGACGAGCAGCGCGATGTCTTCGGCTTTCTGGATGGCGATGTTGCGGGGAACCAGTTCGGCGAAAACGATCTGGAAGTACATGATCGTCAGGAAGGAAACCACGGTCCCCACCGCGTGCGCGTGAATTCCCAGGATCGAGTCTTCCCGGAACCACTGATGAATGTAGGCGGCGGCCGCGGGTTCTCCCAGCCAGCCGAGACCGAGCGTACAGATCGTGACGCCGATCTGCACGGCCGAGAGATAGCTTTCGAGATTACGGAGCATCCGGAGCACGAGCCCCGCGCGGAAAACCCCCCGCGTCTTCATGACTTCGAGGCGGGAAATGCTGGCGCGCACGAGCGCAAACTCGGCGAGCACGAAGAAGACGTTGAGGACGAGGAATATGAGCGCGGAAAGAACCGGAATGGTCATGAGCGTCTGATACTACAAAGCACGGGCTGCCTTAGTAGAGACGGTCCTGCTTCTTCGCCGCATTGGGCCGGCGCTCGACAATGTGCCGCTTCACTTCGCTCCAGAATCTTTCCTGAGCCCGGAATGCGGCCGGCGCGATGAAACGCACCTGCGCCTGGCCGGCAGGCCTCTCCGCCACGGCGATGCCCGTGTTTGTGGTGTTGTTCTTCATGATGATTGTTCTTCCTTTGTTCATTTGAAATTCCTCAAAACCGTTCCTGAAAATAAAAAACCCACTCGCCGGTGCCGGGGAGTGGGTGCGTTGCTTCTTCCGGAATAAACGGCGCTCCTACACGCGACACCCACTCTTGGTTACCCAAGAACAGCGATGCATGTTTGACATGGCGTAGAGATGATTTCCGACGAGCTTTTTCATGGCAATGGTCTTAACGAACGAAGCAAAGGCTAGTTCCAACTGCATTGTTTGAATTTGCTGGGAAACGGCATCGCCCGGAAAATTCTCCGAGCGACCTGTTCCTTATAGCGGATTTGGGCGTCCGGGTCTAGCGAAGAGAGGTGCCGGGGAAGTACGCGGAGAGGATTTCTTCATAGGAAGCGCCGTCTTCCGCGCGGCCGGCGGAGCCTGTCTGGCAGAAGCCGACACCGTGCCCCCAGCCCGTTCCGTAAAAAACGAAGCGGTCAGCGCGGTCGTTTCGAACAATCGTGTCCACCGTGAAGAGATTGCCGCGCAGCGATCCGAGGCCCAGGTAATGGCGGATCTCATGCTCCTTCACGAGCAGGATCTCCGCCCTGGTACCGATCACCCGGACCTTCTGGACCCGGCCCGACCGGGCGCGTTTCAGGATGAAAATCTGTTTCACGCGGCCCAACTTCGCCTTCTTCGCGAGTTTGGCCGCGATCGTCTCGGCGGGCACCACGCGGGCCCACCGGTACTCCGCGTTCGACACATACTGCGAACCCTTGCAGTAAACATCCGTCTGGCGAAGGACCCAGCGCCGCCACTCCCAGGGAGAGTTGGGTGTCGTCACGCCGGGACGCGCGTCGCTGACGGAGGTCCAGTACGGCTCGTTGTCCCAGCCGGCCTGTGTTCCTTCCTGGGTCACGCCGCCGCAGTTGGATGAGAAGACCGTGTGGCAGAGATGGCCCTGAAAAAGAAGAACGCGGCCGCGTGTGGCATCGACGGCGGCGCGGACTTTTTCGCTTTCCACGCCGACGCCGCTATAGACCTGGCAATGCTGCTCGTCGCAGAGATCGTAACCGTCTTTCTTGTGAAGCTTCAGTTCGCGGCTGCGGTAGAGCGCGATGTTGCGCGCCATGACGGCCTGCGCCTTCAGCGCTTCCAGCGGGTACGCCACCGGCATTTCGGCCGCGAGCACACCGTAGAGATATTCCTCCACGGACAGAACGTTCACGATGACGAGCCGCTTTGCCTTCTTCTCGACGGCCACTTCCAGCTCGCCGCGGTATTCCTTGTCGGACATGCCGCCCCACGCCGTGCCGGGCGCGTAGGCCAGGGTGTTGATGATAACGGTTCCCGTGTCGCGGTCGGAAAGGCGGATGCGCGCGACATCGGAGTAGGTGGAAACCACCACGCCGCTCGAGTCATAGATCTGCGCGATCTGGGATTTTCCTTTCTCGACGAGCCGGATGCTCCAGATCTCGTCGGCCTCGCCGCGCGCCAGCTCCTGTCCGGTTTTGACGCGGACGATGCTGAACGAATGGGACGGGCGGAAGAAAACCGTTTTCTTCATCGTGGGCTGGCCCCATTCTGATGAACCGATTCCGATGCGGACGACCGGAAGCGAGGCCGCCTCGGCGACGGCCGGAACCGGCGTGTGTTTGAGAAGGCGGCGCGGGGGAACGATTTCATTCGGTTTCCGGGTGATCTTGGAAGCGAGCCGCGCCATTCCGGCCTCGGCCAGCGCGTTATTGTCGTCGGAATAGCTGATGCGGACGAACTGACGCCACGCGTCGTCATAGCGTTTCAGCCGTTCGAAGATGGCGGCCAGGCGCGGGCGTGCTTCAAGGAAATGGGAATCGCTGGTGACCGCGTCCTGGTAGGCGGTAATGGCGCCGTCGTCTTCGCCGGCTTTCTCCCGGGCGAGACCCAGGTAGTACTGGCCGATCGCGAACTTCGGTTCGTCTTTCGCGAGCTCTTCCAGCACGGCGCGCGCGTGATCCGTGTTGCCCGCGTCCATCTCGGCCATCGCGCGCGCGAGGCGAAGGAACGGCGCCGGCTCGCCGCCGGCCGCTTCATATTCCTTGAAAAGTTTGATGGCGGCGGGAATATCGTTTTCGTTCAGCCGCGCGACCGCGAGCTGGCCCAGAAGATCCGGCGTCGTGACCCCGGCTTTGCGGCCCATTTCAAGAAGACCAAGGGCTTCCTTGTGGCGGCCCAGTTCCTGCGCGACGGTGGCGGCGTTCAGCGCCGCTTCGGCGGAGGGTTTCGATTTCAGGAGTGCGCGGTATTCGGCGAGCGCCGCTTCCGGCTGGCCTGAGAAATAAAGCCGGTGCGCGTCTTCCAGCGTGCTGGCTGATAAGGCCGCGCAAACAAAAAAAGCCGCCGCGGCGGCCGTGAAAAATCGGGACGTGTGCATGGCCCGATCTTATCACGCCGCCGGGCGGAGTGTTGGAAGCGTAGTCTAGAGGCGCATTCCGGGTTGAGTTCGGATGGGGCGGGTCGGGCACGCCACCCCTTTTGGTGGCGTTTTCCGTCGCAGCTGAGTATCATCCGCGGACTGGAGGAGAATCGATGAAGACGTCAAAGATCTGGATATCGGCGGCCGTGGCGTTCCTGGCAGCGGGAGCCCTGCAAGCGGCCACCGTGGCCGTCGCGAAAAGCGGCAGCGGCTGGGCCATGACCGTCGACGGCAGACCGTTCTTCGTCCAGGGCGTCGCTTACGTTCCCGAGAAAGTCGGCGAAGACCCCAGCATCGGCAACCTGCGCAACTGGCAGGACATCGACGACAACCGGAACGGCCTCCTCGATTCTCCTTACGAATCCTTCATCGACGCGAACACCAACGGACGTCAGGATCCCGCCGAGCCGACCATTGGCGACTTCGAGCTCATGCGCAACATGGGCGTGAACACGATTCGCGTTTACCACCATTCCTCGAACGCCGCGGCGGTTCAGGCGGGCTACGGGGGTATCTCCAACATCGCGAAGCAGTACAACCACGCGCCGAACAAGGCGGTTCTCCGCGACCTGCATGACAAGTACGGCATTTCCGTCGCGATGGGAGATTTTTTCGGCGCTTACCGCGTCGGCTCCGGCGTCGACGCGAATCACAAAACGGAATACACCGATCCCGCCCAGGTGACCCGGATGCTGGCCAGCGTCCAGCAGATGGTGACCGATTTCAAAGATGAGTCCTTCCTTCTCATGTATGTGCTCGGCAACGAGAACAACTACGACACGCTCACCTTCACGAACGCCATTTCGAGTCCCACCGTGTTCGCCTCCGCGGTCGGTCAGGCCGTGGCGCTGATCAAGTCGCAGGACGCCAACCATCCCGTCGCCATCTGCCTCGGGGACTACCCGCAGACCATCATCGATGCGCTGAAGGCGCTCCCGAGCGGTCAACAGCCCGACATCCTGGGCAGCAACGTGTACCGGAATCCCGCGTTCGAAGGTTTTTTCTCCGATGCGGCCAACCCCACCACCGGATGGGACAAACCCGTGATGTTCACCGAATATGGTGACCAGAATGGCGGCGCCGCCGTGAGTGAATCTCACCAGAACACGGTGATGACAGAAGGCTGGAACGACATTCTGGCCAGCAAAGCGGGTGGGACGGGCTCGAACAACTCGATCGGCGGCATCGCCTTCGAGTGGAACGATAACTGGTGGCAGTCCGGCGCACCGGCCGCGCACACAGTGGCCGGCGGCGGTGGTTTCGAGAACGAGTGGCACGGTTTCTTTTCCCAGGGATCCGGAGAGAACAGTCCGCGCCTTCGCGTTCCGCGTCAGGTGTACACCACCTATCAGTCCCTGTGGGGTGTGCCGAGTCCCACCGTTCATGCGGATGGCGACCACTTCTTTTTCACCAATTTCGCGGGCGGGGCCAGCCCGCTTGTGACCTTTTACACCGTCTTCCTGGATGTTCCGGCCGGCTCATTCGCGACGGGAACGACGTTCACGTTTGCGAACGTTTTCAGTTTTCCGAGCAGCAACAATTCGTTGATCGATTTCGCTGAGACCGGCATCGGTTTCACGATAACGCCGTCCGGCACCGCTCAACCGGCCAGGCCGTTGACGCTGTCGGTTCCGTTCAATCATCAGGGGAAAGGATTTGTGCTCGCGCGCTGGGACGCGGCGCGTTCGACCTGGATACTTCTCCCCACGAGACGGGATTCCACGGGCGCGCTGATTGCGACCACCGATCACCTGTCCCTTTTCCAGGTCATGCAAGTGGAGCCGTCGGAAACGACGGAGAACCTCGTGGTCTACCCGAACCCGGCCCGGCCCGCGCGCGGCGACACGGGCATCAATTTCACCTGGATTCCGCCGGGCACGGACGTGAAGTTGTACACGCCTGCGGGCGAATTCGTCCGCCGTATTGAAGCCGACCTCACGGGCATTGCCTTCTGGGATCTGCTCAATGACAGCGGCCGCTCGGTCGCGAGTGGCGTGTACATCGCGATTGTGGATGGAAATGGCGGAAAGCAGAAATTCAAAGTGGCGGTGCAGCGATGAAGCGCGCGGCCCTCTTCCTTCTCCTGCTCGCGCCCGCCGGCGCCAACGCGGCTTTCTCCCGATCGTCGCGCGGCACGACGGCCGCTCCTTTCCTGACGCTCGGTGCCGGCGCCCGGGCCGCCGGTATGGGCGGCGCGCAGACGGCGGCGACCGAAGGGGCGTTCTCGCTCGGCTGGAATCCGGCCGGCATCGCGATGCGGCGTTCCTATCAACTGGATGTGATGCACGCGGACTGGCTGCAGTCGGCGAACTACAACATGGCCGCGGCGGTCCTCCCGGTCAGTGGCGCCTCCGCGCTGGGTGTCGGTTTCCAGCAATATTCCGCTGGAGACCTGACGCGCCGCGACAACAACGGTTTCGAGGACGGATCTTTCACGCCGCAGGATATGGCGGCGACACTGGCCTGGGCCTCCCATACGGAAGACCAGGTGACCTGGGGCGTGGCGGGAAAGTTCATTCAGTCGAAGATTCAGGATTCCGCCGCGACCGGCGCCGTGGACGTGGGCCTGATCACTGACGAAACGAACGGGCACCGTTTTGGCGCCGCGATGACCAACCTGGGCGGGAAACTGAAGTACGAGGCTGGCCGCGATCCGCTGCCGTTCCTGGTGGCCGTCGGCGCCACCCAGCGTTTCCATCAGACTTTGCTGGCCGCCGACCTGAAATTTCCCAAAGACAACGATCCGTACGCGGCGCTCGGCCTGGAACAGACGCTTCCGTTGCTGGAAAACTGGCAGGGACAGTTGCGGCTCGGTTACAGCACGCGGGCCGGAACGGATTCAGGCGGGATGACCGGCGCTTCCGCCGGTATGGGAATTTCGTCTAACTGGTTCTCTCTCGACTACGCGCTGGCGCCCTTCGGCGACCTGGGTCTCGTGCACCAGTTCTCGCTGTCGATTCGCGGCGGCGGAAATCCCCAGTCCTAGTTTCCCGCGGGCTCTGAGAAGGCGCCCGACAGTCTTTCCTTGATCGCGTCGACATCCCGCCGTAACGCATCCAGCTTCGCTTCCAACGCGGTGATCCGCGCGTCGTCGAGGGCCCCTGGTTTGGCCGGGGTCACGGCGGGCGTCGCCGCCACCACCGCCGTTTCCTCCGCCGATTCTTCCTGGCCCGCGCCACTCAACAGATGCGCGTAGCGGTTTTCCTTGTGGCCCGACATGCGGCTCAATTTCGTGACGATGGGCTCGGCCCGCGTCATGAGCGCATTGAGAGTTGATTCCACTTCCGCCGGATCCCGGAACTCATGAAGCCGTCCAGACCGTCCGCGGATCTCGCCGGTCGTCTGGGGACCCCGCAGGAAGAGAACGCAGATCGCCGCCCGCTCGGGCGGCGTGAGCGGAACCAGCCGCTCAACGTGGTGCGCGTAGCGCGGCACGCGGCTTCCCGCCTGCGCGCGCTCTTCCACGATTCCGTTGTCCCGTAGCCGGGCAATGGCCTGAAGAACCGTGATGTCATCCAGACTCATGACCGGGTCGCGGCTTGATTTCTGGTTGCACGCGTTCACGAGCGCGTTCAGCGTCATCGGGTAGTACTCGGGGGTCGTGCTTTCTTTTTCAATCAGTGAACCGAGCACGCGGGCTTCTACGGGCGATAGCAAGAGCATGGTGTTCTCCTCCAAAAATGAGCGGCCGGACTATTTCCGGTCCTGGCTGTAGGCGTCGAAAAGAAGGGTGCTGAGGAGCGCGATGTCGGAAGCGCGGTGACCGGTGACCGCCGCATCTTCAATTGTCTTCACGATGTGCGTGAAAAAACGGAGGTCCTGATTCTCACGGCCAAATCCCAGCCAGAGATAAACTTCTTCGGCGATAAGATTCACCGAGTCCAGATGCCGGGATTCCGTGTGAACCTCTTCGCACCGCCGGCAGTAGCCGAGGTGCTCATACCGGAGGCTCAGTTCGAGCGCGTTGACGATCGCTTCCCGGGTGGAATACTTTTTTTCCATGACCCCTAGCCGCGGCGCCGTCGACGGAATTTTCCGGCCGGCAGGAATGCGGCCGCGATGAGCGCAATCTGCAAAAGGGAGAACACGAGCAGCCACGCGAAGGCCTTGTCCATGAATCCATAGGAATGAAGTCCGATTCCCAGCATGTTGACGCCGAACCAGGAAAACGCGGTGACCACGTTCCCGAACACCGCGAGGGCCATGATGGTCCGCTCTTCGATCATTCGTCCCCAGCGCGCGTGAAGGATGAACGAGTTCCAGAGAACGATCATCAGCGCGCCATTTTCTTTCGGGTCCCATCCCCAGAACCGTCCCCAGGACTGATCCGCCCAGATGCCGCCCAGGATGGTCCCGAGGAAACTGAAGAAGGTGCTGAAGCAGACGATGCCGTAGACCATGCGCTCGATGGCGACACGCGCTTCCTTGTCGGGCCCGCCCACCACGAGGCGTCTCACGACGTAGACCGCGGCCAGAAAGCCGGAGACGAACGTCGAGCTGTAACCGATCGTGATCGTCACCACATGCGTGGCCAACCAGAAATTTGAATCGAGAACCGCCCTCATCATCTCCAGCGTGTCGCCCTGCGTCGCGAGGTGATGCGCGATGATCAGGGTCGAGAATCCGATGAGCGACGACACCGCCGTCGCGATGCCGTAGCGGAAAATTCTTTCGAGGCCCAGGCACAGAAGAACCGACATCCATCCGACGAAGATGGCGGACGAATAGAGATTCGTGACCGGCGGCCGGCCCTGCAGCAGCATGCGGGCGACCAGGCCCGCGGTGTGAATGATGAACGCGATGGACAGCGCCGAGAAGCTGGCGCTGGAGAGCCGTTCGCGCCAGCCCAGCCAGGAAATGAGGACGAGGATGAGTGCGATCACATAGAGAACGCTCGCCTTGTAGAAAGGCTCGGTTTGATTGAACGCGACCTCGGCTCTTGCCCTGGCCATCGCCCGGGGCGCCGCGCTCTTCACGGATTCCGACAGGCGCTTCACGGCGGCGTTGAACTCGGACGCCTTGTTTGCGCGGACGGCGTCGCCCATGTCGGCCAGAGGCGCCAGCCCCGGATGAAGCTGGGCGCCGCCCAGCCGGTTGATGCCGGCCTGGCCGGGGCTGGTCCAGTCCAGCGCGTTGTCTTTCAGAACGGGCAGCGGCAGGAACGCCGCCGCGCGGGCCATGAAACGGTATTTGTCGAGAAGCGCGCCGACCGCGTTGATGAGCGTTTCGTCATGGACGCTTTTCTCGCCTTTGGCCCGGAGCAGCTCCGGCAGTTCGGCATCGAGGGTCAGCAGGTCGTGACGCGCCTCCACGGTTCCCGCGGCTTCTAACGTGTTCTGGAGTTTCTGGTACAGGATCAGCTTGTCGTAGAGGTTCAGGACGGCGGCTTCGAAACGTCCGCGTTCGTCGGCCTTCATCGCGCTCGCATGATCCGCCTGCGTTTCGATTTCCGAAAAATGGGGACGGAGTTCCGTCACGGTGAACCGCCGGCGGTCCGTCTGCTGGATCCCCATGAGGCCGAGCACATCGGGATCGTCGATTTCAAAGACCTCCGCGGCGTCGGCCTTCGACGGATTGAACGCCACGTCCAGCAGCCACGCGATGGCGGGTTCGCTTGTCCCCCTGGTCCGCACGGTCTGCCGTCCGGAAATGATCAGCAGGGAATTCCGCGCCACGGTGTCGAGCGGCTTCACGCGCCCGCCGTTCAGCACGGGCAGCGAAGCGAACGCCTCAAGGTCAAAGGGCTTCTTCGGGTAGCTGGCCCGCGTCGCCACCGTGAACACGGCCGCCAGGAGAACCAGTGCGCCGGCGCGCCAGATCCAGGGACGGGAATTGTTTTTCTTCATGCCGCCGCCCGGGTGCGTGCGAACCCGATCAGCCGCATCAGGAACTGGATGGCCAGTCCCAGAATGACGAGCGCGCAGGAAATGTAGGGCGTGACCCACGCCGGATTCTGTACCACCTGGAAGACAGACATGGTGTCGTTGTTGCCGAAGCTCGCCTGGTAAAAGGTGCTGCCTTCATAGCGGAGTGGGTGGTTCATGTAGATGAGCGCGTCGCGGCTCTCGTCTTTTTCCGGAAGCCGGATCGATACGAGGCTGGAGAAATTTTTCGGAATGTCTGTTCCGGCGTACGTGTCGTGGGTGAAATCTTTCAACGTGAAGGTGAATGGGTAATAGATGCGCCGGGGCCGGATGGAAAGCCGGTAGTCATTCCCGTCCACGTGCACGGATTGCGGCGCGCCGAGCCCGAGCGAAAGAAGCCAGATGCCGATGCTTTTTCCGTCTTTCAGGATTTCGACATAGGCTGTCGTGTTGTCCCGCTCGGTGTCGCCAGACACGGGTGGGATGTCGCGGGCCATGACCCGGGCGCCGACGCCCTGGTTGGCCAGTCCACCCTCGCCCATCTTCAGGTCCGCGTTGCGAATGTAGCGGAGAACCCGGATCTCAAACGGTAGCGTGGGCGCGTGAATGGATGCGGGATGATTGAAGCGCCGCAGCGGGATGCTGACCAGCTCGTCGAACGCCGGATCCGAAGTCCGGGTCACGGCGAGTTCGGTGTCGAACGCGCTTTCGGAATAGGACACCGTGGCGCCTTCCTGGACGGGCATCTGGCTTTCAACCGCGAGAATCTGGGTAAGTCCCTGGCCCGCGAGAAGAAGAATCAATCCGAAGTGAGAAATCAGAATACCGGTGTCTTCCCGGCGGAACCGGAAGCGGACCACGAACGCGGCGATCAGGTTGACGAGCCACGCCGTTCCCACCGTCAATCCTCCCGGCAGGAGGGGAAGGTGCAGCCCGCCGAAATCGGACCAGACGAACCATTGATTGAAATACTGTCGCTGCGCAGCGAAGGTGCCGATGCTGGTCTGCGCAATGGTGCCGCAGACCACCAGGATCATCATGGCGAGAAGACAGATGAGCGTTACCGGGAGCGATCCCAGCGGGGAGAGGACGCGCTTCAGTTTATTCATCGTGCTTGAACCGAAGGCTTCCCGCAAATTTCAGGAATTCCGGTTTCAGCTTCTCGACATCCGCGCCAGGCCCGGTCGCCTTGAAGAACCAGGTGGTTCCGCCGTGCTGGATGACCGCGGCCAGAAGACGCTTCGGTTTCGGGTCGGTCGAGAAAAATTCCACGACGAGCGCGTTGTACGGGCCCACGTTCTGATGGTGCGTGATGGCAGCCAGGCCGGATTCCTCTACGGGCGGGAGTCCGAGTTGTCCGCGCCATCGGTTGATGTTCGCGAGGTCTCCACCCGCGTCGCCGGCCAGCGGCACGATCGACACATCCACGGGATCGGATGCAGTGGGGACCTCGAAGCTTCCGACCCGCATCTGGGAGACGGCCTTTTCTTTCCAGTTCTTCGGCGCCGACCAGGTTGCTCCCGTCTGCGCGGGGGCAGACGGCATTTCACCGCCGGCGGCGCCCATGGGCATGACCGGCGCCGCTTCCTTCGGGACGCGTTGAACGGTGATCGCGTCCTGGCGGCAGGCGGACAGGAGCGCGACGGTGAGAGCGATCAGAGAAAGGGATTTGTGTTTGGGGTTCATGGGTGGAACAGGTGAAGGAGGCCTCCGGAGGCAGAAATCATAGTAGGGGGACCGCCGGTTGTCCAGCGGAGACCGGTTCGCGGGGATTCAGCGCGACTTTCTCCGGGAAGCGCATCCGCCAGGCGTTTTCCCGCAGCCAACGGCGGTGCCGCTTGAATTCCGGGCAGTACTGGCCCACCCGTTCCCAGAAGCGCACGCCGTGGCCACGCCAGCGGAAGTGAGCGAGTTCGTGAACCACGATGTAATCGAGCACCTCGGGCGGCGCCATCACGAGGCGGGCGTTCAGCGATACGGTGCCGCTGGCGGGCGAGCAGCTTCCCCACAGCCACCTTTGATCGCGAACCGCCATGCGCCCGAATGGCTGGTTCATCTCGGCTGATCTTCTCTGCAGCGCCTCACCCAGCTCCCGCCGGGCATTTTCGAAAATCCAGGTCTTCAATAGAGCGGCGGCGTCTTCCGCCGACCCGCCCGATGTTTCAACGATCAGCGTGTCCGGTTCTTCCTTGACCAGGGAAAACCCGGCCAGTCCGGCGAGATCGCGCCGTTCGATTCGAAGTTCGCGTCCGTGAAGGAGAATTTTTCCGTCGATCTGGTGGTGACGGAGCGCGGCGTCGCCCCGCCGGGACATCTGATGCCGGATCCAGGAGGAGAAACGCTGGAGCAGGGTTTCGGGCGAAAACGGGCCGCGGAGCCGTTCCGGGCGGACGACTTCGAGTCCGGTGTCCGTGTACCGGAGGCTGACGCGCCGGGAGCGCGCCGAAACGCGCACGCGGTAAGGGATGGTTTTTCCGTCGAGAGAAAAGGAAAGGGTGTCCACCGGTCGATTGTGCCAAAAAAACGGGGCGTTCCCCGCAAATGCCGGGAACCCCCC
>JAYTIE010000060.1:0-2090 GCA_043732015.1 Elusimicrobiota bacterium | reverse complement strand
TCGATTTTGGCAGACAATCCCCGGAGCTTACGTACCCGCCACCACCCTGTGATTCTAAACCGATCCACAAGACTGGTCGTACAATCCCGGCTACGATTCATGCCCAAAGATGAAAATAACAGACCCCAGACAACAAAAGGAAAACGCATATGGAGAGCGTGGTTATGACTGAAGAGTTCGGAATGGACGAGATTCTTGCCCAGCAGGCTGAAGTTAAGCCGGGGGAAATCATTGAAGGAACGGTGGCCGGACAGACCGATTCCCATCTGCTTGTGAATGTTGGACTCAAACAGGAAGCCGCGCTTCCTCTGAAGGAATTCGGCGGGAACATCCCACCCGTTGGAGATAAAATTTCGCTGCTCGTGATTCGCCTGAGCGGACCCGAAGGACGCCCGCTGGTGTCCTGGCGTCAGGCCCGCGAGCGCAAGAACTGGGACGTCGTCGCCGCCGCTCACGCCAAGAATGAGCTTGTCGACGGTAAGATCACCGCCAAGGTGAAGGGCGGATTCAGCGTGGACATCGGCCTCGATGCGTTCATGCCCGCCTCGCAGGTGGATGCGAAGCCGGTCACGAAGCCGGAAGAGTGGATCGGCCGCACTGTTCAGGTTCAGATCATCGAGATGGACCGCGCGAAAGGAAACGTCCTCGTTTCCCGCCGCCGCATCGTCGAAGCCGAGAAAGCCGTGAAGCGCGCCGAAACCCTCACCGGCATCCAGGTCGGCCAGGTCATCGAAGGCACCGTCTCTGGTCTCACGACCTTCGGCGCGTTCGTCGACATCGGCGGCATCGAAGGCCTCCTACACGTTTCCGACATCGCGTGGAACCGCGTGGACAAGCCCGAAACCGTTCTCAAAGTCGGCGACAAGGTCACCGTCAAGATTCTCAAGTTTGACACCGCTTCCAACCGCATCTCCCTCGGCCGCAAGCAGCTGATGGCGCATCCCTGGGAAGGCATTGAAGCCCGCCTGCCCATCGGTAGCACCATCCACGGCAAAGTGACCGGGCTCGCCGAATTCGGCGCGTTCGTTCAGCTGGCGGAAGGCGTCGAAGGGCTCATCCACATCTCTGAACTGTCCTGGACCGAGCGCGTCAAGCGTCCGCACGGACTCCTCAAGGTCGGTCAGGAAGTGGACGTGAAGCTGATCGGCATCGACCGCGAAAAGGAAAAAATCTCACTCAGCCTCCGCCGCACGGGCCCGAGCCCGTGGGAACAGGCCGCCAAGCAGCACCCGGTCGGCTCCAAGGTGGAAGGCGAAGTCACGCACATCGCGGCCTTCGGCGCGTTCGTGAAGATCCCCGCCGGCGTTGAAGCGCTGCTCAAGACCCAGGACCTGTCCTGGACCGAGCGCATCGCTTCCCCGAGTCAGGTTCTCAAAGTCGGCGACAAGATCACCGCGATGGTTCTTGAAGTGAACCCCGCGCAGGAAAAGATGTCGCTGGGACTCAAGCAGCTTCAGCAGGACCCGCTCCGCACGATGCGGATCGGCCAGGAAGTGACCGGCGTCGTCTCCAAAGTCGCCGAGTTCGGCGTGTTCGTCAAGCTCGAAGCCGGCATCGAAGGCCTGATCCGTCACTCGGAACTGACCAACGACCGCTCGATGTTCGGCGAGCGCCCGGACCGTGGCGATCGCCGCCCGGCGTTCCGCGCTCCCTCACCGGATGCCCCGACGTTCAAGGAAGGCGAGACCATCACGGCCTCCGTTCTCAAGATCAACAAGAAAGACCGCAAGGTCGAGCTGTCGATCCGCCGCTACGAAAAAGACCAGGAGCGCGAGCTTCTGAAGAAGTACAGCGGCAACGACGTTCGCCCCACCCTCGGTGAAGCCACCGGATGGGACCAGGCCCTCGGAAAGTAAGAAAAAGCCGCTTCTTGGAAAAAGGCCCGGTCCAGCTTTGGCTGGCCCGGGCCTTTTCTTTTCCGTCGTAAACAACCCCTGTTTTCGCGTCGAATCCCCTGTTAAACTCCGTCCGTGACCCGTTCCTTCCGTTTTCTTCTCCTGGCCATCGCCATTGCCGTCGCTGGAGCCTCCACCGTTCACGCGGTGATGGACAATATTGTCCGCGTGGACCGCTTCAAGTGGATGGTGGTG
>JAYTIE010000059.1:0-5664 GCA_043732015.1 Elusimicrobiota bacterium | reverse complement strand
TCCGGTCTGGAATTCCAGTCCTTGACCAGCCCGAGGCCTGTGTGAAAAAAAACGGCGACAAAAAGCGCGACAAGAGCGGAGAGCTCAATCCACTGCCTGGCAGTAAATTGCACACCTCTTGTCTTGTCCTCTGTTGCCGCGATCGATGGTTGACTATTTCTCATGATTGCTTCGACAGATATTAACCCATGTTCCGTAGAATTTAATATCAGGGAATCCCCTATTCTTGAATGGTTTTTCGGGAAAATGGGTGCTGTTAAATAGGCTGAATGCGTTGCATTTTCAGATCATTTATGAGTATTTAAGACATCTTTCATCACGCGCCAATCGCCAAAAAAACCTCTATTTCGCGACGCATGGCGATAATTTTTCGTAAGGTCCAGTGAGCCAAGAGTGACAGGAGGACGCCATGTTGAACCAAGAGCTCTCCCCGCTGCAGCATTCCGTGTTGGACGGACTCACCGAGCGACAGGTTGAAGACCTCGACGCCTGTGCGGAAATAGTTCACTTTTCGCCTGGCGAGCGAATTCTGGAGCAAGGCAAGCGGGCGGATCGCTTCTTCCTTATCCAGTCCGGGCGAGTCTCTGTCGAGGTTTATACGCCTGAGACCGGACCCCGCCCGATCCAGACCCTTGGTGCCGGCGACCTCCTTGGTTCCTCGTGGATGACCCCTCCTTACAAGTGGCAGTTTGATGCGCGCGCGATCGATGCGATCGACGCGGTTCAGTTCAATGCGCACGCTGTCGAAACGCTTTGCGCGAAGGACCCCGAGCTTTCCTCCGCGCTCATGAAAGGTTTCATGATTGCCGTCGCGCAGCGCCTGGACGCTTCGCAGCGCCAGATTCTCACGCTGCTTGCCGGTCGCTCCTACTCCTGACGCGCGCGTCACCGGATTCCCGCCTCCCGCGCCAGGGAACGCAGCGTCTCATCGTCGACGAAGCGGCGCTGGTCGGCGGCGGCTTTGAAGAGCACGTAGATCTTCTCGATCTCCTCCCCACCGGTTCGCATACCCAGGTCCTCCAGCCGGCTTCGAATGGCGTTCCGTCCGCTTCGCGACGTCAATACCAGGCGTGACTTCGGCGCTCCCACTTCTTCGGGCGTCATAATCTCGTAGGTCATCGCGTTCTTCAGAATGCCGTCCTGATGAATTCCTGACGCATGCGCGAACGCGTTCTCTCCCACCACGGATTTGTTCGGCGCAATTGGCTGCCCCGTGATATCGAACAGCGTCCTGCTGGCCGGAACCAATTCTTCCGTTCGAACCCCGGTCCACAAACCGGTGTCCGCGGCGCGGGTTCGGATCGCCATGACGATCTCTTCCAGCGCGCAATTCCCCGCTCGCTCTCCGATGCCGTTGACGGCCGTCTCCACCTGCCGCGCACCGGCCCGCAATCCGCTCAGCGAGTTCGCGGTAGCCATTCCCAGGTCGTCGTGACAATGGACCGATACCACCGTGCCTGGAAATTTTTCCGTCGCGCGGCAGATCGCGCGGACAATCCCCGCGAATTCATCGGGCATGGCGTAGCCCACGGTGTCCGGCACGTTGATGGTGCGGGCGCCCGCTCGCATCGCGGTTTCCATCGCGAACATCAGGAACGCGGGATCCGAGCGGGAGGCGTCCTCAGCTGAGAATTGCACGTGCCTTCCCGACCGCACGGCGCGGGTGACCGACGTCTCGATGCGCTCGAGAATCTGCGCGCGCGTCATCTTCAGCTTGTGCTTCGCGTGAATGTCCGATGTCGCGATTACGATGTGGATCCGACCGTGCGTGGCCGGCTCGATGGCCTTTATGACGGCGTCGATGTCCTCGTCTACGCAGCGGGCCAGGCCCGCAATTTCGGGGGCGTTGGACCGCTGTCCGATGGTTCGGGCGATCGAATGGACCGCCTCGAAGTCTTCGGGCGACGAAACGGGAAATCCGGCTTCGATCACGTCGACACCCACGCGCGCGAGCTGTTCGGCCATGCGCATCTTCTCGGGCGCCGACATTTGGAATCCAGGCGACTGTTCACCGTCCCGCAATGTGGTGTCAAACACCTTTACGCGGTTTCTCTCATCTTTTATTTTCAAGGGACCTCCTGGGTTCAGGGGCCCGTCCGGTGGGCGGTTTGGGCAAAAAAATACCCATCCCGCTTTGGGATGGGTCGTCTGCCGAACCGATGTTGAATTTTTACTTCAGTCGATCAGACACACGAACCCTTCCCCGCCCGCTAAGGAGAAGATTGTTAAGAAGGTTCGTGTTGAGAAGCGTCATGGTCGACATCTCTGTCAACGTAGCGGTTCTGAGAAGGGTCTGTCAAGAGCGTTGACGGAAAGTGATTCGAAATGGTAGGTTGGCAGCTCACCCATGAAGCCCGAAAAGATCATCTCCGTCAACAAACCTAGTACGCTCATTAGCGTAGGTGTTCTTGTATGCGTAGACGTAACGTCGCGCGTCAGCGGGTTTTGATCGAGTAGACAGCACAATTTCACGATAACCCCCGCCGGTGCGACCAGCGGGGGTTTTTTATTTTTAGGTCTCCCCCTTTGGTCTCGCCCGGCGGCATCCAAGGAGAAACCATGAAGAAGTTCACCGGCGCACAGATAATCACCATGCTGCTCGAGCGTCAGGGCGTCCGCGTCCTGGCCGGCATTCCGGGCGGCGCCAATCTGCCCATGTACGACGCGCTGTCCCAAAGCCGTTTGATCCATCATGTTCTGGCCCGCCACGAGCAGGGCGCCGGCTTCATCGCCCAGGGAATGGCACGGGCGACCGGTGACACCGCGGTCTGTTTCGCCACCTCCGGCCCCGGAGCGACCAACATCCTCACCGCGATCGCGGACGCCAAGCTCGATTCCATTCCAGTCGTCTGTATTACCGGGCAGGTGCCGGTGGCGCTGATCGGTACCGACGCGTTCCAGGAAGTGGACACCTACGGCATGACGGTGCCCATCACGAAGCACAACTTCCTCGTGAGAACGGTCCAGGAGCTCTTCGACGTGATTCCTGAGGCGTTCGAGATCGCGGCGAGCGGCCGTCCCGGACCCGTGCTGGTCGACGTGCCCAAGGACGTTCAGAATGCGACGCTCGAGTTCGAGGAATGGCCCGAACCGGCGAAAGCGCTGCCGCCCCCGGCCGTGGATCATGATCTGATCGCGAGAGCGGCCCGGATGATCAACGAATCCGAGACGCCCATCCTGTATGTGGGCGGCGGCGTGGTTCAGTCATCGGCGGCGAAAGAAGTCCGTGAGATGGCAGAAGCGGCCGGCATTCCGGTCACGATGACCCTGATGGGCCTGGGAACAATCCCCTCCGAGCATGAGTTGTCGCTCGGCATGCTGGGCATGCACGGTGCGCCGTTCACGAACATCGCGCTGGAAGAGTGCGATCTCCTGATCGCCGTGGGCGTGCGCTTCGACGACAGGGCCACCGGGAAGGTGTCGGCCTTCTGCCCGAACGCGAAGGTGATCCACATCGACATCGACCCGAGTGAAATCCACAAAATCCGTCAGGCGCACATCGGCATCACCGCGGACTGTGGAGCGGCGCTGGAAGTCCTTGCGCCCCTGGTTCAGCGGGCGAATCCTGAGCCGTGGTTGAAACGCATCCGCCTGTTGAAGGAAACGCGGCCGCTTCAGATGCCGGGCGCCGACGATCCGACGACGCCCTACGGGTTGATTCGCGCCGTGGCGGAGATCGCGGGGCCGAAAGCCATTGTGACGACCGACGTGGGACAACATCAGATGTGGGCGGCTCAGGCCTATCCGTTGTCGGAACCACGCACGTGGTTGACGTCCGGGGGCCTCGGAACCATGGGGTTCGGCCTGCCGGCCGCGATCGGCGCCGCGCTGGCGTGTCCCGAGGCGACGGTGGTCTGTTTCAGCGGTGACGGCAGTCTGCAGATGAATATTCAGGAGCTGGCCACGGCGGCGGAAGAAAACGTTAATGTGAAGATCATCCTCATGAACAACAACTCGCTCGGTCTCGTGCACCAGCAGCAGGACCTGTTCTATGGAAAGCGAATTTACGCCGCCGACTACAAGCGCCGCGTGGACTTTCTGAAGATCGCGGAAGGATTCGGCGTGCGCGGTTTCGAACTGGCGGGTGCGGAAGATCCGGAAGCGGTGCTCCGGGAGGCGTTCAGCACGAGAGGGCCCGCATTGATTCACGCCCCTATTGATGTCGAAGAAAAAGTGTTCCCGATGGTGCCGCCGGGCGCCGCGAATCGGGACATGATTGGAGGACAGCATGCCGCAGCAAAAAACCAGTAAGGGCGCCGACGGAAAAATGGCGCCACGCGCCGTGATTCAGCTCGATGTCTACAATCATCCCGGGGTGATGTCTCACATTTGCGGGCTCTTCGCCCGCCGGTCGTTCAATCTGGAGGGGATCGCCGCGCTTCCGATCGGCGATGGTTCACGCAGCCGCGTGTGGCTCACCGTTCAGGACGAACGGCGCATCGAGCAGATGGTGAAACAGCTTCAGAAGCTTCGGGACGTCATCGACGTCAAACTTCAGGACATTGGGAACGAGGTCTTCGTGACGATCGAAGAGTACTTCAAGGCCAACGGACTGACCGCGCCCGACATCAACGGAGTTTCCGCGAAGGTTTGAATCAGCGCGCGCGCGCGCTGAAGATCTTCTCTAGCGCTCTCTTGTGCTGCCGGCCGACGCTGGCGGCCTTCTGTGTGGTGAATCCGAGATCATGCAGGAGGCCGTCGGAAAGCCGGTAGATCCATCCGTGCACCGACAACTTCTGCTTCCGCTTCCAGGCGTTCTGAACCACCGTCGAATGGCAGACGTTGAAGGCCTGTTCGACAACGTTCAGCTCGGCCAGCCGGTCCGAGAGATCCTTCCCATGGAATTTCGCCAGGCGCTTCGCGTACCATTCGCGGGCATCATGAAGGCCGCGGAGCCAGTGGCCCAGAAGGCCGGTGGCCTCGTTGTCCAGGACCGCCTGAACGCCGCCGCACCCGTAGTGGCCGCAGACGATAATGTGACTCACCTTGAGCTTCTCCACCGCGAATTGGATCACCGACAGGCAATTGATGTCCGTGTGGACCACCTGGTTGGCGACGTTTCGATGAACGAATACTTCCCCCGGCACGAGTCCCGTGATCTGATTGGCGGGAACGCGGCTGTCGGAGCATCCGATCCAGAGATAGTCGGGCGACTGAATGTGTTTCAGGCGGTCGAAAAAAGTGGGGTCCTCACGGCGTATCTTTTCAGACCAGGCGCGGTTGTTCTTAAGAAGCGGATCAAGTGACGTCATCGCATTCCCCCGTTCAACGCTGGATAATCTGGCGTTGGGCCAGAAGCGCCTGAATCTTTCCAACGGCTTCCCCATCGGATTCGCGGCCCGTGAGAAGCAGGTCGGAATCAGCGGTGACGGCCTTGCCCGGGTCGACCTCGACGGAGATGACCGGGAAATCCGGAATCAGCGCCTGCACGGCGGCAAGGTCGGCCAGTCCAATCGCATTCGTCGTCGAAACCACGAGTTGACCGGCGTCGAGCAGAAGGTGGGCCACTTCGGCGAACCGGCGCACGAGCTCGTTCTGGGTGGATTCCACCCAGATGAGATCGGCGTCAACGCCAAGGAGGACATTCGTTCCGTCCAGAAGATAGGCGGACTGTCCGTTATCGAAAAGGCTTTTCTCGACGGCTTTCGCGAAATTGTTTTTTCC
>JAYTIE010000058.1:0-5675 GCA_043732015.1 Elusimicrobiota bacterium | reverse complement strand
ATGGACATCCAGGCTGCGATGGGGCTGCATCAGCTGAAGAAGCTGGATGGCTTCATAACCGAACGCTCAAAGCGCGCGATGGCGTATCAGGCCGCGTTCAAGAACCTGAAGGGAATCATCCTCCCGGTTGAGGTGGCGTACGAACACCGGCACGCGTGGCACCTCTACACACCGCTGATCGACATCGACGCGCTTACCATCGACCGCGATACGTTCATGGCCGAGCTGAAGAAACTCAACATCGGATCCGGCCTTCACTATCAAGCCGTCCACGAATTTTCCTTCTACGCGAAGAAGTACGGTTGGAAGCCGACCGACTTCCCGGAAGCTCACTTCGTTTCCGAGAGAATCCTGTCTCTGCCACTGTTCCCGACGATGACCGACAAGGACCAGGCCGACGTGATCGCCGTCGTGAAAGAAATTTGCGGGAGGTATGCCCGATGACGACCAGCCTCACCAGAACCGCCGGAAAGCTTTCGGTGGTCATTCCGTTCTTCAACGAAGAGGGGAACATCCCGGATCTCTTCTCCCGTCTAATTCCTGTTCTGAACAACACGGGCGTTCCGTATGAAGTCATCTGCGTGGACGACGGCAGCCGCGATAGAACGCTCGAGTTGCTGAAAAGTCACGCGGAAAAGAACCCCGGCCGCGTGGTCGTGCTGGAACTGGTTCGCAACGCGGGCCAACACCCGGCGATTATGGCCGGTTTCCGCCATGTCTCGGGTGAATGGATCATCACCCTCGACGCTGATCTGCAGAACCCGCCGGAACAGATTCCGAAGCTCCTCGCCAAAATGCGGGAAGGATTCGATGTGGTGGGGGGCGTTCGTCAGGAGCGTCAGGATTCCTTTTTCCGCAAGTTCGCGTCACGCCAGGTCAACCGCCTCACCCGCGTGGTAACCGGCATGAATCTCCGCGACTACGGCTGCATGCTGCGCGGATATTCACGCGACGTGATTGAAGAGATCAACGGCTGCGAGGAAAGCTCGACCTTCATACCGGCGTTGGCGCTCCTCTTCGCCCGCAAGCCCATCGAAATTGAAGTGGAACATTCCGCGCGCGGCGCAGGGCGCTCGAAGTATTCGCTCTACAAGTTGATCCGTCTGAACTTCGACCTCATGACCGGGTTTTCGGTGGTGCCTCTACAGATTTTCACGCTGTTCGGCTTCCTGGTTTCCCTGAGCGGCGTGGCGCTCGGTATCTACCTGCTGCTCCGCCGGTTCGTCCTGCTTCGGCATTCGGAAGCCGAAGGCGTGTTCACGCTGATGGCCTTCGCGTTCGTTGTGATGGGCGTGGCCATGAGTGGCATCGGGATCGTGGGCGAATACGTCGGGCGCATCTATCAGGAAGTCCGCGCGCGTCCGCGATTCCGCGTGAAAAAGATTCACGGAGAATCCACCGTCGAACACCGGGAGACGGTGAAGGCATCTTGAGCGGGAAACGAATCCTCTTTTTCGGTTATTCGGCCGTCGGCCACGCCTGTCTCAAAACCCTCATCGACCGGCGGGAAAACATTGTTGCGGTTTTCACGCACGAAGACGATGCGGGGGAAACGCAGTGGTTTCCGTCGGTAGCAAAACTGGCGCACGAGCACGGAATTCCCGTTCACACAGAAAGCGACTTCGCTTCACTCGCCGTGGTGGAAGGCATCAAGGCGCTTGCGCCGGATTTGATCCTCTCGTTTTATTACCGCTCGATGATTCCCGTGAACGTGCTGGCGCTGGCCCCGCTCGGCGCCTTTAACCTGCACGGGTCGCTCCTTCCCGGTTATCGGGGGCGGGCTCCGCTCAACTGGGCGATCCTGAACGGCGAAACGCAAACCGGTGTGACGCTTCACGTGATGGTGGAACGCGCCGATGCGGGCGACATCGTGGATCAGGAAGCGGTGGCCATCGGCGCTGACGAAACGGCTGGAGAGGTCCAGAAGCGCATTCCGGCCGCCGCCGTAGCGGTGCTGAACCGCCAGATCGAAAATTTGACGTCCGGCCGCGCTCCACGAAGGGTTCAGGACCCGTCCAAGGTGACCTACTTCGGCCGCCGGCGTCCCGAGGACGGAGAGATCCGCTGGGATCAGGCTCCGCTGCGGATTCATAATTTCGTGCGCGCGCTTTCCGAGCCGTTCCCCGGCGCCTTCACCGAGGTGAACGGAAAGAAATTGATCGTGTGGGCGGCGGGTCTTGCGCGGCCGATGGGACGGCTAAAGCCGGGGGAACTCCGCTTTGAAGCGGGCCAGCTCTTCGCAGGGTGCGGCGACGGCGGATGGATCGAGATCATCCGCGGTCAACTTGACGGCGGCCCGACCTTGAGCGGACGTGAACTCGGACAACAGATTTTCGAAAATGCAGTAGATAAAGAGGCAGGAACCCAAAAATGAAGATTCTAATTCTGGGCGTCAATGGATTCATCGGCAACGCGCTGGCGGACCGTATTCTCACGAACACGGACTGGCAGGTCTTCGGACTCGACATGCAGTCGGACAAAATCGAATCCCATCTCGGCAAAAAGAACTTCAAGTTCCTTGAAGGTGATATCTCGATCAACAAGGAATGGATCGAGTATCACGTGAAGAAATCGGACGTCGTCCTCCCGCTGGTCGCCATCGCGACGCCGGCCACCTACGTAAAGAACCCGCTCGCCGTCTTCCAGCTCGACTTCGAAGAGAACCTGCGTATTGTCAAACAGTGCGTCCAGTATGGCAAGCGTGTCATCTTCCCGTCGACCTCGGAGGTATACGGCATGAGCCCGGACGCGGAGTTCGATGAAGAAACCTCGCCGCTCGTGTACGGTCCCATCCACAAACAGCGCTGGATCTACTCCTGCTCGAAACAGCTTCTGGACCGCGTTATCTATGCGCACGGTCAGACCAATGGCCTCAAGTTTACGCTCTTCCGTCCCTTCAACTGGATCGGTCCGAACCTGGACGACGTGAACGCCGAGAAAGAAGGCTCCTCCCGCGTGCTGACGCAGTTCCTGCACAACATCCTTTACGGCGAACCGATCAAGCTGGTCGACGGCGGCCGTCAGCGCCGGTCCTTCACGTACCTTTCCGACGGCATCGATGCGCTCATGAAGATCATCGAGAACAAGAACGGCGTGGCCGACGGTCAGATCTTCAACGTGGGGAATCCCGCCAATGACCTCTCGGTCCGCGAACTGGCGGAGCGGCTCGTCGCCGCCGTGAAGACCTATTCCGGCTACGAAGAAATCGCCGCCAAGACGAAAATCATCGACGTCACGGCCAATGACTATTACGGCAAGGGCTATCAGGACGTCACGGCCCGCACGCCGTCGATCAAGAACGCCAAGGAAAAACTTGGCTGGGAGCCGAAGGTCTCCATGGACGAAGCCATCCGCCGCACGCTGGACTCTTACCTGCTCGGCAAAAAGGTGGCGCCCGCCCTCTCCGGCGTATGACGCGAATCGCCCTCAAGGTCGACTGCGATACCTTCGAGGGAACGAAGACCGGCATTCCCAACCTGTTGAAGCTCTTCGACAAGGCGGGAATCAGGGCGAGTTTCTTCTTCACGCTGGGCCCCGACAATTCAGGCCGGGCCATTCGCCGGGTCTTCACACGTCCGGGATTCCTGAAGAAGATGCTCCGCTCAAAAGCCGCGTCTCTCTACGGCCCCAAAACCATGCTCTATGGCACCTTGCTGCCCGCGCCGGTGATCGGCGGCGGCCTGGCCGATGTGATCCGTTCGGTCGGCGAGGCGGGTCATGACGTTGGTGTTCACGGCTGGGACCATGTTCGCTGGCACGATTACCTGAATGAGTACAGCGACGCCGATATCCGGAAAGAATATGGCGGCGCTCACGCGTCCTTTGAAAAAATATTCGGCCGCAAGGCGCGTTCGTCCGCGGCCCCGGGCTGGCATGCGACGAATGACTCGCTGCGCATCCAGGATGAATTCAACCTGCTCTATTCATCGAACACCCGGGGGGGAACCCCCTGCCACATCGGTTCTGAGCGCGGCGCTTACAAGACGCTCGAGATCCCAACCACCCTGCCGACCTGGGATGAAGCGCTGGGGAGTCCCGATCTCGCCGATGAGGATACGCTGATCAAGCATTTCCGCTGGATCGTGCGTGACCGCACGGAAATCCACACCATTCACACCGAAGTCGAAGGCGGCGCGCGTCTGGACCTCTTCCGCCGGCAGATCGAAGGCTGGCAGGCCGACGGCGCCAGCTTCCTTGCGATGGACACCCTGGCCACGGAAATTCTCGAGAAACCGGAACTGATCCCGGTGCGCATGATCGTTCGGACCGAAATACCAAACCGGGGCGGACAGATCACTGCCACCGTAGGACCGGGCGCGGAATACGCCGGACGCGCCTCCTGACATGAGCACGCAGTCCCTCAAGAAGTATCTTTTCGTCCTGCTGGCGCTCTTCCCGCTCTATCTCACCTGGACGTTTGACCACTCGCTCTGGAATCCGGACGAAACGCGCGACGCCGGCATTGCCCGCGAGATGTATGCGGAAAAGGATTTCATCGTTCCGAAACTGAACGGCGTCGCATTCCTTGAGAAGCCGCCGCTCTATTACTGGGCCTGCTCGGCCGTCTACGCCGTCACAGGCCACGTCACGGCAGGACTGACGCGCCTTCCGGCCGTTCTCTTCGGCCTCCTGGGCGCCCTGTTCACCTTTCTGATCGGACGAAAACTCTACTCCGAGCGCGTGGGCGCGATGGCGGCGGTCTTCGTCGGCACAGGCGTCCAGTGGTTCAAGATGAGCCACTTCGCGCTCATGGACACGTCCCTCGCGGCGCTCATTACGGGGGCGCTCTATTTCTACCTGCTGGATGCGCCGGTGCTGTTCATCCTGTTCGTGGTGCTTGCGTTCTTCTCCAAGGGGTTCGTGGCGGTCGCGCTGGTTGGCGTGGTCATCGCGTGCGATCTTCTTGTGAAAAAAGAATTCCGGAAGATGGCGGGCCTTGTGGCGAGCGGCGCCGTCCTGTTCGCGATCTGTGTGGCTCCCTGGGTTTACGGACTCTGGAAGGAAGGCGGCGCGGATCATTTGAAAGTGTTCTTCGTCGACAACAACTTCAACCGTTTCGTTTCCGAGAAGGCGGACCATTACCAGCCTCCTTATTATTACCTGGTGTCGTTCCTCGGCGACTTCATGCCCTGGACCTTTCTCTTTCTGGCCGCGGTCGCAACGCTGTTCCGGAAGGAAGAGCGCGCCAACCTTTCGAAGGAAAGTTCTTTCCTCTGGCGCTGGTTCCTGGCCATGTTCCTCTTCCTCAGCGTGTCCAAGAGCAAGCGCAGCATGTACCTTCTGCCCGCATTCCCGGCCGCCGCGCTGCTGGTGTCGGTGTGGTTGGACCGGCTCATTGAATCCGGCCCGCGGGACCGTTTCGAACGCTTCGCGCTGATCACGACGACCGTTCTCCTGTTTACAGCCGGGATCGCCGTCTGCGGCGCCGCGCTCTTAGGCGCACACGCATATTTTTCAGGTCTCATTTGCCTGGCGCTGTTAATCGGCGCTTTCCTGTGGGCTCGCCAACACGTCAGAGGCACGAAGCACTGGAATCTCTTCCGTCTTTGGTTCTTCCTCATCACGTTCGTTCTCGCGGCGGCCGACGTAACGCTGATCGGCCAAATGGAGGTTGATAAATCGTTCCTCCCGTTCATCCAGCGCGCCCGGATGGAAAGCGTCGGCGGCTCCCTGGC
>JAYTIE010000057.1:0-5709 GCA_043732015.1 Elusimicrobiota bacterium | reverse complement strand
CCGAGCCGCCGCCCATCACGAGCGCCTCAAGCGGATCCTTCGCGTCCTGTCCAGCGCGGTACGCCCAAAGAACGCCGAGAGCCTGCGCGAGGCGGAGCACCTCCGCCTGGTATCCGTTGTCCAGGAGCCGGACATTGGGATCGGCGGGCGAAATCACGGTGGGATAGACAGGGAACACGGTGGTGGCCTGCGGATAGGTGGGAGACATCCGCCGCTGCCGGATGGATTCGATAAACCACGCCGGGACGAAGGTCAGGCCGTGCCGGTCGATCTCAATCGCGTTTACATGGTTGGGATTCGCCACAATGTCGACCGCGGCGTAGTGCGCCAGTCCATTCTCGTTCCCGTTCAGAACGTTACCGAGCTGAGACACTCCCGCGCGCCCGGTCGCCCTGAGATAGCCCCGGAGTTGGGTGTCCGTCTCGGCGAACTTCTTCTGAGCGGCCATCCACTTCGCCAGGGACGGCGCGTCGAAGGTCGTCGGCGGATCGAAGTCGTATTGCCTGAGGCCAATCCAGTTCATCCGACCCCGGTTGTCCGCCAAGGGATCCAAAACCGGCGCGACGGCGACCGCGCGGCCGTTCCGGTCACGAATCACTTCAATCGTGTCGTTGCCGACCAGCGAGGCTATTTCCGCCGCTGGAGAATCCGGGACGGCCACGCCACTGACCTGGTACCGGGTAACGACGAAGGGGCCCTGGATAAACGGTTCATCGACGCGGAAGGATTCAAGCGTGTTGCCGGTCAGTCCGAGAACCTTGAGAAGTTCGTCTCCGGCGTGGCCCGGCGCGGACACGTCCACCGTCTTCGACAATTCCGTCGCCTCTGCCCAGATGCGCTTGGCTTCTTCCTCGGCTTCCTCGTAGCCCGGCGGCGTTAGAATCGCGAGCGGAGCCCACGGAAAGACGGCACTGAAGACCGCGTGTGATCCGAGATGGAAGGCGACCGACGTCAGCGCGGCGGAGGCGAAAGGGACCGCGATGGCCCACAGCACGGGAAGGCCGGCCAGGACCGAAGACGCGACGCCGATGAAAATTCCAAGCAGCGCGCCAACGCGGGTCGCGGCGAGCATCGCCGCAAATCCCGCGACGCGGGCCAGCGCCTCCTGAACGGTCTGCTGGCCGGTCGAATGGTCTTTAATGAAGCTGGCCTGCGCCGCGCGTGAAGCCCAGGGAAGCGCCAGCCGGATCGTCTTCGGAAATTCCGTGAAGACGCGGGCCATGCGTGTGCGAAGCGGCGGATTGGAAACTTTTTCGTCGGCGCTCTCGATCCGGCCGTTTGTGCCGAAGCGCGCATTGATCCGGACCGGCCCGTCTTCGGTTTCGATGGAAAGCCCGTTCGCGGTGTGCTCGAGCCGCGTGGCGACGAGACCCGTCACCTCGGTGAACCGGCGCGTCGCGGAGGCAGACGTGAACGAGGCCCACCGCAGGAACAGATCGGCGACGGCGGAGTAGACCCGTGTCGTCAGCCGGATGCCCGGCGTCCACACGGGCTGGGCCAGGAAAAGTTTTTCTCCCTGACCGAGCCGCTCCAGCGGCGCCTTCTCCTGCGTGAACGCGGTGAGATACAGCGACGCGCCGTCCACATCCACCTTCGTCAGTTTCGGAATGAAGGAGACAACGGAGAAGCCCGACTTCGTCAGCGCGTCGCCGATGCCGTTGGCGTGGAATCCGCCCGTGACCAGGATGACGGTGCCTTTCGATTTTTTCGTCGCCGTTGAAACACGCGCGGCCATGGCGGCGTCGCGCTCGACGGCGGCCCGGTAGAAATCTTCGAACGCGTCGAGCGACAAGGCGGGCGCCCCCGCGCCGGAGCTCGACGCGTAGTCCCGCCACTCGGCAGGTGACAGGGAAAAGCGAATCAGCTTCCCGGTAAGCCGCAGCCGGCGCTCGCCGGCGACCGAGGCCCGTTCAGCGTCGCTCCGCGCGTACTGGCTCTCAAGCGCGCGGCGCGCGCCCGTTGTTTCGGAATCTAGCGCCTCGCCATCGATGGCGGCCGAGAGCTCCACGTAGCGGATGTACCGGTCGACACGCGGGTACTTCTCGAGGGCGACGCCCGCGGCCGCGCAGGAGGAACGAAGCGCCGAATAGAAAGCCGCGTGGTCCAGGTCGCCGGCGCGGTAGGCGCCCGTCAGTTCGAGAAGCTCCTTCTGGCCCTCGACGCTGAGATTGTGGACGAGCGCTTCCAGAAAGCGCGACCGTTCCGCTTCCACCGCGCTGAAGTCCAGGGTCCGCTCGAGACCGAGCGCCTCCAGGAAGATTTTAGTCTGAGGGCCCGGGACGGCCGCGCGATTCAACATCTCCACGTACCGCCCGAACGGCGCGGTGCCGGCGTCGTACGCGTCTTCGAGATCTTCCAGCTGGCGAAGATCCGCATTCAGCGCGGGACGTTTCGCGAGCAGGGAACGGCGCAAGGTTTCTAGCCGGGCCTTCTGCGGGGCGACGAGCGCGCTCGCCCGGCGGTAGGCGTCCACGTTCCGGTCGTACAACGCGCGGTCATCGACGCCCACGATCGCCGGCGCATTGCCGGTGGCGGTCAGCGCTGCGTGAAGCGGGCCGGCGATGCGGTTCTGCGATAGAAGGAAATCAGCGGCCACGGTGCGCGCCGCGTCATTGACGAGGCCGCGCTCCGCCTTGAGATCCACGTCGCCGAATCCGCCCTCCACCGCCACCACGCCGACGGGGCCGGCCTGCGCCGCGGCTTTGATCGCATCGGAAATATTTTTCTGCGCCTCGGGATTCCGGTGAATGTCCTGAATGTGGATGACGAGACGCGCATCGGATGACGCGCCGGGCGTTCTGGTTCTCACGCGGCCGAAGCGGGTTCCCAGCGCGCTCAACACCGGAGAGCTGGCGTTGGCAGACCGGCGCGGAATGGAAACGGCGTTTAAGGTGTGAGCGACCGGCGGCAGGGAAAACGGATTGGCGGCGGAGCCGGCGCTGGCGAGCTGAACGGTTGTGCGCGACGCCGCGCGGTCGCTCCAGACGTTCGCTTCAGCGAGCGAGGGAATGAGCCCCTGCCAGACGAGCAGGAGGGCCAAAAACAGGCGGAAAGTCGGTCGGATTCCGAAGCGCATGGTCTTCAGAAAATATGCATGGAGACCCCCGAAGAACGCCGGAGGGAACAGCAACAAAAATGTAACCGAGGAAAACAAGAAAACACGCCGCAATAGCGGCGTGTTTTCTTGTTTCTTCGGAAGCGGCGCGGGTGATTCGGCTATTTGTAGGAAATAATCACGTTTTCAGGCGACTTCGGGAGCGGGTGAAGGTCGTTCCGGGAGAAGCCCGCGGCGTTGAACATCTTCTCGAATTCCGGGTAGGTGTAGGCGTCGCCCTCATCGGTGGTCGCCAGCATGACCAGGCTGAAAGCGGCGGGCATCGGCGGTGAAATGCGGTCTTCATTCGGGACGAACTCAACCGTCGCCACGCGCCCGTTGGGCGCCAGCGCCGCGTGGATTTTCTTCAGGAGCGCCAGGTTGGTGGCCGGATTGAAGTGATGAAGGAAGTTCGTGAGCAGCACGACATCGAACCCGGAACCGAACTCCACCTCGAACGCCGAGCCCGCGAGCACATGGAAGCGGTCCTGAACGCCGGCCGCTTTCGCATTTTCTTCAGCGACGGCGGCGACGCTGGCCCAATCCTGGATCGTCACGTCGGCGTTCGGATTCTGTTTCGCGAAGGCCAGACCGTAAAGCCCGTGGCCGCCCGCGATGTCCAGAATCTTCATCGGCCTGGTGGAACCCGCCAGCATGAGTTTCGCCAATGCTTCCGAGGACATCGCGTTCATCGGCATCATGGCTCGCGCGAAATCCACCCAGATTGGATTTTCCGTCGAGACGGTTCCGCCTTCCTTCGTCAGCGTTCCGCCTTTCCGCACCACGCCGGCGATGTCGGAAAATTTGTTCACGAGGTCCGGCGAATTCATGAAGCCGGTGACCGACCCCATGTAAGCGGGCGAGCGCTTGTCGAGATAGGCCGCGCTCTCGGGCGTCAGGCCGTACTGGTTTCCGTGTTTGGTCAAAAATCCCGCGATGGTGAGATAGTCCGCCAGGATCCGGCATCCACGCTCGGACGCCTGGCAGCGAACCGAAATGTCCTTGGCGGTGCGGCTCCCTTCTCCAATCGCCGTGAAGAACGCGAGGTCAATCGCGCCTTTCAGGGCGGCGGCGCGCTGATAGGCGCTGATCGTCGAAAAAAAGAGATCGGGCGTCGGACCCGTTTCCTGAACCGCTTTGGGCATTGTCGCGAACTGAGCCATGGAAGTCCTCCTGGGAATGACGATGGGTTGGACCCATCATAGAAATCAACGAGCGGGTTGCCTTGACCGCCAAACGATCAAAAGCGCCGCGGCGACGATGGAGATGGACGCGCTCACCGTGAACGCAACCGCGGGCCCCTGCGTCTTCCAGAGAAACCCGAAGAGCAGACTGGCCGGAAGCGCCGCGAGACCTTCAATAAAACTGTAGAGACCGAACGCGCGACCGCGCGCCTGCGCGGGGACGAGGCCCGCGACCATGGCGCGCTCGGCGCTTTCGGTCAGGCCGTAATACAGGCCGTACGCGAGGAAGACAAGGATGGCGACCGCCGGCGTGTGCGTGAATCCGAACGCCAGATAAATAAGCGCGTACCAGATCCGCCCGGCCACGATCGCGGTGGTTTTCCCCATGTGGTCCGCCATTCGTCCGCCCACGAGAGAAAAGCCCGACTTCACCACATGCAGCCCCGCCCACAGGAGCGGAATGAGCCGCGCATCGACACCGGCGTCACTCAGTTTCAAAAGGAGAAACGCGTCGCTGGAACTGGAGAGTGCGAACAGGAAAAGGATTCCGAGATACGACAGGTATTCGGGCGGCATGACGACCATGCCCGCCGCAGAGGCGGTTGCCGCCGCCACCGGCGCCGGCGCGGTTTGTTTCAGTCGGCGGGCCGCGAAAATGCACGCGAGGGCGGCGAGACCCGGCACGACCGACCAGAGGAAAATGGTCCGGTAGTGGCCCGGGTAGAAAAACAGGAACGCCGACGCGATGACGGGCCCGGCGACGGCGCCCGCATGGTCCATGGCGCGGTCGAAACCGAAAGCGCGACCCCGCACTTCCGGGGAAACAAGATCGCTGATCCACGCGTCGCGCGCCGCCGCGCGCATGCCTTTTCCCATGCGGTCGGTGAAACGGAAAAACAGAACGTGCCACGGCGCCGTGGCCACGCCGATCAGAGGACGGACCAGGTTGGCCAGCGTATATCCGCCCACCACGAACCGCGCGCGCTTTCCCACACGGTCCGACCACCAGCCGAACGCATACTTGGCCAGGGACGCCGTTGATTCCGCCACGCCCTCGACCAGTCCCACAAACATCGGAGAAGCGCCGACCACCGCCGTCAGGAAGATCGGGAGAAGCGGATAAATAATTTCGCTCGCCATGTCGGTAAAAAAGGCGGTGAGCCCGAGCAATAAAATGGGTTTTGAAACGACGAACGGCGCTTTCCTCTTCACGGTTTCAGCGGCCACGGCGCACCGCCGCGGCGCCGCCGCGCCAGCCGAATCGCTCCAGCGGAATCACGCCGGCGGCGCTGAAGCGCACGCCTTCCTTTTCGAGAAGACGGCGCTGGGATCGTTCGGGATACAATTCTTCGCGCTTGCTGATGCGTCCCTGGGAATTGACGACGCGCTGCCACGGAACCGTGGACTTGAAGGGAAGAGAGCCGAGGGCCA
>JAYTIE010000056.1:0-5710 GCA_043732015.1 Elusimicrobiota bacterium | reverse complement strand
GGCGTAGACAAGGTTCACGGAACTGTCACTCAGACCTACGACCACAACCTGCTCCTTCAGCTCGGTCAGGCCAAGCTTCTGACCCAGTGCAGCGTTGCCGATATGGTCACCTGCCCCACCCTTCCGGTGGACCTGTCGACCGTCGATCTCGGCACAACGACGTTTGGGGGAACGGCCGAGCCCCGCGCGCACACGGACAGCTTTAGTTTCAACGCCTACAACAGCCAGGGCGTGATGCTGAAGACCTACTCTCTTTCCGACAAAATCAACGCGGCCAATGAAAGAACGCGTTCTGAACAGATCGCGGTCTATGACAATGACCTGGCGGGTCTTCGCACCGCCGGCCACATCAAGGGCGCGACCACGCGGCTTTCCGCACTGGGAGCGGAGTTCGAAAAAACACGTTTCTACACCGTCGAATCCTACGCCCATCTCGACTACACGAATTTCCTCGGGATCACATCGCAGCGCGCCCGCAAGGTCTACACCTTCAACCGGAGCACGACGAACAACAAGGACGGGTCGGACTCCCACAGCGAGATCGAAAATTTCTACGCGTTCGATTCGAACGGCAAGCTGGTTGAAGGCAACGGCAATGGCCAGACGACCTATGGCGCGGGCTTCAGTGTCAGCCATTCGGGCTATACCCCGAACGCCAGTCAGCTGGGCGGAAAAGGTGTTCCGTGGGACGAAACGCGCACGCGGATCACGCAGGGGTATGAAGTGATTCCGATCGGAAACGGCGTCGCCAAGATGAAGACGAACCGTTCGATCTCGGACAACTACTATTACAAGTCGCAGGCGGATTGGGATTCCCAGAAGGCCGTTCTTGCCCTTCGTGACGGTTCCGTGGTCGTAGACCTTGTCGCCGTGGCCGGCATCGACGCGGGCACGTCTTTCCTTGGAACGCGCGATGGCTACAACAACGCCGCCAACAACTTCGTCGGTTCAACCAGCCACCAGGACCTGACCGTCGTTTATCAGAACGATCACCGCTCCCGTGTGACCGGTGCGACGGGCACCGGAACGACCGAACAAATAGACAAGTATGGGAACGTCACCCGCGGTACGCTGATCCAGCAGTTCGACGGCATTGCGAACCAGGCTCGCATGCGCGAATCCGTGACTGTTACCGATACCACCAATATCGATGGTTCGACCAACCATCAGACCGTGACCACCGGTTACACCCTGAATTCCCGCACCGGGAGGATCCTTCACATTGATGGTTCCGGCACGTTCAACTCGAACGACGGTTTCGGAAACCTGACGACTGGAAGGATTGTCCAGGTTTACAATCAGGGCTTCATCAACGACCGCCAGGTGGCGAAGATCGATTCGTCGTTGAATATTTCGAACTCGCTGAACCGCGACGGATCGACCAGTGAATCGCAGACTCTCACGCTGAACACCTATGACGTGAATGGAAAGACGATTCACGTTGTGGGTTCCGGCTTCCAGATCAGCAACGACGGTTTCGGAAACATCACCAACGGAAAAACGCTGCAGGAATATGACGATGCCCTGCTCGAGTCGACGGGACAGTCCCGCGTGAAGTACCAGACGAGCCGCTCCAACACGACGAATCGCGACGGCTCGACTGGCTACCAATATGTGTTGACCACGAACACGCACGACACATTCTCAGCCGAGTTCCTCTCAGCCACGGCGCTGGGCTTCTCGAAGAACTTTGATGGCTACCAGAACTACACCGTGGGCCATCTCGATCAGACTTTCGAAAACATCAACGGCCAGCCGAAGATAAAGACCAACACGTCCGTCTCGACCACTTCGGGGATGGCGGAATATAACGGAGCGCTCTTCGATGTTGACGTCCCGCATGAGAGCGACATCGATCCGTCCAATCCGGCCTGGTACACGTTCAATCCCACGCCGCAGGAATTTTCAGATGCCCGCGCAGATCTGGACGCGGCCCGCCTTGGTGTGGACGAGGTCATGGGAGGCGTGGTCGGATCGCGATCGCGCAGCAACGCGAGCGCGGCGCACAAGAATCTGGACGGAAGCTGGTCCACGCAGACGAGTGTCGTGTCGTACACCTATGACTCAAAGGGTCACATCAAGTCCGCCGCCGGCTCTGGCGTTTCCTGGTCGGACGACGGTTTCGGAAACGTCACAAAGGGCGGTAACACCCAGACGTACAAGATCATCAACAACCAGGCGAAGATTATTTCCACTCTGTCGGCGTCGGATGTTGGACATCTCCTGAACACGAGCGGCTCCACCGATACCTCGCTGGCGCACCTGGCGACAGACTGGACCGTGGGTTACCGGGATGAATCCACGAACCACCAGGAAATGACGGTATCCAACAGCTACGACGTGAACGGCGTGCTGATGTCCGCCGGCGGAAACGGATTCTTCCTCAACAACGACCTCTACGGCAACGTGACCCGCGGCCGGCTCCTGCAGTACTACGATCTCGACGCCATCCGGCGTCTCGGTCAGGCCAAAATCAAGGACAGCATCACCGAAACGAACACGCTGAACGCGGACGGCTCGTCCTCGTCGCAGACGACGGTCGTGACCACGCTTTACACCACCGAAGGCCGCATCGACACCGTTTCCGGATCGGGCAGCTCGATCTCGAATGACGGGTTCGGCAACCTCACGATTTCAGACATCACCCAGGAATACGATCCTGTGCTGACCCAGCGGTTCGGATCGGCGAAACTCGCCCGCTCGTTGAACCATGGCATCACGACCAATCGCGATGGTTCGACCGCCGATTCCACATCCGAGACCCTCAACGTCTACGACGGCGTGACCGGCAAGCAGACCGGCGGAAACGGCCACGTTGTTTCCAGGAACAACGATGGCTTCGGGAATTTCAGCCTGACGATCACGGATCAAGTCTACGATTCCGCGATTCTCGCGATGACCGGACAGAGCCGGCTGGCGTCCACGGTCAGCAAGACTGGGCCGGATCCGCTCAATCCGAGCCGCGATGGAACGAAGTCATATCAGGAAACCACCGTTCACTTTGCGTTCAATGACGCCGCTCAGTCCGTCCTTCACGGCGGCGTGGGTGCGTACACGGACACCGTTGGATCCGGCTGGAGCGATTCGTACGATGGGTACGCGAACTGGACCGGCGGAACCATTGCCCAGACCTACGGCATCTCGAATGGTCAGGCGAAGCTGGTGCGGAATGATTCCAGCACGTTTACGCTTGACTACGGTTACACGCATGCGCTGACCGAGCTGGATCCGACCCGCGTGCTGGGCTTCAACCTGGACCTCACCCAGAGCATCCAGAATTCCACCACGATCAACGTGTATGACGACAAGGGCCGTCTGTCGTCGTCGTTCGGAAGCGGAACCGGCGTCTCCTACGAATACCGCACGCGCCCGGCGCCGTTGACCCCCGTCGGAGTGGGGGCGGTCTCAACGTCGAATTCCCAGACCACGCAGTTCTATTCCGTTGCTTTCGGCCAGGCGAAACTGGCCCGTCAGATTTCAGCCAGTCAGAGCGTCAGCATCGACAACGTTCACAGCCAGCAGGAAACGACCGTGGACTACGTGCTCGACACGCAGGGCCGGGTCGCGGACGCGGTGGGATCCGGCTTCACGACCTCCATCGATTCCTTCGGCAACACGACCTACGGCACGGTGAACCAGCTTTATCAGATTATCAACGGCCAGGCGAAGATGATCGAGTCCAACTCGCGAACGCAGTCGTTCAATCTGGATGGTTCGTACGGTGTCCAGGACAGCAAGGTGTCGACGCATTTTGACAACAACGGCCGGTACCTCTCTGTGTCGGGGACCGGAACAACCTACAACGACGATGGCTTTGGAAACATCACGACGGGCACGACCGAGCAGATCTATAACACGGCGTTGCTGGTCTACGGTATGCAGAAAGTGCAGGCCAATATTTCGAAGACGCTGCTGCGAAACCGTGACGGCTCCACCACCGCCCAGACGTCCACGACAACCAATACCTATGATGAGACTGTTTCGCTGCCGGGCGACCGGGTCGCAGGCCTTCTGATTGGCGTGACCGGATCCGTGACCTTCGAAACGAACGATGGTTTCGGAGGCCTGACGACCGGATTCACGAACCAGACCTACTCCACGGCGCTTCTGAATGCCACCGGCCTTTCGCGCGTGTCGACGTCGTCCACGTGGTCACGCACGCTCAGCCTGGACGGCGGCACGTCGGAACAGGCGAACGTGGTCACCTTCGCCTATGACTCCCTCGGATTCCTCGTCGATGACACCACGGGACCCGGCGCGTGGGAGAACGCAAACACCGAAGGATTTTCGGCGTCAATATCGGACGACGGATTCGGAACCGTGACGACGAGCGGCGCCTTCACCCACATTGGAAACACCGTGTCGATCGACATGGGCAACATCAAGGGCCGTCAGACCTACAAGATAATCCTCGGTCAGGCCCGCGTGGTCAAGACGGACACCACGACCCACAACGTCGACACGCTCGACACCCGCACGCCGCCGCCCAGCCCGGCGAAGAACGATCAGCAGATCATTGTCTCCAACCAGTACGACAGCCGCGGCCGCCTTACCAGCTCGAGCGGCGCCGGTTCGTTCACGTCGTACGATTCGTACGGGAACAAGACGGTCGGCCAGATCGTCCAGAACTTCGTGATCATCAACGGCCAGTCCAAGATTTCCGTCGCCGACACGACAACGAATTCCACCACGATGGACGGCTCGACCTCGAGCCAGTCGACGCAGGTTCGCTACACGTACGACACGAATGGCCGGCTGACGGGCGCCGTTGGCGCGGGGGCGGGAACCTCGGATGACGGCTACGGAAACATCACCACCAGCCTCATCTCACAGATCTTCGACGTGATCCTGGGCCAGGCCCGCCAGATCCGGAACGTGACGCATTCGCTCACGCACAACCGCGACGGCTCGACGAACAGCCAGACGGCGACGGTGTACAACCGCTATCAGCAGACGACGGGCCTCCTGGGCGCGTCCGCCGGTATCTCGACGTTCGTCTCGGACGACGGATTCGGCAACATCACGACGGGCACCAACTATCAGGACTACATCATCATCCGCAACCAGTCGAAGCTCTCGCACACCCGGTCGCTGAGCGACACGCTGAACCTCAACAAGTCCACCAGCCATTCCGAATCGTTCGTGGACTACGCGTATGACGCCATCGGATTGATGGCCACGGCGAGCGGCCGTGGGAGTTCGGAGTCCCTGGACCAATGGGGAACGGTCACGACCGGGACCAACATCCAGGTTTATGACGACGATGTGATACGCGACACGGGCCAGGCGAAGGTCAAGACCAACTGGAGCAAGTCGGACACCGTGAATCAGGATGGTTCGACCAATAGCCAGACCATGACCATCACGAACGTTTATGAGCAGGTCGCGGTGCCGTACGTGCATTACACGGGGCGCCTGATAGCGTCTTCGGGCGCCGGGACCGGTACGTCGAACGACGGATATTTTAACCAGACCACGGGCGCGGCGTTGAACGTGACGTCGTCCATCATCAACCAGACGTTCGCGATCATCGCGGGCCAGTCGAAGCTGGCGATGAGCAACAACTATTCTCACACCGTGAACGTTGACACGACGAGCAGCGAACAGAATCTTCTGGTGTCCTACTTCTACGACGCGAACGGCATTCTTCTGAATGCGCGTGGGAACGGCCGGACTGTTTCGCTCGACGGCTACAACGGACGAACGGGCG
>JAYTIE010000055.1:0-5710 GCA_043732015.1 Elusimicrobiota bacterium | reverse complement strand
GCGAACTCCGCGTTGACGTGGCTGGTCTCGATGATCTTGATGACGTCCTTGTTCAGGAACGGATCGTTCAGGATCAGGAGGTAAGCGTCCATCAGGCGCGCGTGGGATTTCCCGAAAACTTTCAGCGCCTTCGTGTGAATCGCGACCATCTCGTCTTTGGTGCGCCCCAGGGCGTACCGGAATCGCGCGACTTCGCTCTTAACGCGGTCACGCGCGACTTCCCACCGGGGAATCGCGACGTCCTCATCTTCAAGAACGAAGGCATGGCCGATCGCGATGCCTTCGGAGGCCGCGACGCCGCGCAGGATGATGGGCGCTTCTTCGGTCACTTATTCTCCGTCTATGTCGTCGTCGAAATGACGGTTGAACAGATCGTCGAGCGCCTTCAGCACGTCGCTCTCATCGGGGCCATCCGCCACAATCGTCATGACGGTTCCGGGACCCGCCGCCAGCATGAGAAGCCCCATGATGCTTTTGCCGTCAATTTCCTGGCCATCCCTGTTGATCTTCACCGAGGCGGTAAAACGGCATGTGGTTTTCACGAACAGTGAAGCCGGGCGGGCGTGAAGTCCCAGCCGATTGTTGATCACATAATCTTTCTTGATCATAAATTCTTGCCTTTACCGGTCAATGTCAGATGGAGAGAGAACGGAAATTGTTTTCTTGGCGTCTTCCGACACCTTGCGCGCCAGCGGCTCCAGCCCCATGCGATGTCGGTTCGTCAGAGCGGACAGGACCATCGGGAGATTGACGCCCGTGACGAGTGAAATCGTGTGCGTTCCCATGAGCGGAAGGGTCGTGTTGTAAGAGGTTCCGCCGTAAGCGTCTATGAGGACCAGCACGCCTTCCTCAGCCTGGATCTGACTGATCATGTCGGAGACCTTCTTCCGGAGCGTTGAGAAATCCGACCGCCGGGACAGGTTCAAGGCCCCGATCTTTTCGGATTCGTGCATGATGCCGCACGCCGTTTTCAGAAGGTCTTCGCCGAAGGCGCCGTGGGTGAGGATGAGGATGCCGATCATGGGTTTACAGGCTGATGTCGCGGTGGACGACTCGCACGGGGAACTTCTTGCTGGCCAGATGCTCTTTGAGAACTTCCGCCAGCGCCACGCTGCGGTGACGCCCGCCCGTGCAGCCGATGGCGACGGTGAGATAGCTTTTCCCCTCGTTCGCGTACTGCGGAACCGTCATGTCGAGGAGGTCCTTTACGGAATCGAGAAATCTTTTCGTGAGCTTCTGGGCCATCACGTACCTGGCGACGCGAGGATGGAGACCGGTGAGCTTCTTCATGCTGGTCACATAGTTCGGATTCGGGAGGAACCGGACGTCAAGAACGATGTCGGCGTCGATCGGGATTCCATACTTGTATCCGAACGACGTGACGGTGACCGCCATTGAGCGGCTGTGCGGGAGCTTTATGGCGTGGGTGAGAATGGCCTTGAGATCGTTCGGCGCGACGCGCGAGGTGTCAACGATACGGTCCGCGATGCCACGAAGAGCTTTCGTGCGCCGCCGCTCTTCGCGAATGCCGCCGCGAACGGTGGCGCCCAGCGGATGCCGGCGGCGCGTTTCCGAGAAGCGTCGCGTGAGTACTTCATCGTTGGCTTCGAGAAAAAGAACCTGGTAGGTGATCCCGCGACGCGCCAGGTCCTGAAGGGATTTCGTGACTTCATCGAGAAGCGCGCCGATTCGAACATCGACGCCGACCGCAATTTGTTTGAGGTCGACGCCGCTTTCGTGGTACAGGTCGACAAGGCGGGGCAGGAGCTGGAGCGGAAGGTTATCGACGCAAAGGATTCCCAGGTCCTCAAGCGCGTTCAGGGCGACGCTGCGTCCGGCCCCGGACATGCCGGTGATGATGATGCAGTGAAGCGCTTCGCGGTTGACGGCTTCTGTGGACACCGGACTAGGAGTTGGTCCCCGCGGTTCCCTTGGTCTGGGCCGCGATTCGCTCAAGAAGTTTGTTGTTGAGGTCGCGGGCCGCGAACACACCTTCCTGCTTCAGGCGCTGGTTCAGGGCGGCGACTTCCAGAAGAACGGCCACGTTTCTTCCCGGACGGAGCGGAAGAACAACTTCAGGAACTTCGACGCCGAGAAGCGTCGTGGTGTGGTTCTCGAGACCCAGACGGTCGAAGTTCCCATCGTCCTTGGACATTTCCAGACGGACGACCAGTTCGATGCGCGAGGAATCCTTAACGGAACTGACGCCAAAAACCTGTTTGATATCGATGATGCCGAGACCGCGGACTTCCATGTAGTGCTTCAACATCGGGCCCGGGGATCCGCGCAGGATATCGCCCGGATGATGGCGGACCTCGACGACGTCGTCCGAAACGAGAATGTGTCCGCGCTTCACGAGTTCAAGGCCGCACTCGGACTTGCCGCTTCCGGAATCACCCGTGATCATGACGCCGAGTCCGTACACGACGGTCAGAACGCCGTGGACAACCATCATCGGCGCGAGCCGGTTCTCGAGATAGGCGGAGAGTTCGCGGATCAGGTGGGCAGTGCTCAGGCTGCTGCGGAAAACGGGGACATCCTTGCGGTTCGACTGCTCGATGATTTCATCGGTGGCTTCGTGTCCGTGGGTCAGGATAACGCAGGGGAGGTCCTTGAAGCCGAATACCCGGCCGACCATTTCGAGGCGGCGTGCGTTGTCCAGGGTCTGAAGATAGGCGTATTCGCCCTGTCCAAAAATCTGGATGCGCTCGGGACGGAAAAATTCGAAATAGCCGGCGAGAGAAAGACCCGGGCGGTTGACTTCACCCACGCGAACGACACGGTTTTCCCCGCGCTGCCCGGCGATCCATTCCAGCGACAGATCCTTCGCCATCGCCTCAAAGAGTTCCTTGATTGTTAATTCACTCATCAGGGTCTAGAAGGAGTCTTCCTCATTGATCACTTTCTTGACATCGTCGATGCTGCGCGCTTCACGAAGCGCCTGACGGAAAAACTTGTCTTTCAGAAGGCCGGAGATTTTGGCCAGCGCCTTCAGGTGCTGTCCGGATGACTCGGTCGGAGCGACCAACATGAAAATCACGTGCACGGGCGCGCCGTCCAGGGAACCGAATTCCACTCCGCGCTTCGAAACACCGAGAGCAGCGACCAGTCCTTCAGTGCCAGGGGTTTTTCCGTGGGGAATCGCCACGCCCTGGCCGATGCCGGTAGAGCCAAGCTGCTCACGTTTGAAAAGGGATTCGAGAACCGGAGCCGCATCTTTGATTTTTCCGGATGCGGTAAGGAGCGCGCAGAGTTCGTTCAGGGCATCTTGCTTGTTGGCGCTTTTGAGTTCTAGGCAGATCGAAGACGGGTCAAGAAAATCGAAAATTTTCATGTGGTTTCGGCTGATCCTGTGAGGGGAAATTGAATGCGGGGATGGTATGAATTACGTCTCAGGCTGTCAACGAAGGCCCGACGGGGAAGGGCTGCCTAAATCTTGAATTTCTCCCCAAGATAGACGCGGCGGGCTTCGGGGTCGCTGAGCAGCTTGCTGGCGGGACCTTCCGTCAGGATACGACCATCGAACACGATGCTGGCGCGGTCCACAATTTCGAGCGTGGCTTGGACATTGTGATCGGAAATGAGGATTCCAAGTCCGCGGGTCTTGAGGCTCTGGAGAATGCCCTGAATGTCGGCGACCGTGATCGGATCGATACCAACAAAGGGTTCGTCGAGCAGAAGGATCTCGGGGTTGGTCGTCAGCGCCCGCGCGATTTCGCAACGGCGCTTCTCGCCACCCGACAGCGTCGCCGCCATCTGCTTGCGAAGGCGGGTGAGACCGAATTCTTCGAGGAGCCGGTCAACCGTCTTCTCCTTATCGGCTTTGGCGCCGGGTTGGTGCTCCAGAATGGCGCGGAGGTTGTCCTCAACCGAGAGCTGGCGGAAAATGGAGGGCTCCTGCGACAGGTAACCGATTCCGGACCGGGCACGGCGGAACATGGCAAGCTTCGTCAGGTCCTTGCCGTTCATCACGACGGTCCCGCTGTCCGAGGAAACCATGCCGACGATCATGTAGAACGTGGTGGTCTTCCCGGCCCCGTTCGGTCCCAGAAGGCCGACGATCTCACCAGGCGTGACGCTGACGGAAATGCCTTTGACGACTTTTCGTTTACCGTATGTTTTTTCGAGGTCGGTTGCGACGAGGGCCACTATTTCTCCTCGCGGGTGTAGGCGCGGGCGGAGCCTTCACTGATCACCCGCCGCTGGTCAATATAGTAAATGATCCTTTCCCCCGTGATTCGCCGCATCTTCCGAACACCGGTCTGCGTGACGACGGGCGTGGGAACGCCGAGAAGAATTACCCGCCTTTCGGCGCCACGGTATTCGGCTTCCGCGGCATAGAACTCGTAGATTTCGCCCGTTTTCGCATCCACGGTCTTCCCATACACCCTTCCGCGCGCATAGGCACGCTGAGGTTCGCGGCTGAAGTCGATCCGGTCCGCCGTGATCTCCATCGATTGGGTCTGGGAAGATGACAGCACCGCGTCACGCGTCAGCTTCGCCTGCTTCTTCTTGCCGCCGATCAGATATCCGGTTCCCATGTCGGTTTCGTAGTGACCCGTGTCGCCGAAACCTTTCCACGTCTCGGTCGAGCTTTCCTGGCGAATCAGACGGACTTTCCCTGTCGCCGTGATCTTGTTGCGTTCCCGGTTCGTGCGCATCTGCTCGGCCCGCATGTCATCCGTGCCCCGGACGAGGTGGACGCCGCCGGTGAAAACCACCTGCGCGCCCTTGTCGAGCAGCTCCATGCGGTCGCCGGTGATCGTGGTTTCTTCGGCGGCGGAAAAAGCGGAGACGAGGAGCAGGAGAGCGGGTAGAAAGATCCGCTTCATGGCTTCTTCTTGTCGTGGATGATGAGCTTCTGATTAAAAATTTTCATCCTGGAAAGATCGGCCGTGGCTTCCAGTCCCTTGCCCGTGGTGATTGAGTCCTCGCGCTCGACGGAGACGGGCGCAGAGGATCGGATGATGCGATCCTGCACGCTGTAGCGCACCCAATCGGTCTGCAGGCGGCTGCCGTCGGTCGAAACGACCACGACGTTTCCATTCAGGAACATGTCGCCGGAAGACAAGACGACGCCCGACATCGGTTCGAGCGGCGGGTCATTTTTACCGGGATTTCCTGTCGCCATCAACGCATGGTCCGCCGTCAGCATTGTCGACTTCTGCCCGCCCTGATAAAGCTGAACGCTCATGTTCGAGACCTGCACGAAATTCTTGGTCGTGAATCCCTCGCCCACGGGAGAATGCATTTCCCACTCCAGACCGTCCACGCCCCAGTTCTGAACGGTCATCCCCTGCATGCGGAGTTCGGGAAGGATTTCGACAGGGGCCGCTTCACGGGAATGGGCCTTGTCTTTATGACAAGCCGTGGATGCGAGCAGGACCGCGAACGCGGTCAGCGAAGGAAGAAGTTTACGACGTCGTCCCATCGGCCTTGCGCCTTCAGGATGAACTCAATGACATCGCGCACGCTTCCCTTTCCGCCGGGGATCGGAGAAACGTAATGAACGCGCTTTAAAACATCGGACACGGCATCCGACGGACAAGCGGAGAAACCGACTTCCTGGAGCGCGGAGAGATCGATGAGATCGTCACCGATAAAAGCCGCTTCCTCAAATTTGAGGCCTTGCTTGCGGAGGACGGTTCCCAACGCGGCTTTTTTGTCGTGGCAGCCCTGAAAGAGATCGGAGACCCCGAGGTTTTTGGCG
>JAYTIE010000054.1:0-5750 GCA_043732015.1 Elusimicrobiota bacterium | reverse complement strand
GCTTCTGGAACAAGAACGGTGAGCGATTCTGGGTGAAATTCCACTTCAAGTCGATGCAGGGCATCCGTAACCTGCCCGTCGACAAAGCCGCCGCGCTGGCCGGATCCTCACCCGACTACGCGGGCCGCGACCTCTTCGAGGCCATCGAGCGGAAAGACTTCCCGAGATGGGCCCTGCAGGTGCAGATCATGCCGGAGCTGGAAGCCGACGCGTATCACCTGAACCCGTTCGACCTGACAAAGGTGTGGCCGCACAAGGATTACCCGCTGATCGCCGTCGGCGTTCTGGAATTGAACCGGAACCCGGAGAATTATTTTGCGGAAGTGGAGCAGTCCGCTTTCTCGCCGGCGAACCTGCCGCCCGGCATCGGCGCCTCGCCCGACAAGATGCTGCAGGCGCGCCTCTTCTCCTATCCGGACACCCCGCGCTACCGCCTCGGCGTGAACTTCAAGTCGCTCGAGGTGAATCGCTCACATAGTACGGTGAACGTGTATCACCGGGACGGCACGATGCGTTTCGACGGCAACGGCGGTCGCACGGACAACTACGAGCCGAACGGTTTCGGCGGCCCCGTCCAGTATCCGTCGTTCGCCGAACCGCCCCTGCGCATTTCGGGCGACGCGAAGCGCTGGAACGCGAACCAGCGGAACGACGACTTCTCGCAGGCCGGAGACCTCTATCGCCTGTTGTCGGCGGAAGAGCGCGACCGCCTCACCTGCAACATCGCCGGCGCCATGAACGGCGTCGAGCCGGAGGTTCTGCGTCCCAACATCGAGAACTTCAAGCGCTGCGACCCAGAATACGGCGCGGCCATCGAACGGAAAGCCGGACTGGCTTGATTAGGCCTGGGGCGCCGCAATCTTGCGAGCGGTCTCGACCTCCAGAACGGGTGCGCAACAATTCTTCGTCCCTAGCGGCAGGAGAAGCGCCAGCGGAGCGGTCTTAATGATCAAGGGGCGGGGTTCGAAGCGGAGTCAGGACATCCAGATTTTCTGATTTCCCTTCTCCGAGAAGCCCGAAGATTTCGGCCGGCTCTTTTCTTCCACGAATTCCCTGCATGCCAAAGTTTTCGAGCTTAAATTGCGATTGAATTGCGTCAGCAACAGCACGGTTAACCACAATCTCCGCTCCAAAGCGCTTGGTGAGCCCTTCCATTCGGGAAGCGAGATTGACTGTGTCTCCAATGACCGTGTATTCTGATTTTTCCTTGGCTCCGATATTCCCCGTCACGGCTGGCCCCGAGCACAACGCCATGCCGGTATGAATCTCCGCCTCTCCCCTCTTTGCTCGTTCCAAATTCATTTCCGTGAGCGCTCTCTTCATTTCCAGCGCGCACCTGGCCGCCATGATCTGATGATCCTTAACCGGAAGGGGCGCGCTGAAAATTCCCAGGATGGCATCTCCGATAAATTTGTCGACCGTCCCCTGATGCTTATGAATAATGCTCACCATCCGCGAGAAATAGTCGTTTAAGAAGCGGACTACTTCTTCGGGCGGCAGCTTCTCGGAGAACGCCGTAAAGTCTCGAATGTCGGTCATCAGAACCGTCACGTCTCTTCTCTCTCCGTCCAGAGACACGTTCCTGTTCATGATGGCTTCAGCCACCTGAGGGCTGAAATACCGTCCGAACTTACTTCGAATTATTTCACGCTCCTTGAGCCCTTTCACCATGGCGTTGAAGGTCGTCCCCAAAAATCCAATTTCATTTTTGCTTTTGTATTTGACCTGGATTTCAAAGTTTCCTTTTCCGACCTCGATTGAAGCGTCGGCCAGTTCCAGAATCGGCCTCACCAGGAAGGGAACGGCGATGATCAGGATGAAGAGACCGGCCACAATGGCGCCCAGCGCAATAAACGCGATCCTTCGCTCAACCCGCTGAATCGCCAGGCGCAGCGGTTCCGAGGAGAAGACCATCCGGATCTCTCCCACTTTGTCGGACTGAAGCAGGATCGGCCGAATGATCTCAAATTCTTCGTTGCTCACCGTCGTGTCTGCTTTTCTCTTCGAGAGAATCGCTTGCCCGTCCTTGTCATAAAGGGCGATGCCGTAAATCCACCGGTCTTTCAGGAGCTCTTCCGACATATATCCCAGGAAGAACTGATCCGGCCTGGGATAGAAGGATTGCTGGCAGACGATGGAAATATTTTTCGCCAGAAGATCCGCCTTGGAGTTCATCTCGCCAACAACGAACGACCTCTGCTCCCGGACCAGATTGGTCCACACCAAAGAAAGAACCAGGACCAGAAGAAACGTTCCTGCCAATCCAAGTTGGATCGCTATCCGGCTAATGCGAGATCGGTTCATCGCTTCCTCTGGAGCAGCGCCTCAATTTTTTCCAAATACTGCTTCGCGTCCGTGTTGTTCGGATCGATCTTCAACATCTGACGAAGAATTTCAGCCGCTTGTTTGAAATGACCTTTGGCGTATTGCTCCGCCGCCCGGGTATAAAGGCCTTCAAGCTCCTCCTTGTCCAGCTTCCGTTGTGACGCCCGGGCCTTTTCCAACGCCTGTGAAATTTCTGGGCGCTTCGGAGCCAGCTTCAAAGCGGCCTCCAGGTGCAAAATTGAATCCTTCCAGTTCCTGGCATCTATTTCCTTGAGGGCCTTTTGGTAGAGGCTTGCCGTGAGATTCTCATTCATCTCGTTCGCGATTTTGGCCAGCTCCAGGGCCGCGGATTTGTCACCTGGATCCAGGGCCAGCACGTCTTCAAACGTCTTTTTTGCCTGCTCAACGCGACCGGCTTGCCGATGGCCCATGCCTTTGTCGAACAGGCGCTTCTTCTTTTCCTGAAGCGCGTACAGGTTCAGCTTTTTCTGTTTCTCTGCGATGGAGACGTTCAACGCTGCCACGTCTTCGTTTTGAGGCTGAAGAGCGGATAGCCTTTTTGCCACCTGGCTGGCCTTGTCGAGACTCCCGCGCTTAATCAGCTTGTCGCAGATATTCAGAATACTTCCCGTCGCTTCTTTGTGCCCCGGTTCGAAAACCAGCACGCGCTCAAACTCAGACAGGGCCTTCTCATCGTATCCCTGCTTCAAAAATTTCCTGCCTGATTCCAATACCGACTTCGCGACCTCCTGAAATCTTGCGTCGATGAGCGCAATGTATTGGCGGGCGATCTTGTTGTCGGGATCCAGGGTCAGGACATTCTGGAATTCTGACTTGGCGCCGGTTATATCACTGGAGTCGTAGAGGGAGATCGCGCTGGCGACGGCCTCGTTTAGCTGCTTGTCCTTGAAAGCCGTTTCGGCCTGAAGCCGGGTCAGGGCAATGAGACGTTGGGCTTCGAGATTGCCGGGCTCCACGGCCAAGACCGCGTCAAACTCCCGGTAAGCGCGGCCAACATCCCCCTGCTGAAGCGCGCGCTCCCCGAGAGCAAGACGGTTGTCAACGGAACGGAGCAGCGCCTGCTGGTTGTAAGCGTGGCCGAACTTGTAGGAAATGGTGACTCGGTGAGAATCGTCCAGAACACCGCGGGGAAGAAACGCGTAGTCGACGTTTAAATTCCTCAAGAAAACACCCAGTCCGAAACGAAGCTGCCGGGTCAGATCGGCACTCGGCGCATACCCCAGTCGAAGGGCCACCGTTTCCGCAACGATGTATTCGGCACCCATTACAAGAGTTCGCTTCTCGCTTCTGGGTGACGACAGGTCGCAGGCAAATGACGCCCGGCCGCCGGTCACATTCCGGGAATAGCTCGCACCAATCCGAACGTCCGTTGGCAAGTCGCTTTTCTCAGAAATGAAATTAAGACCCGGGCCAAGGTTTCGAACGGACGCGCCCCACTTGAGTCCATCGACGGAGGTGGGATGAACAAGGCCGAGATCGGCCGCGTATCCGTTGGCCGTGACGGAGTCCAATCGCTCCCGAATCCATTTCACATTCGCTCCAACGTGCCACCGCTCCCTGAAAGGAGCGGCATACGCGAGGGAAAAAGCGAGGTCCTGGTCTTTGAGGTTGCTCGTGGCCAATCCCCCGGAGTCGTACCCCTGAACATCCCCGACGCTCTGAAGCAGGAGGGAAGAGCCGAATGAACCCTTGAACCGGTTGAGCGGCGTTCCAAAGCTCAAACTCTGCTGCCGCACGTTCTCGCCCAAATCCTGGTAGGTCACACTGGCTTCGCTTCTGTTGAGAAGAGAAAGCCCGGCCGGATTCCAGAAAATACTTTGAACATCATCGCCCAGACCGGCATAAGCGCCGGCCAACGCAAGAGGGCGCGCGCCGGAGCCCGTGTTCAGGAAGGAGGCCGTCGTGGTACCGTTCCCGGCGTACGACGTGCCGGACAGACCCATGATCAAAACGATGAGAAGCTTCCTCTTCATCGAATCACCATGAGCTTCCCCTTCTTCTGCGAGGACTCATTCTGGATCAGGTAAAGATAGGTTCCGCTGGTCACGGACTCTCCCTGATCATTCTTAACATCCCATTCCAAAGAGGCGTTTCCGTCATTGCTCAGCACGCGGACCAGTTTTCCATCCAGCGTGAAAATCTTTATGGACGCGCGCGGAGAAAGATTCACAAAAGTAACGACCTTATCACCGCGGCTCGGCTTGAAAGGAACCGGGAAGGCATACGCGGCGCCCAGGTTCGTGTCCGCAACGCCGGCAAGGGCATAAACCGAAAAGTGGGGGATGGGCGCTGTCACAGCCTTCTTCGTCCGGTCGATAGAAGAATCCGCCACCCGAACCCACAGCTGATGGGATTCATCCAGGGTAAAAATTCTCAGGGTCTCAACTCGGACGCGCGGAGACATGCCATCCACATAGCCATCATTGTCCGCGTCGGGATAAGGGATCGTCAAGCTGGCGGAGGCGCCAAAACTCCCCGACAACGGCAGACCCGAAGAGGTGTATGCGTTCAGCTCGCGTATCGACGGGCCGATAACGGCGGTATAGGGGTCATCATCCGCCAGGAACTTTTGATTGGCTCGCGTGATATTGGAAGGAAGGACGCGTTGAGGCGCGGCAACGGGGTCAATGGAAATTTGAACGTAACCGTCCTCCGGCAAACAGCCTGTCTCCAGTTTGACGGAAGTTTTGTTGTCGCTTCCTTTCATCGTGTTTGATTCGTTGTGGTTCAGAAGGGTGGTGAAAGTCGCGGTTTGGAGCGCCGCCATGCTGTTACCAATGGTATCGGAGGCTCCCGTGGACACCCGGATTCGATACGTGGTGTTGTTGGTCAGGAGCGTGGGGAGGGTGAGCGTGACTTCAGACGTGGCTGAATCGTAAATCCGCGAACCGGTCACAGGGGAGCCTGCGTCGACGCCGTCCTTGTTGCGAATCACGGTCAATGAGACCGCATTTTTCGCGGAAATCTCATCCATCCGTTCGGAAAACCGGACTTTTATCGCGGAGGAAAGAGGCTTTCCCACCGCCCCGTCAGAAGGAGAGATGGAAACAACGGTCGGCGAGGTTGTGTCGACGCCGACAAAACTTCCACCCAAAACAACGCTCCCTGTTGCCGAATTGACGACCAGATCCGTTAAAAGTGCGCCGCCGCGGACTCTAACAGTGTCGCCCGCCAACAAAGTGGCCTGGAACGTGGGCGTTGAGAAAGAAACGAGAAGCCGCGAGGGAGTGAGCCACGAAGTGGCGATATTCCCCCACGAATGCGACGACGGCGTGAGTGCGAAAAGAGTTTCAATATTCAAACTGTCCAGGACCGGACGATTGGTGGGTTCGCTAAAGTTGACGACGACGGTGTCATCCAGATCGATCCCGGAAATAAACACAGACCCGTCTGAGGCCGTGGCA
>JAYTIE010000053.1:0-2137 GCA_043732015.1 Elusimicrobiota bacterium | reverse complement strand
CTCTCCGCTGGCCGGATTGAAAACATTCTTCGGCTGAACGCCCGAGACCGCCACGGACGGAAGAATCTCAACGGTAACCGTGTCCACGGAATTGATCGGGCCGTTCGACGCCGCAAGTTGGAGAACGTACTGACCCGGTTGAGAGAACTTTGCTTTTGTGGTGGCGTTTCTGGAATTGGCGAACGTTACCAGGCCCGGGCCGCTTTCCAACGTCCACTGAACCGAAAGGCCAGACGCCGCATTGTTCGCGGCGACGGACCCTTTCAAAGATGCGTCTGAATTAATCGCGGCCACTACGTCGGGACCCGCGTTGGCGACGAGAGAGACGACCGCGGGCGCTGCGGCATTTCCGCTCTGTCCAACCGTGACCAGGAATCCATTGGAATTCACCTGGTTGTCCTTATCGAAAACATACACATACGCTCTCGATCCCTTCGAGAACGTACCCGTGTGCGCGATGATCGATACCGAATTCTGCGACCAGGAGATTGGAAGCTGGATTTCGAAATGGGTGCTGCCGCGGAACGTCGGCGCATTACCGATCATGACGCGCGACCAGGTCGTGTCGACGTAAACGTCGTCGACCCAAACCCGGTTGTTGCTGCTCCAACCCGGGGACCACAGGTTCACGTTGGCCAGCACCTCGTGAAATACGTAATTGAGCGTCATGTAATCCGGCCAGGCACTGGAACGCGTCTGGACTGCGCCTTCGGCCACCGTGCGGCCGTCATGGCGAAACTGAAGGAACCCATTCTTCTGGTCGATCGTGGAGGCCCGAAAAATTATTTCAGTCGTCACCCAGTTGGTTGTGGTGATTGGGAAGGATCCGAAGAAGCCGCTGTCTCCGCTGCTCACATTTTCGACGAAAACGCGTCCGTTGTTCTCGGCGATGTAGATGTCGGGATAGGCGTTCGAGGAGGTCCACATTCGCCATACTTTCCAGTTCTGGGAAATGTCGTTGATAAGGAAGTTGCGTCTCTGCTTCTTGTGAATGTAGAGCGTCTGTCCGTCGCGGGTCCAGGCGTCATAATCGGAACGGAGCGTATAGGTGCCGTCGCCGTCCGACGCTTTCGCGCAACCGCTTCCGGCCCATCCTTCGCCTTTCGTCCAGACCAGACTCTGGACCTGGCTCCACGACGACTGCAGGCCGCCCGCGCTCGGATTTATGGAGGACTCGAAATCAGCCCAGACGTAAGGAGCCGCCGGAGATTTGGTTCCGAAACCGGCGCCCTGAATGGTGACGGCCTGCCGGTTTCCGAACGTTCCCTGGATGGAACTGACGGAGGGAGCCGCAAATCCAACCTGCCCGGAAAGGGCGTCGGCGGCGAGGATGGCAATGATGAGAGCCAGTCGTTTCAAAATGCCTGCCTATTGAGGAATTAAAACGAGAAAGCCGCCTCCGGCCTTGGGAGCCGGCGGCGTCCACTCGCTCTTATGAATACGAGAGAAACGGTGTTCCGTTCTTATTTTATGACGGCGATCTTCTGGCGGCTGCGGGATCCCTCGGATCCTTTCACAACCGCGACGTAGACACCGGAGGCGACGACCGAACCTTCGTCGTTTCGCCCGTCCCAGCTGACGGTGTGGCTGCCTTCCAGGACTTCGTTGCCGGATATCTCTTTCACTCGCCGTCCGCTACGGTCATAAATTACGATTGTGACCGCGCCGCGCTCCGTCAGCGCATAGGGGAGACTGGCTGCTTCTCCACGGGCGGGATTAAACACGTTTCTAGGCGTTTGTTCCACCGAAGAGCCGGGGAATTGTCCGCCATCCACAAGCGACCCAAAATGCTGCGCACCCACCGTCACCGGGAAACCGGTGGCGTTCACATTGCCGTCCTTGTCGAACACATACAGATAGACTTTCGTGCCCATAGCGAACGACGTTGTCCGGGCCGTGAACGTCACGGCGCCGTCAGACCACAGCGCAGGAATCTGGACGTCGAACACACGGCTGGCGGAATAGGTGGAAACGTCTCCCAGCATCACGCGCGCCCATGTGTTGTCGACGTAAACGTCGTCAACCCACATGCGATTATTCGTGCTCCAGGCGGGCGCCCAGGTGGTCTTGTTGGCGACCACGCCATGAACGACGAAATTCTGCGTCATGATCTGCGGGGCCGCGGCGGACCGTGTGA
>JAYTIE010000052.1:0-5772 GCA_043732015.1 Elusimicrobiota bacterium | reverse complement strand
TCCATCCCGTAAGCGCGGCAAAGCTCCGCCAGTTCGATCAGCAGTTTGGGATCCAGCATGTCGGCGATCAGGAGAACCGCGTCGGCGCCATTCGCGCGCGACTCGGGGATCTCATACGGATCGATGATGAAATCCTTGCGCAGGACCGGCAGCCGGCAGGCAGACCGGGCTTTCCCGATATCAGGCAGCTCGCCTTCGAACAGGTCCCGCTCGGTCAGAACCGACAGGGCGGCGGCGCCGGCTTTCTCATAAGCCGACGCGATCTTCGCGGGGTCATAGGGCTGCCGGAGCAGACCCGCGGACGGGCTCTTCTTCTTCATTTCGGCGATCAGCGAAATCCAGCCGGGCTTCGCGACCGCTGAGAGGAAATCCCGCACGGGACCGGCGGCCTTCGCCAGGGTTTCGATCTCGCCTTGCGGGATGTTCTGTTTCGCGTCCGCAACGCGGCGGCGGCGGTGGGTCAGTATGTTTTCGAGCGTATCCGAGGGCATGTCATTCCACCATCCGGGAGGTTTCCGCCAGCTGGCGGCTTTTTTCGAGCGCAGCGCCGCTCTGCAGCGAGCGTTCCGCTTCTTTCACGGCATCTTTCAAAGTGAGTTTTGATTTTTCGTAAGCGCGGCGAGCCAGCCAGATGACGGCCGCCGCGTTGGCGACAATGACCGCGCGCGCCGGATGCGGCTTGTTCCCGAGAATATCCGAAATGGCCCGGGCATTCCCGGCTGAATCGGAACCGGCGAGATGACGTGCCGCGACTTTCGGCAATCCAAAATCCCGGTTCGTCAGCGTATAGGAACGGATCTTTCCTCCCATCAGCTCCGTCACGCGGGTCGGCGCATCGAGAAGAATTTCGTCCCAGCCCTTCGCGTTCACACTGAGCCCGGCCAGATGTCCCATCTGCTTCATGACTTCGGCCATCGTTCTGGTCAGCCGAGGGTCGAACACACCGATCATTTGTACCCGCGCGCGGGCCGGGTTCGTGAGAGGTCCCAGAATATTGAAAACGGTTCGGACGCCCAGCTCCCGGCGCGTCGGCATGGCGAACTTCATGGCCGGATGAAAATTGGGGGCGAAAAGAAATCCGATTCCCACCTTGTTGAGGCACTCTTCGACGACAGCGACGGGCGGATCAACGCGAACACCCAGCGCTTCCAGAACGTCGGCGCTACCGCACTTTGACGAGATCGCCCGGTTCCCATGCTTGGCCACCGTCAAACCGGCGCCAGAGGCGACAAAGGCGGCGGCCGTCGAAACGTTCAGGCTGCTTCGCCCGTCTCCGCCCGTGCCGCACGTATCGATGATGCGATCGGATTTCAGCGCCAGCTTCGTGGAAGTGTCCCGCATCGCTAGCGCGCATCCGGCGATTTCCTCGACGGTTTCGCCTTTCGCGCGAAGCGCGATGAGAAACCCGGCAATCTGGGACGGCGTTGCGTGGCCCGTCATGATGGACGTCATGGCGGCATAGGCCTCCGCGCGCTTCAGGTCGTGGCCTTCCAGGAGAGTCGAGAGCACTTCTTTCATCGGATTTTCATCTTGAGGAAGTTCTGCAGAATCTTCTTTCCACCGTCGGTCAGGATGGATTCGGGGTGGAACTGGACGCCTTCCAACGCCTTCAGCGTCCGGTGACGGGCTCCCATCACTTCACCGCGGTCGGTTTTCGCGGTAATGACGAATTGTTTTCGGATCGTCTCCGGCAGGGCGACGAGCGAGTGGTAGCGCGTGGCCAGAAATTTCTGCGGAAGCCCCGCGAAGACGCCTTTCCCGTCGTGAAGGATCTCGGACGTCTTTCCGTGCATGAGGCGCGGCGCGCGGACGATGGAACCGCCGAACGCGTGGCAAATGGCCTGATGCCCCAGGCAAACTCCGAGGATCGGGATTTCCCCGCCCAGTTCCCTTGCAAGGTCGACGATGATTCCCGCGTCTTCCGGGCGGCCCGGGCCGGGCGAGATGACGATGTGCGAAGGGCGAAGACGGCGAACGTCTTCCACCGACAGGTCGTCGTTGCGAAAAACCTTCAGCTTCTGCCCCAGTTCGCCCAGATACTGGACGAGGTTGTAGGTGAACGAATCGTAATTGTCGATCATCAAAATCATGGACGTTCTCCGAACAACGCGCCCGACTCGGCCAGCTCAACGGTCCGTTTCATCGCGGCGGCCTTGTTCTCCGTTTCCTGAAACTCGGTCGCGGGATCGGAATCGGCGACGAGTCCGCCACCGCTCTGGATGGAAACGCGCCCCTGGTCCCAGAGCGCCGTGCGAATGGTGATGGCGACATCCATGTTCCCTGAGTACGAAAAGTAACCGACGGCGCCCGCGTACGGCCCGCGCTGCGCCACTTCCAGCTCGTCGATGATTTCCATCGCGCGGATTTTCGGCGCGCCGGACACCGTACCGGCCGGGAAGGTGGAGCGAAGCAGGTCGAAGCCGTCTTTGCCCTTCTTGATGCGCCCGGTGACTTCAGAAACGATGTGCATCACGTGCGAATAACGTTCGATCTTCATGAAGACCGGGACCTTCACGGATCCGTACGCGCAGACGCGGCCCAGGTCGTTGCGGCCCAAGTCCACCAGCATGATGTGTTCCGCGCGTTCCTTCGGATCGGCGAGAAGGCTCTTCTCGTACGCGACGTCCTTCTCCGGCGTGACGCCGCGTGGGCGCGTTCCGGCAATCGGACGCGTCATGGCCACACCGTCTTCCAGGCGAACGAGCGACTCCGGGCTGGAACCGATAATGGCGCGGCCGTTCATTTTCACGAGGTACATGTACGGGGACGGATTGACGACGCGAAGACAACGGTAGATATCGAGCGGAGAAGCGGTCGTCATCTTCTCCTGACGGCGGGCGAGAACCACCTGGAAGATGTCCCCTTTCCCGATGTATTCCTTCGCCTTCCGGACAGCCGCCATGTAGCGTGGCTTGTCGAGCTCCGCCTTCCACACAGCTGACTTTTTCGACGATTTCCGTGACGGCTGTTTGGCACGGTGCTCACGAACGCGCTTGAGATTGGCCGTCAGGCGGCGAACGCCGCTCCGGTACGCTTTCTCCAGGCTCTCGCCCTTGTTGATGCGGACGCAGGTGACGACCCGCAGCAATTGCTGCGTGTGGTCGAAAATGAACAGGTCTCCGCCGATGTGAAAGCCCGCACGCGGCCATCCCAACTGATCGGGCTTGGTCAACGGGAGACGTTCGAAGTGGTGAACAGTCTCATAAGACAGATAGCCGACCGCGCCGCCGAAGAAACGCGGAAGGCCCGGCACCTGGGCGGCGCGATAGGCGCGCATGTGGCGCGCCAGCGCGTCGACGGCGGGCTCGGAGCGGACCGCGACCGTCTTGCCTTTCCGGTCCGTGAAGTAGCTGTGACCGTCTTTCTCCTCGAGGGTGAGCTCGGGGTCGAAGGAAACAATCGAGTAGCGACCGAGACGTTCGCCGCCTTCCACGCTTTCCAGAAGAAAGCAGGCCCGGCTCTTGTCCCATCCGGACGCAAGCAGGGACACCGGCGTCACCGCGTCTGCGACGATGGCGGTGGTGAGCGGAATGAGGTTGGACGAGCGGGCGAGCCGCTTGAACTCCTCGAACGATGGCTGTACGGAAGGGGCCGGCATGTTCGTTATTTCTTGTAGACCGTCGCGGGATCGAAGAGCGGCTGGCCGACCGTCTTCCAGTTCTGGCCGTCGCGTTCGCGGTAGAAGCAGGAGCGGTGTCCGGTGTGGCACGCCGCGCCGCCGATCTGATCGATCTTGAGCACAATGGTATCGAGGTCGCAGTCGATGGTCAGCGCCTTCACGACCTGGAAATTGCCGGAATCCTCGCCCTTCTTCCAAAGTTTCTTGCGGGAACGGCTCCAGTACGTGGCGCGCCCGGTCTCGAGAGTGAGATCCAGCGATTCCTTGTTCATGTACGCCACCATCAAAACGGTCCCGTCCTTGTGGTCCTGGGCGACGACCGGAATCAAACCATCGGAATCGTACTTCAGGGCTGCGGTGTTGATCTTTTCTGTGTCACTCACGTTGTCACCTCTTCGCTAGATCCGTATCGGAAGACCGTTCAAGGCGAGATACACCTTCAGGTCCTTGATCTCGAGCGTCTTGAAATGGAACAGGGACGCCGCCAGCGCGGCGCTGGCACCGGCCTGGAACGCTTCCATAAAATGTTTTTTCTCTCCCGCGCCGCCCGAGGCGATCACGGGCACGTGCACGGCCGCGGCCACAGCGCGGTTCAATCCCAGATCGTATCCGGCCTTGGTGCCGTCGGCGTCCATGCTCGTGAGGAGAATTTCTCCGGCGCCGCGACGTTCGGCCTCGCGCGCCCATTCAACGGCGTCCCTGCCCGTGGCCTTGCGCCCGCCGTGGGTGAAGACTTCCCACTTCCCCTCGGCGACGCGCTTGGCGTCGATCGCCACCACCACGCACTGGCTGCCAAAGCGTTCAGCGGCTGCGTTGATCAGGTCCGGGTCCGTCACGGCCGACGTGTTGATCGACACCTTATCGGCGCCGGCGGAGAGCAGCGTCCTGAAATCTTCCACCTTCCGGACCCCGCCGCCCACGGTGAGCGGAATGAAAACCGCTTCGGCGGTTCGGGTCACGACATCGAGCAAAATTTTCCGGTCATCCGAACTCGCGGTGATATCCAGGAAGACGACCTCATCGGCGCCTTCGGCGTTGTAGCGCTTCGCGACCTCGACGGGATCCCCCGCGTCCACGAGGTTCAGGAATTGCGTCCCCTTCACCACGCGTCCGGCTGTCACATCGAGACACGGAATGATGCGCTTGGCGAGCATCAGGCGATGGCCTTGAGGGCTTCGGCCAGATCGATACGGCCCTCATAGAGCGCCTTGCCGACGATGCAGCCGGGCGATCCGATGGCTTTCAGCGACTTCAAATCATTCACCGTCGTGACGCCGCCCGACGCCCACACGGTCATCTTGGTCTGGTCCATGACGGACTTCACGGCGGCCACGTTCGGGCCTTCCAGCGCGCCGTCCTTCGCGATATCGGTGAAGATCACTTCCCGGCATCCGAGCTTCTCGACGATGCTGAGCGCGTCGGCGACAGGAAAGCCGGAGTCGCCGAGCCAACCGCGCGTCGCCACGATGCCGTCCTTGCAGTCGAGGCCCACCATGACGCGACCATCGAAACACTCCAGAATGTCCTTCGCGAGACCGGCCTCTTCAATCACGACCGTTCCCACGATCACGCGGTCTATCCCTGCGTTCAATGCACGCTCCGCCGCTTCAACGGAGCGAATGCCACCGCCCATCTGCACGGGCACGCCGGCTTCCTTCCGGATGCGCACGGCGATGTCGAGGTTCCGCTGTTTCCCCTCGAACGCGCCGTCCAGGTCGACGACATGAAGACGTTTGGCGCCCAGCGCGACCCATCTCTTCGCGAAGGCCACCGGATCGTCCGAATAAACCGTCTGTTCTTCCACCTTGCCATGTTTCAGGCGGACACACTTCCCGCCCATCAAATCAATCGCCGGAATAATCAACACTGGGCCTTCTCCTTGCGCGCGCGGGCGACCACGTTCGACAGAAGGCGCGCGCCCACGTCGCCGCTCTTCTCTGGATGGAACTGGGTCGCGAACAACCGGCCCGTCGCAACCGAGGAACAGAAAGCCCCCCCGTAATTCGTGGTCGATGCAATCAAGGACGTGTCCAATGGGACGGCAAAAAACGAGTGGACGAAATACGCGCGGTCCGTCGTCGCGACGCCATCGAAATAAGGCCGCCCCGCCGTCTGAACATCCAGGGTGTTCCAGCCCATGTGCGGAATCTTGA
>JAYTIE010000051.1:0-5777 GCA_043732015.1 Elusimicrobiota bacterium | reverse complement strand
GCCACGCTCCAGGAATCGCTCATCCTGGCGCCGTCGTCCTATGGCCTCCAGCCCTACAAATTTGTCGTCGTCGAGAACGCCGAACTCCGCCAGAAGCTCCGCGCGGCAGCGTGGAACCAATCCCAGGTGGAAGACGCCTCCCACGTCGTCGTCCTGGCGGGTCTGAAGAAAATGTCCGAGGCGTTCGTGGCCAAGTTCCTCGCGCGCACCGCGGAAGTACGAGGGGCGCCAGTCGAGAGCCTCAAGGCCTACGGCGACATGATGATCGGAGATCTCGTGAAGGGTCCTAGAAGCCAGATCGCACTTCACTGGGCCCAGCGGCAGTCCTACATCGCCATGGGATTCCTTCTGGAAACGGCGGCTCTTCTCGGTATCGACGCCTGCCCGATGGAAGGTTTAGATGCCGCTAAGTTCGACGATATTCTGGGGCTATCTTCCGGTGACTTCGGATCCGTCGCGATGGTCACGCTCGGATACCGCGCAGCCGACGACAAGTACGCAGCCGCGAAAAAAGTCCGGTTCGACGCGAAAGACCTCATCGACGTCCGCCGCTGATTCTTGCCCGACAAAGAAAAAGCCCCGGTCAGCGTCGCTGACCGGGGCTTTTTTCTGTCGAAACAGGGGGGCGTCAGCGCTTGCCGGCCAGTTCGCGTGGCTTCACCTTGCGTGGAATCTGCAGGTGAAACGGATCGGCGCCGATGGTGCCCTTCAGCCGTTTCAGGTATTCGGGAGCCTGAATTTCGGCGAGACGCGTGCGGGCTTTCTCGAGTCGCTCCGCCAGCTTCAGTTCACCGTCGATCGTCGCGTTGCCGTTCCGCTCGCGCATCTCGGTGATGCGATTCACGAAGCCGGTGTACAGCGCGGCGTCCCGCTCCTGACGAACCTGGAGGCGTTCGGCGTACCACTCGCTGGCCATCAGCGTTTCGCGCGTGAACAGCATCCGGATTTCCGGGTCGCCCAGACCTTTGCCCTCGTAGGAACCCGTCGCCATGATGTTAAGGAGCGCTTTCAACGGCGGACAGGCCGCTTCGACGGAACCGTCGTTGAAATAATTTTCGGCCACGCGCTTGTAGGTCGCGACAATGTTCTCGATGCCTTCGGCGAACATGTCACGCTCCTGAAGTTCGGGGCGGAGGATTTCTTCCGTAAACACCTTGCTGGGCAGTTCGAAGATGCGGCCCATGAGGCGTTCCACGTAGCGCTCAGTGATGCGATAGCCGAGGATGCTGGCCTGGATCTTGCGGCCCTTGTGTTCAAAGTCCTGCACCCGTTCCAGGTAGCCGTTGTCGATGAGGAAACGCGCGTCGCGTTCTTTTCCTTTCAAACGGCACCAGATTTCGGTGACGAGCAGGCTGATGTCGTGGTCCACGCGGTAACGCGGGCCCACGGTGCCGGCGGAGGTGGTGAACGTCGCGTAGCCGGTCAGGATGTAGGAGACGAGCGCGTTGTTCAGGTCGACGATCGGCCAGAGGGCGTTGAATGGTCCTTTGGTCAGCGCGCCTTCGGAGCCGAAGCCCGTCGTGGACGGCGACTTGCCGGTCAGGCTCGAGATAAAGTCCATGAACAGCTCAGGCAGTTCCTGATAATGAATCGGGCTGTAGACCGCGAGCGGGGGAATGTTCGCCTTGCGGTCCGGGCCGTTGTTGCGGCGGCCTGCCAGAACGGCATCCACCGAGAACTGGACGCGCTGATCGGCCGGAATGCGGCGCGACAGACGCTTGCCCACTTTCGCGAGATAGGTACCCACCGCATTCACGATGTCGGGTCGGTTCTGCAGGTAACGGGGATTCTTCGTTGGTTTGCCATCCACGAGACGCGGCTCGGACGACGAAACCACGTACGACGGCGACTTTTCGTTCGCGAAGTCGCTTAGGAGTTTTTCCATGGGCTCGGTGTACAGCCCGAAGCCGATCGGGTTCTCCACCATGTCCTGCACGTCTTTCCTTGTTAGAGGCTGCCAGTTGGACAGGAATGTGTTCGGCGTCGCAATGTCGGCTTCAGCCTGGATGTCATAGCCGCGATGAATCGCGTCGTCGGGCCGCTGGAACAGGAAGTTCTCACAGTTCGTGACGATCTTCACGCTTGGGTTGTCGGTGGACGGGTTCAAATCAGCAAGGGTCTCGCGGGGCACCACCACGGAAGCGGTGATGTCGTCTTCCACCTGGACCTTGTCGGCCGGGTTGAAGTCCGTTCTGACCTTGAAAATGCGCCACGATCCGTCGCGTTCATGACCCATGCGCAGGTAGTTGGCGACGAGCTTCTGTTCATCGTACTTCAGCTCGTGTCCGGGGAAACCGTTGATGCGATCGACGCTGAAATGCTCGCGCCAGTTGCCTTCCCATTCCGGCTTGTAATAGCGCTTCACGACGAAGATAAGCTGCCGGAGCGTCTGCGGAATGGTGGTGAGCCAGGTGTTGTGCTCGTCCGAGTATTCGGTCGAGGGAGTGAACAGCTTGATCACGGATCCCAGCGAACGCTCGGTGTCGAGGATCGGACGGGCGGATTTTTCGTCGGGCTCCTTCATGGCTTTCGAAAAATCGCGCTTCAGGATTTCTTCGACCGCGTCAAAGTCTTCCTTGATGTCGCGCACGAAAACCGGGCCCTGCAGCATCGCGTAGGAGAGTGATTTTGAAATCTCGGATTTTCCGCCACCGGAAACGGTGGATGGCTTGTGGCAGAACGACCCTTCCGCGACCGTGCCGATGAGGCGCCAGCTCCGGCCGCCGATCTGCTTCTCAAGACGGACCTTGTAGCCCGACGGAAGAACGTAGTGGCAGTTCGCCATCAGCTTGATCTTCTTCTTCACGCCGTTCTTGGTCCACGCGACCTGGAGGTTCTTGACCGAGAAACGGGTGTCTTCCGGAACGTAAACGATGGACGACGGATACCGGCTGTCGAGCGCGTAACCTTCGGGCTTCACTTCGATGCGGTTGCCCATCAGCGACACGACGTCCGCGAACGTATAGGACGAACGCGCGACGGCTTCGGAACCGTCGAACTCGCGGCCCAGCACGTAGCTGGCGTAAGCGACCGCGCCCCCCGAGTGCTCTTCCTCTGCCAGACCGAACAGGTTGGCCGCGTAGCTGATCTGGGTCTTGACCTCTTTTTTGCAGTAACCAAAATAGTTGTCGGCGATGACAGTGACAATCACGCCGCGCGCATCGCGACAGGTGATCTTGAAGGCACCGCCGTCGTTGTAAAGCTCGTCGGCGTTCTTCCAGCAGGCGCCGTCGCGCTTCTGGCGTTCGGTGGCATGGGTCCATTCCGGAAGTCCGAGGTCCTTCTTCTTCAATTTGATGAGGTGGGGGGCGAGAATAACGCAGCCGGTGTGGCCGGTCCAGCCGTCCACGTCGAGCGCGGCGTCGTTCTCCGGAAGGAACGGGTCCCCGGCGTTGCCGAAAATGGTCTCTACGAAATCGAGGTTACTGACCAATGTTCCGGGCGCGAAGAAGCGGACTTCCATGCGCTTTTCCTCGGTCAACGTTCCGGCCGCGGGACAGACGATGGGGCGCAGCAACAGGCTCACCCAGAGGCGAGCCTGCTTCTCCTGTGAAGACGTATAGGGAAGAGTAAGGGAATCCTCCGGCTGGTTCAGCGCGGCCTGCAGGAGCGCCGCGAACACGTGCTTCGGCACGCCGATCTTGTCGTCGGGAATCGGGAATCCGCCTTCCGCGACATGGAACACGCCCTGCGTGGTGCGGCGATCGTTCTTCGGGTTGTGCAGAACGCCCTGCTTGATGCGGTACGAGGTTCCGAGTTCGGAAACAAAAATGTCCCGGTCCGGCGGCAGCGACAACACGCGCGCGATTCCGGCGCGGTCAAGATTGAAGGAAGAGGAAGGGAGCTTTACCGAATTCGTGGTTGCGACATCGGCGAGATAGGCGTTCAGGAAATCTTCAATGCGCTTGTCAGCGGGGCACGAATAGTTATGAAGCAACCGGTTCTTCTGCTGGTGGTTGCGGAGAAGCGGCGCCGCGAGTTCAACGAATTGGGCGTCTTCAGAGGTGTGGTGAATGGGCTGACCCAGCGCGGCCAGTTTGAGGTTGATGTATTGATTGAGGGCTTTGTCGTCCATGAGAATCCTGCGGCTCCTTCTCTTTTGAATTATGTCGCCGCCAATGCTTGTCTGGCATCTTGACGGAAGAGCGGAGTACAACGCTGGACTCGCACATCGATATGGCAGGCGAACAGACCGGATTGTACCAGTTTCTCGCGAAATCTTATGCGACGGCGCGTCGGAAAAACGAGGAATTTGGCCCAGGTGAACGAACCGCGACGCCTTCCAACCGTAGGAAGGACGCGTGCAACTGTTCTGAAGCCGAAGGAGACCCCATGAGAGCCGCCGCCACACCAAAAAACGACCACGTCCCTCAATTGGAGCGGAAAATGAAACCGAAAATGACGCCGAAAGGTTTTCTTCGCATCCTGAAAGCGGCGTTCTACCATTGGAACGACGAAAGCGGCGCCCGGCTTGGGGCGGCACTTTCCTATTACACCGCGTTTTCGGTCGCTCCGCTTCTGCTGCTGGCCATCGCCATTGCCGGATTCGCCTTCGGCCGTGAGGCCGCGGAGGGAGAGATAGCCGCGCAGATGTCCGGACTCATGGGCCCTCAGTCTGCAACGACGCTGCAGAACATCATCCTCGCCGCCCAAAAACCGGCAGCCGGCGCGGCCGCGGCCGTTATCAGCATTATTTCCCTTCTGATCGGCGCGTCCGGCGTCATGACGGAAATGAAATCCGCTCTGAACCGCATCTGGGGCGTCCCGGACCGGGGCGGATTTTCAGGCTTCATGATTTCGCGGGTGGAAGCCGTCGGCATGATCCTCGCCATCGGATTCCTCCTTCTGGTCTCGCTGACCGCCAGCGCCGTGCTGGCAGCGCTGGGGAAATATCTTGAGACCGTCCTGCCGCTACCGGAGTGGAGCCTGCAGATATTGAACCTGGTCGTGTCGTTCGCTTCGTTCACGGTGGTGTTCGCGATGCTTCTGAAGATCCTGCCGGACGCGGACATTCGCTGGCACGACGTCGGCGTCGGCTCGGTCGTCACCTCCACCCTGTTTATCATCGGCAAGACGGCGCTGGGTTTCTATCTCGGCAAGGGCATCGTTGGATCGAGTTATGGCGCGGCCGGATCGCTCCTGATCATATTGGCTTGGGTCTATTACTCCGCACAGATATTCTATTTCGGCGCCGCATTCACGCGGATCTACGCCAACCGTTATGGCTCCGGCATTCACCGGCCGATCGGCCAGGAAGCGGTGGTTCCCAACCGTCCGCACGTTGTCTAGACTGAGGATCCTGACCGCACCGGAGATCCGGACGGCAGGATCCAAATGAACGACGACATCGACATTCTGAAACGCGGCGCGCGGGCCGCAGACAATTTCCGAAACGCCACCCACCAGCTTTCCGCCTCATGGATCTCGCACAAGATCGCGATGTACCGCGATCTCTCCCTGGTGTCAGCCGTGATCCTCACGGGCCTCGTCGTGTTCGTGGGGCCCGACGACGTCACCTGGCCTTTCCCGTATTACGCCGCCATCGCCGCCTTCGTGACCGTTCTCGTGCTCTCCGCCTCTGTCATGCGGGCCTGCGTCCGGGCCGAGCGTCACCGCCTTGCCGCGTGTGAAGCGGCGCTGTCACGGCTTTCCAGCGCAATCCGGAGTATGGAAGTGAATCCGACGCCGGAGACCGCGTCCCTGCTGGCGTCCGCGCTCGGCACCGGAATTGAGGCGGAACCCACGCCCAGCAGGATGCGGCGTCTGATGGAGAACAC
>JAYTIE010000050.1:0-5818 GCA_043732015.1 Elusimicrobiota bacterium | reverse complement strand
GCGAAACCGAACGAGGACCTCAGAGGGCGCATAGTCAGCCGAAAAGCCGGCGGTGGACAGGGTTAGCCAGACGGTTAGAGCCGCCAGACGGGTGCGGAGACGCATCCAACAAGCGTGTGGGGACGGCGGACATAAATCAAGGAAGACCCGCCGGAATGACGTTCTATTTCATGCTGAAAAGACGGCGCAAAGCGTCGACAACCCCGTCCCTCGAAGAAACCCGGGCCTGAAGCACATTCCGGATGCCAGCGCGGCGAAGGGCGCGGGTCGTCATCCCGCCAATCGAGACGGCCGTCGCGCGCCGAAACAACGCGGTCCGCTCCGCGCGGGAGAAGCTTTGGCAGAAGGACTCAACGGTGGAAGACGAAAGAAAAGTGACCGCTTCAGACCGCTCGAGAAGCGCCGTCCTCTCCGCCGGTGACGGCCGGACAAAACAGGTTTCATAGACCGAAAGAACGGTCACCTGCGCGCCCGCGCGTTTCAACCCCGGAACCGGCGCGGCGGGGGCGTCATGCGCCCGGGGAATAAAAACCGATTTCCCCTTCACGCTCCCCATCGCGGCCAGAACGGAGGACGAATCGTATGTGGACGAAATCCTGGTGACGTTCCAACCAGCGGCGCGGGCCGCCTCCGCTGTTTGCGGACCGATGGCGAAAACGCGGACTTTTTTCTTCAACGCCTGAGAGGCAATCGACGAAGGAAAGTGGCGGACCCCGTTCGCGCTCAGGAAAACAATCCAGTCGACGGCGCCCGGCGTCATCATTGAACGCGCGTTCACCGGAAGGGAAATCGGGCGGACATCGATGAGCGGACATCGCATCACGTCAGCGCCCTCGGAACTGAGCCGCGCCGCGAATCCGTCCGCCGCATCGGCCGCGCGCGTTACCGCAATGCGACGGCCCAACAACGGCCGTTCCTCGCGGAACCACGAGAGATGGGTTGAGAGCGCCGCGACCAGTCCCACCACGATGACGGCCGGAGCCGAAAGATTATTCCGGGAAAAAACTTTTACCGACTCACGGAGCGGCGCACTCAGGACGCGTTGTCTCGGCGTCGATCCTCGTTCGATCGCGGCCACCGGTGTCGCGGGCGGCCAACCGTAGCGGAGAAGCCGCTCGACGATTCCCGGCCAGCCGGTGACGCCCATCAGGATGACCAGCGTGCCGTCGGGGGAGAGGCGCGACCAGTCGACGCCCCCCGCTTCACGGGACTCGGCGGTTTCATGTCCCGTCAGGAAGGTGACCTGCGACGCCCAGCGGCGATCCGTGACCGGAATGCCGGCATACGCGGGCGCGGCCACGGCGGAGGAAACACCGGGAACGATTTCGTAGGGAATTTTTTTCCGGCGAAGCATCTCAATCTCTTCGGAACCGCGGCCAAAGACAAACGGATCTCCGCCTTTCAGGCGAACCACCCGGTTGCCGGCGCGGGCCAGCCGGGCAAGAAGCGTGTTAATCGCGGCTTGCTTGGGGCCGTGTCCGGGACTGATTCGCGACCGTCCTCGTTTCCCCACATTGAGGACGCGGGCCCTGACATTCGCCACGATCAGCGGATTGACGAGGGCGTCCATGACGATCACGTCACAGGACGCCAGAAGCTCCGCGCCGCGCAGCGTCATGAGCCCCGGATCACCGGGTCCCGCACCGACGAGGAAGATCTTTCCGGCCTTCCTTTTCATGCGCCCGGCGATGGCAGGGTTCCCAGAAGAATTTCCGATCCCCCATCAAACAGCAGCTGGCCCGCGAGTTGCGCGCCAACAAACTCCGGCTGACTGGCGGAACCCGACATCTCGGCGGTCACCGAGCGCGTCGCTTCGAGATCAAGAAGTACCGCCTTCATTTTCAGCGTTTCGCCCTCCAGCACGGAGTAAGCGCCGACGGGAATCATGCAGTCGCCGCCCAGGCCCTGGAGAAACGCGCGTTCCGCTCTTGACGTGATGTCCGCGTGGAAATCCGAGACAGCGGTGAGAAGAGCGAGAAGAGAGGTGTCGCCTTCCCGGATTTCGAGACCCAGACATCCCTGGCAGGGCGCGGGCAGCATTTCTTCGGGCTCGAGGATTTCGGAAATCTCCCCCGAAAGTCCGAGGCGTGAAAGACCGGCGGCGGCCAGAACAATGGCGTCATAGGCGCCGTCCCGCAATTTCTTCAGACGGGTTTCGACGTTTCCGCGAATGGGCTCAATCCGGTAGAGCCGCTTCGCGTAGCGATGACGGATCTGGGCGGAGCGACGCGGAGAACCGGTTCCGACCGTCGAGCCTTTCGGCAATTCGCGCAGGAGCTCACCAAAGCGGGAGATGAGGGCGTCGCGAGCGTCTTCACGCGCGGGCGGCGGTGCGAGACGGAGCCCGGGCGGCAGCATCTGCGGTACATCTTTCAGCGAATGAACCGCGAGGTCGATGGACTTCGCCAGAAGCGCGTCCTCGATTTCCTTGACGAACACGCCCTTGCCGCCGATCGCGGAGGGCGCGGAATTCGCGTCGCGGTCTCCGGTCGTTGAAATCTGGACCAGCTCGATCTCGAGCGCCTTGTCATGACGGCGAAGGAGATCTGCGACGCCGGCCGCCTGGGTGACGGCCAATTTCGAGCCACGGGATCCAATCCGAATTTTCACGGGCGAGCCTCTTCCGTGGAAGGGCGTCCAATGCCGTGTTTCAACGCGACGGTCCGGCCCTCCAGCGCAGCGCGAATCCATTCATAGAATTCCGACGACAAAGTATTCACGAGCGCTTCCGCTTCCGCCACTTCCTCCCGGCGACGGTCCAGATTTTCTTCGACGATTCGCCGGAGATCGTCGATGTTGTAGACAAAAGCGTTATCGATGCCATGCACGGCCGGGTCGACGTTTCGCGGAACCGCGATGTCGATGAAATACAGCGAACGGTCACGCCGGGCCTTCATGATGGCCTGCATCACATCGAAAGTGATGACGGGCCGTTCCGCGGACGTGGAGCAGATGACGATGTCGGCGTGAAGAAGCTCATCGAAAAGGGATTCCATCGGGCCGGCGGTTCCGCCGAGGGACGCCGCGAGCGCCTGGGCTTTCTCCAGGGTCCGGTTGATGACGGAAATCTGGCCGGTCTTCTGGCTGATCAGGTGACGCGCCGCGACTTCCGCCATCTCCCCCGCGCCAATCAGGAGAATGCGGCGGTCCTGAAGGGATCCGAATATCCGTTCCGCCAGATGCACGGCCACCGATCCCACGGAACTGGCGCCTTCTGAAATATTCGTCCGCGTCCTGACCTGTTTTCCGACGAAGAGCGCGCGCTGAAAGAGAACGTTCGTTATTTTTCCTGTGGTACCGCGGTCTCTCGCCGCGGTGTAGGCGGTCTTAACCTGGCCCAGAATCTCGGACTCGCCGATGACCATGGAATCGAGTCCGGCGGCGACGCGAAACAAATGCGCGACTGCCTCCAGCCCGTCCTGGCGGTAGAGCGCGGCCGCAGCATCCACGCTGTCGTAAATGCGCGCAAAAAATTCCCTGAGCAGATGCGCCGCGCGGTCCCGGTCGCCCACCGGCTGAACATAGACTTCAACACGGTTGCAGGTGGAGAGAACCACAGCCTCTTTCACTTCGCCGGACGCGGTCAGACGGTCGAGCGCGGCGCCAATGCGCTCAGCGGGGATCGCAAGATGTTCGCGAAGCCCCACCGGCGCGGTGCGATGTGAAATGCCGACGACAAGAAGTCCCATGGTTATTTTGAGAGAGAGATCAGTTCCCGCCTCCGGGTAGGAAGGCGTGCAGGCGCGACAGTGAGTTCGCGCCAATATAGGTGAACATGACAACGGCAAACCCCGCGAGGGACAGATACGCGGTTTTGCGGCCACGCCAGCCGGCGGCCGAACGAAGCAGGAGATATCCAAGATAAACGAGCCACGTCACGAGCGCGCCTGCCTCTTTGGCGTCCCACGCCCAGTAGTGCCCCCACGCCTCATGCGCCCAGCGGGCGCCCAGGAGCAACCCGATGGTGAGCGCCGGAAATGCCCACGCGATGATTTGACTGATCAGCCGGTCCAGTTCATTCAAGGCCGGCAGCCGGAACGCGAGGCGTGTGGGCTGTTTGGATTTAAGCTGGGATTCCTGAAGAAGGAACGCGAGCCCCACGGCGAAAGCATGCGCGAACGCGGCATAGGCGATGAACATGACGGGAATGTGCGCGGCCAGCCAGTGCGACTCAAGACCGCGCGGAATTTCGGGGACGGCGGTGCCCGTCGGAGAACGCAAGGCCATCGCCATGGCGGCAAAAACGATGGGCAGAACGAACGCGCCCAGGATGGGAAGACGGCGACGTTCGATCAGGACAAACTGGACGGCCATGACGAGCGCCAGAAAGGAGAAGCTCTCGAACCAGCTGCTCCACGGAACATACCATGCGTGATTCGGCAGATGGCGGGCGGCAACGGTTCGAAGGATGATGAAAGCGAAGTGCGCGAGGATGCCGGCAAACACCGCGCCGTTGCCGATCTGTGACAGCGGCTCCCGGCGGGAAATTGCGTATCCCAGAAAGAGGGCCGCCGCGACGCCGTAGAAAACGAGCGCCGCGGAGAACAAAGGCATTTCCATAGGAGACTCCTTAAGGGGGGATGCGGAAAACCGGCGGAAGGTGCTTATTCTGCGCTGTCGGCGCCCTTTTTTGAGCGAATCAGGGATTCCCAGGCGGAAAGAATGCCACGGTCCCACCAACCCTTGTCCACTTCCTGCCACATGATCTCAAAGGTTTTATCGAGGGAGAAGGCTTCTTTGTAGGAACGCTGGGACCGAAGGGCGTCGTAAATGTCAACGATCGACACCACACGGACAAGAGGAGAAACGGCGTCTTTCGACAGCCCATCCGGATATCCGCTGCCATCCAGCTTTTCGTGGTGGTGCCGAATCAAGGGAAGCGCGTCTCGCACCGTACGAAGTTTCCCGCAAATCTCGCAGCCCAGGGTCGGATGGCTCTTCATCACGCCGAACTCTTCCGGCGTATACCGGCCCGGCTTCAGAAGGATTGAATCGGGGATCGCGATCTTGCCGATGTCATGCAGCATCCCCCCCTTCCTCAACACCTGGGCGTCATAGGAGCTGACACCCAGATGTTTGCCAAGCTCCAGGGCATAAAGGGCGACGCGGTCTGCGTGGCCCATCGTGTAGGGATCCTTCGCTTCAATGGTCCGGGTGAGGGTGTAAAGAATGGCTTCGGCGTCGTCCCGGTCATCGGTGATGGACTTGAGGCGAATGAGGGACTGGATCCGGGCCGCCAGGTGATCCTTGTTCAAGGGACCGGTCAGAATATCGTCACATCCGGCTTTCACGAACGCGGCATGATCTTCGGTGCCGCCGGTATCGATAATCAAAATGGGAGTTTCGAGGAGATAGGGGTCCTGCTTGAATGTCTGGCAAAGTACATCGGCGCCGGGCGAGCGAAGTGTTGCCTCAAGAATGATCAGATCCGGTGCTGCCCCGAGATGGGCCATTTCAACGACACGGTCGCCGCGCTCGGCAATGAGAATCTCGTACTCGGTGCTAGTGGAGAACAGGCCCATGGTTCTCGACAGGAGAGAATCAGACTGTCCAATAATTATTTTCGGGTGGCGCATGCGGTCCGGACAGTCTAACAGAGCGTGTCTCGCACCGTCAACGATAGCCCGTTGAAGTGTTATCATCGCCCAATTCGCCGCAAAGGACAAACCCATGGCAAAAGCCAAAAAAGAAAAAGACCGAAAAGAAGACTGGGACGAGCTGAAAATTTTTTCCGACCTCTCGACGCTGTTTGCCTCCACGCTGGAACTCAACCAGACCCTGGAAGAAACCATCGGCCTGGTCAGCGGCCTTGCCAAGG
>JAYTIE010000049.1:0-5863 GCA_043732015.1 Elusimicrobiota bacterium | reverse complement strand
CGCGGCTCGACTGGCTGGTCGGCGAAAGCCTGGACCGCGGTCTCTCGGAGCTTCAGTCCGTGTCCGAGTCGGCCGCCAGAAAGGCGGGATTCCCCGCCGCCGCTGTTCAACGCTATCTCGGTGATTTTGTCTATGAACTGGGGCCCGAAGCCCAGGAATCCGCCGTCCTTTTCCGCCGCCTTCTCGACGAGGCCGGCATCCTGAAAGTCCCGGCGGTGCGCTGACCATGACGAATGCCGAATCCATCGAACAGAAACTCGCGTCTGGCGAGCGGCTGAATTCAGAAGACGGGCTTTTCCTGCTGAACGGCGCGCCGCTTGTGTGGCTGGGCGCGCTCGCGCATCAGGTGCGGATGAAGCGGATTCCCGAGGCGGAGGTCAGCTTCGTCATCGATTCGAACCCGAACTACACCAATATCTGCGACACGGACTGTCACTTCTGCGCGTTCTGGCGCCGTCCCCAGGACAGTGATTCCTACACGCTCACCGTCGAGCAGGTCATGGAGAAGATCGATCGTTCCTCGAAGCTGGGCGCGACCACGGTTCTCCTTCAGGGCGGACACAACCGCACCTTGCCGATGACGTTCTATGAAGACCTGGTTCGTGAGGCGCGCAAGCGCTTCCCCCACGTCACGCCCCACTTTTTCACGGCCTCCGAGATCACCACGATGTCGCAGGTCGCGGGCATCACGATTCCAGAAGTTCTTGAGAAGCTGAACGCGGCCGGGCAGTTCTCACTGCCGGGTGGCGGCGCCGAAATCCTGAGCGAGCGCGTCCGGAAGAAGATCGCGCCGAAGAAGGGCGGGCCCGACGCGTGGCTGAGCGTGCACCGCGAGGCGCACCGGATCGGCTGGAAGTCGACGGCCACCATGATGTACGGGCACGTCGAAGAGCCGGCCGACATCGTCGAACACTGGATCCGCATCCGCGAACTCCAGGACGAGTCTCTGAGTCTAAAGAACGGAGGCGGTTTCACCGCGTTCGTGCCCTGGAGCTTCAAGCCCGACAACACGGTGCTTCAGAGGAAATTTCCGCGCCGCGTGGGTCCGGCGCCCTACCTTCGCATTCTGGCCGCCTCCCGTCTGATGCTCGACAATTTCGATCACGTCCAGGCGTCGTGGTTTTCCGAAGGCAAGAAGGTGGGACAGGCTGCGCTGCTATACGGCGCGGACGATTTCGGCGGAACGCTCTTCGAAGAAAACGTGCACGCCGAAGCGGGCTACGTGAACGTGACCACGCTCCCGGAAACAATCACGCTGATCCACGAGGCGGGCTTCGACGCGGTTCAGCGCACGACGAAGTACGAGCTGATCAAAACCTATCCGCGCTCGATGACGGCCGACGAAGTCCGGGCCGCGGCGGCGCCGCAAATTTCCCTTCGCAAGAACAAGCCCGTCAACGCGCCCACGGAGAGCGGAAATGAACAAGTCCCCACTTCCGTATAAGCAGGTTCTTTTTGTCTGCACGAATACGCGAAAACCCGGCGAACGAATCTCCTGCGCCGGCGAAGGCCGGTGCGGCGAGCAGGTGCTGGAGACGTTGAAGCGGTATGTGAAGGAGAAGGGCCTGGCGCAGATAGCTCGCGCGGCGAAGTCAGGTTGTCAGGAGAAGTGCGAGATCGGGCCCAGCATCATGGCCTTCCCTCAGAACGAATTTCTGTCCGCAGTCACGCCGGAAGATGCCGGCCGGATCATTGAGACGTATCTGGCGCCGCTGGTTCCGCCGGAGAAGCGCTAGGCGGCGGAACCGATCCTCCGCGTTTCACGACGCGCCGCGCCGTCGTGTCCACATCGATGGAGTCGTAGAGTTCGTCCCCCGCCTGTGACCTTTCATAAATGAGCACGCGCGCCCGGTCCTGACCTTTCCACGCGAGCGGTTCTACCTTCGTCACGAGCTGAGATCCCCGCCGACCGAGTTCATCCACGAAATTCTTCACGTCCGGCAGCCGCCCGGCCACCTGGAGCGCGATGTCCGCGACCTTCGGATCCACCTCAATGTTCTTGGCCAACACCGTTTGCAGGCGTTTGCCTTCGGTCCAGGGCGCTTCCTGGAACGTGCGCGAAACCGGATCCCAGCGGAAGTCCGTTCCCGTCGAGCAGTTGATGCACAGGGACGCCGAGAAGGCCTGGTCGCCGGGGTCGCCCTCGCCCGTGGTGGCGGGCTTGTGTAGATAGAACGGGCGCGTGCCGGCCTTGAGGAAAAGTTGTTCCGGTTTGCGGGACTCAGAATCTCCCACCACGAGGAGGAAATAGTCGGGGGTTTTGCCGGGAAGCGTGTACACGCCTGACAGGGCCAGGTCCGGCTTTCCGTCCTTGTTGAAATCTCCCTCGAGCGGCAGAAGCGCTTCGGGTTGAACAGACGACAGTCCGAAGTCCACCGTGGACAGAAGGCGCGGAATACGGCCACGGTCGAGGAATTTTTCGAGAACCAGGTAGGGGTCGACGGCCATGGCAGTCGCGGAGGCGGCAAGAAGCGAGAAAATGGCGGCTTTGAGAGTGGTTGTCCGGGTCACGTCAACTGAGAGTAACTCTTTTGAGCCGGAGGCATAGGCGGCTTTTTATCGGCCGCCGTCGCCGGGGCTTTCACGGGCTCGTTGTGATGCAATCCCATCTGCGCGGCGAGCGCGGAAAGGACGTCCTCGTCGGGCCTTAAAACTTCATCCATTTTATCTGTCCCCCGGCTTTTTCTGTTGAAGGACAACGGTTTCAAGAAAGAAGGTTCCCTGAAGACGGAACCCGTCGCTCATGGGTTCCACCTTGATGTCGGGGTACACCACATGGGTGTCAAGAACGGTCATGACGCCGGGCTTGCGGGCTGCCTCGCGGGAGACCTGTTCGATGCATTCGGAACGTATTTTTTGAACCGCCTGGTCGGGCGATTCCGCCACAACGTTATCGGCCACGGGGCATCCCCACTGGAGGGTGGCGGTTCTTGAATAGGAGGAAAGGGCGGCCGGGAGCTCCGGTGGCGGGGCCGATTTCATGATTCCCGGAGCCATCAGGGTGGCTGATGCGAAGGCCGGCATAAAAATCGCCGCGAAAATCAGAGCAATTGAGGTGGTGGGGTTCGTTTTTCTCATGTCACGAGGATACGGGCCCCCTGTGACAGAGAAGTGATATCAACGAGCGGTTTTAGGGATTTTTTTCGAAGAACGTGGCGCCCGAAAACCGGGGTACCACGCGGAAAAGGAAGGGGTTCGTGATCACCTGGGTGGTGATCGCGTTTTTGGGCGGTGTTTGTACACGGTATTTGACGAGCCTGGCCGGAGCTCCATTCCAGGGCGTTTCCGTCACGGAAAGGACTTGAACACGGTATCCCCCCGTCGGTTTCTGGCCGGCGAAGATCGCAATGACCTGATTTTTCGAGAAATCGACGTCAGGAAGCTTGGGAACCCTCTCCACTTTCGCGTTGTGGCGGAGCCAGAGTTCGCGCCAGGCCATCTCGCTCGTGACCGTCTGGGTCATCTCGTCGGTGATTCCGCTCTGGGAGCCTTCGAGCGGTGCCGGCATCACGTCGGCGCGGGCTTTTGCTTCTGCCGCCTTGGCGGCCGCGATGGCGATGGCGGAAGGCTTCACCACGCTGGATTTTACCGCGGCCTTCGTTTCCGTCTTCTTCGGATCCACGGGTCTTGGCGGCTGGGGCGCGGCGGCCGCGGGCCGCGGCCGCCGCGTGGTCACGTTGCGGTGAATCATCGCGCGCACAACCAGCATGCCGGTCAACAGCGCGATCGCAAGAACCGCGGCGCGCTTGTTTTCAGCAAGGCGAAGAATCCAGGAGGGCGTCCGGCGCCGGTCTTCCGCTGGGCGGGAGCGCTCGACGCTCATCCAGTCCACAATCCGGCGTTCGAGATCCGAGGACGGAACGGCACCGGGCGTTGCGCGGAGCAGGGCGATTCCCCGTTTCAGGTCGTGCAGGCCCTGGCGGCAGGCGTTGCAGAACGCCAGATGCGCCTTCACCCGTTCGGTGGGCTGCCAATCGAGACTTTCGTCCATGAAATCGGTGAGGAGATGGGTGACGTGCAGGCGCCTCATGGCTTCTTCTGCTCCAGGAATCGGCGCGCGGTGGCATGAAGGCGCGCGCGGGCCGCGGAGACGCGCGTGCGGACCGTCGCTTCACTCTGTTCCAGCACGGTGGCCACTTGGGCGTAGGTACGACCCTCAAAATCGGTCAGCACGATCAGGGCCCGGTCGCGCGCGTCCAGTGTGCCCAGCGCGGACAGAAGCAGCCGATGCTCGTCGGTAACGCCGTCCCAGGTGTCGGGAAGCTCGAACACCGCCGGCTGTGGCGGCGCGTTCGCGTCCACGGGAACCGGCACAACTGCCTTTCGGGGCCGGTTGTAGCGGCGGTCTTTCAGAAAAAGGAAGACGGCGCGCCGCGTGAGGATGTCCGGCGTGATTCCGTCGGAGGTCGCCGACGGGAGCAGCTCCGCCGAGCGGACGAACACATCCTGCGCCAGGTCTTCCGCTTTCGCGGCGTCCTGCGTCAGACGAAGACAGAGATTGAAAATGCGTGAAAGCTCGGCGTGAAGAAGTTTCTCGAACGGCGTCGGTTGTTTCACGTCCGCGGGCTTGATGCTTAGTTTCACCGCGGGTTTCGGTGCAACCGGAGCGGCCGCCTTGACGGGTTTGACGGGTGCGACCGGAGCGGGCGGGATCACACGGGCAACGGGCGCAGCGGGAACGACGGGAACGACGGGAGCGGTCGGCGCCTCGAACGAGAACTCGATCTGATCGGTATCGGAATTGATGGGCGGACGACGGGCCATGGAAACTTTAGTGATTGCCGGCGGTCGAGCCCGTCAGTTCTTTCGGAAGCGAGAACACGACGTTCTCTTCCCGGACGAAAACATCTTCCACCGTCGCGCTGTACCCGGCCGTCAGGAAAGCGACGACTTCCTGCACGAGATGCTCGGGCGCGGACGCGCCTGCGGTCACGCCGACAACGGAATCGGCGGTGAGCCAGCTTTTGTCGATCTCGGAAGCGTTATCGATCAGATAGGCGGAGACGCCGGATTCCCGCGCGACATCGCAGAGCCGCTGGGAGTTGGAGCTGTTCTTGGATCCGACGACGAGCAGCACATTGATGTCCTTGCGGAGCAGGTCGCGCACGGCGTCCTGGCGGTTCTGCGTCGCGTAACAGATGTCGTCCTTCGGCGGGGTCTTGGCCGTCGGGAAACGGTGGCGGATGGCGGCGAGAATTCCGCGCGTCTCATCGACGCTCAGCGTGGTCTGCGTGAGGACCATTACCTGCTTGCCTTCCGGAATATTCAGTTTCAAGACATCGTCTTCGTGTTCGACGAGCTGGATTTTCCCCGGCGCTTCCCCCATCGTCCCGACCACTTCGTCATGGTCGCGGTGCCCGATGAGGACGAGAGAGTATTCTTCTCTCAGGAAGCGATGGACTTCAAGATGAACTTTTGTGACGAGCGGACAGGTGGCGTCGATCGTTTTCAGATTGCGTTCCCGCGCCATGTCGCGAACTGTGGGCGCGATGCCGTGCGCGCTGAAAACCACCGTGGCGCCGGCCGGTGCTTCTTCCACTTCGTCGATGAAGATCACGCCGCGCTTCTTGAAATCCTCAACGACGTGTTTGTTGTGGACGATTTCCTTTCGCACGTAAACGGGCGATGGATATTTTTCTACGGCCAGATCGACGATGTCGATGGCACGGCGGACGCCCGCGCAGAAACCGCGCGGTGAGACGAGAAGGACTTTCATTTGTTCACCAACCGGAAGAATTCGTCTTGGTACTGATCAAAGAGGTCGTACTGCTTGAGCTTCGAAGCGAGCGCGGGAACGAGGCCCGGATTGCGCCTGGCGTTCCGGAGAAGCGTCCGGATTTCATCGTGCTGGCGTTCGCCCTGT
>JAYTIE010000048.1:0-15082 GCA_043732015.1 Elusimicrobiota bacterium | reverse complement strand
AGTAGCGGCCACCCGCCTGGCCGACCGCGATCGGCGCCTCAGCATGGAGGACTGGGAAATTGTCGTCACCGAGATTCGCATGACTCTCTCCTTTGCTTTGTACTCCGATCAACAGATTGTCGACGCCCCGGGCCGCATTGCGCGGTTCTTTGAGGGTCAGAATCCACTGGCCTTCCTGGCGGCCATTCGTCGATCGCCGTCAGCGCTTGATCAACTCAGGAATAGCACCAATCGCGAGACTGTTTTGTTCGCCCTCACACAACTGTGGACCCGCTTTGACCGATTCCCGACGGAAACTCAATCTCGTGATCTCGCCTCCATCGAAAAGAAGCTCCGGATTGGCCTCCCATCCGTCATTCGTGAAAAGCTGACTCGCAACTTGGAACCGGCCAGGGTTGATGGATTCCTCCTGTACATGCTTGCGAGTCTCGCCGGAGACGATTCTCCCAAGGTTCAGGACATACTCTCGGTCGCACGATTTGACTCGCTTCGCGCGTTGGATGGGTGGGACGACGTCGCGAAAAGATACGTCTGGATGACGGCTCATGACGTTCTGTCTGCGGACGAGAGAACTGAAGTTATTTCTGAAGGAAAACGTCTTCTGAAAGCGGCCGGGATTTCAGGTGAGCGAAAGCCGCAACTGTCGATCGATGGAATCACGATCGACTTCGACGTTCGGTACCGTTCCAGAAGAATCAGCAACCTTGAATCCGCGGTCGAAAAGCTGCTGTCTGGGAAAGGTGACCTTAACGAATTCTCCCGCAAGGCCCAGGTTGACGTCCCTATACACGCTACGCCAGTCGGCGGTCTCTCATTTGTCATGCAGCAAGCAGATTGGAAAACGGAAGAGCGGGGTGTGATTCTGTCTGCTCTGGAAAAGAGCGCGCCGAGTATGTCGGCGGCAGACAAAGTCCTGACAGCCAGAGCGCTCACTTTTTCCGGCTTTCAAGAAAAGCGGGAGCGTGGCCTCAAGTTGCTCATGGAAGAACCCACGATCCGAGGGCTCGTCGATCTTTTGCGGAATAACGGCGGGGATGCCGAGTTGCGCTTCCTGTTCGATCTGACTGGCCTGAACAAGGCGCTTCTTGCTGCCGATTGGAGCTACCGGGAACTCCCTTTGAGTTTCGTTTCATTCAGCGCCAATGGGGAGCTCCAAGCGAGTGCCGTTCAAAATGGAACAAGCGAATTGATCTCCGTACGCGACACCAGGTCTGGGCGCCTGATTCTCGAAATTCAGGGAGGAGCCCCTCATCTGATTTCCGGTTCATTCAGTCCGGACAATCGGTGGCTCATGTTGGTCTATTCGAATGGGTTCATGCAGCTCGTGGATCTGACGGGAAGCAACCCGGTTCGTGGTCTAGGAGGAGACCAAAGTGCCTATTCAAATGTCTCCTTCAGCCCGGATAGTCGGAGAGTGACGGCCACCGGTCGCCGTTTCATGAGAACGTCCGATGGGTGGCCGGTCGACGGGGCGCGCGCAACCGGGCGTGTCGCAACCTGGAGTACGGAGACTGGCGTCAGGGAACCCCCGATTCCGGGCGGAATTCTGACGGTGATGGCCGTCAGTCCTGATGGCGAACGGTTGGCCGTGGGGCAAACCAACGGCTCGACACTCATCTTAGATGCGACATCAGGCGAAACGATCAGGGCATTCGCAGGCACGCAAGAAGTCAGGACTCTCGTTTTTTCTCCGGACAGCCGCCAATTGTTGATCGGAACAGAAGACGGCGTTGTGAGCCTTCGGGGTGTCGATAATGGAAATTTACTTGCACGCTTCGCCGCCACGCTGTGGCTCGTCAGTGCCGCCTTCAGTCCCGATGGACGCAGGATCGCCGGCGGGGACATCAGAGGAAATCTCGAATTGTGGACTCTTGACGGGCAATCTATCGCGAGGTTTGCAGGTGGCAATGGCCGGACCACTTCTGTTTCCTTCGATCGGAACGGAGCGGTTATTTATTCGAGTTTCTTGCAGGGCCTGGCCAGAGAATTGATTCTTCCAACTGCTCATTGGGATACCTTGGCATCGCAACGGGCGCTGCCGGAAAACCTCAACGCGCCCACCGCGATGATGGAAAGCACCCGCGCTTACGGTCGCGCCCTTGGGTTCACTGACGACGCCGAAATCGCCATCCAGATTGCTCCTCGCAGAGAGCTCCGTTACACCCTCCTCGACTACGCCATTTTCCTTCCACTGTTCGTCCTCAGTCTCGGCCAGTACGACGTCACTTACTTCCTCGACAAACATTACGTCGTCGACGAATCCAGGGATCCGGAGATAGAGAAGGCGCGACGCGGAGGTGTCGGAGAGATCCGGTACTGGTCGACGGTGGCGCTGGCGCTGGGCGCCATCGCGTTCGTTGGCAGCGAGCTTCTTCTCGGCGGGCACATCAATCAACTCGGCTTTGTTTTCGGCCCGATGGTTCACCTCGCGCTCGGCGCGCTGCTGATCATTCCCGGGATAGCGTTTGCGCAGGTGAAGGCGCACCGTGCCTACAACCGGCGCGCTCTGGAGATGGCGGGAAAGCCGACGCTCGTTGTTCGAGAGGACAACTCGGTGGCAGAGGACGCCTTGATCCGACGGACGGCGTCGGCGGCCGCTGGGAAAATTTCACCGACGCTGCGCAGGAAGCTTGGGGCGAACGCGGTTGAAAATATCGCCGACGTCGTTCGGGCGGAAATCCAAAGCCGTTTTGCCCCACTTTCTCTGGAGGAAGCTGCCGAGCGTGAACATCGACGTGACGCGACGCTGACCGTCAAACAGTGGCAGGCCGCGTTGGCGGTCATTCGAATGACGCTCACGTTCACAGTTTTCACGCCAGAAGAAATCGCCTTCCATTTCGACCGGCCTTTCTGGCATCTCATTTTGCCGTCCGTCCCTCTGATTGACTTTGTGAACGATTTCGAGAGCGATCCCAATTCGACGCGGCTTCTCCGTAGCGGGATGATTCGGAACGCCTTCGTTTGGGATCTGAACCGCCTCTGGACGACATCTTCCCGATGGGCACCGCCACCGCCCGTCAACCTTGAAAGATTGACCGGCCTCGCCGGGCGTCTTCGTGTCCGCCTTCCGTCGGATGTCTCAATTGCTCTGGCCACCCTAAATCCCGGCCGGGTTTCGGTAACTCTGTTGAATGCGGTCGCTTCGTTGGCGGCGCCCGACCAGGAACCGGCGCATGATTCCCTGAAGCTGGCCAAGTTTGACAGCGTCAGGGCCTTGAGAGATTGGAGAGATATCGCAAATCGGTATCTATTCTCCCTCGGCGCGCTGACATTCGAACAGCGGCAAAGCGTGATCGCTGCGGCGCTGTCCGTAATGAGAGAAGAGGGCGTGGCGGAGATCCTTTCCTCCCGTGTCGCGCTCGGTGATGTTCAAATTCCTTTCAGGAATTCCGCCCGGTCTGAAAGGCGATTTGAAAACGATTTGAACCGTGTCTTGGACGGGACGCTCCCGATTTCTGCTTTCAGGGGCTCGATGCAGATCGACCCGTCCGGGTTGGCCAACCCTGTTTATGATCTGTTCGCTTTGATCGCTTCTCCCGAGTTATTTTCATCCGAAAAAGAAATCGCTCTTGGTGTGCTGGAAAAAAGAGCGCCGACGCTGAGCGGCGATGAGCAGTTGGATTATCTTCTGTTGGTTCAGCGATTTACCGACAACGATGCTGGAAAGGCATCCCGGTTGAAAGAGGGGGCGCGGCGCGCTCCTGCGTTTCAGGCGCTGGTGGCGCGGTCACGCGTGTCTCCAGAAAACACAGAGTTGAAAGCCCTGTACGCGTTGACGGGCGCTCCTGATTACCTCCGTCAGCCGGACTGGGACATGCGGGTTCTAACGTCGGCGGGGCGCGAGAACGTCTCCCGGATCGTTTTCAGCCCGGATAACCGGCGGATTTCGGTCATCTCCAGTGGGCAGCGGATGGCTGCCTGGGACCTCGCGAACCTTCTCCCAATCGAACAGTCGCGGCCCAACTGGTCACGTTTCGACGGCTCCATCACAATTGGTCCTGATTTAAAATGGGCAGCCGCTAACCGTGGCGGGAGAGACGCGGTAACCGAAATCTGGAATCTGAAGACCAATTCGCGGGCGCATCGTCTGGCGGGGCGTGCGGGGCGCTTCAGCCCCAAAGGTGGACGAATCGTTACCATAGGAAACCGTTCGGTCCGGCTGTGGGATGTCAAGACGGGGCAGTTGATTCGCGAGATCGAGGTTCCTTTTCGGCACGCGGCCGAGGCCGTCAATCCGGAAATTTCATTCAGTGACGATGAAAAATGGATGTCCATCTTCTACCTCGGCCAGAGTTACGTGCTTAACATCAAGACCAGCAACTTGACTCGCATTGGATTTAACGACCAACTCGTCGGGTTGAGTCCGAACGGCAAGCGGTTTCTCACCGTAAGCGGGATCAGTGAAACGCATGTCTGGGATACCACCTCAGGCCGGATCGCTTTCGAGATTCCGACGACCGGCAACGTCTGGCTGTCTTCATTCAGTCCGGACGGGCAACACCTGTTCATCAGCTGTCTGGGAGGCCGTTCTGAACTCTGGGACATAACGACCGGCAGCATGGTTCGCGACCTGGTGGTCGATGATCCTTCGATTGCCCAATTCAGCCCGGACGGACAGCGGCTGTTCGTTGTGGACAGAAAAGTTGTCGGCCGGTTGTATGATGCGAAGACCGGTCAGCTGCTCCGACAGATGAAAAAGCCATTTCCGGAGGAGCCGACGTCCCTCGTGTTCAGCCCGGACATGCGGTGGCTGGTAACCATGGTCGGTCAGCGCGGCTGGCTCTGGGACACAGCCAATGGAAAACAGATCCGCACTCCTTTCACGGGGCGCTATACCGAATTCCTGGAATTTAGTCCGGACGGAAGAACCTTGGTGACGTCTGCCCTCGAATACTCGTCTGACATCGAGTTGTGGAACCTGCCTGTGGCGATGTGGCCGACGCCGCGTTCCGACCTGCCTTTTTCATCGGCTCCCACGGCCATGATGGACCGTACCCGCACCTACGCTCGCGGCCTTGGCCTGACAGACGACGCCGAGATTGCCCTTAAAATTGCGCCCCGCAAAGAGCTTGGTTATACCCTCCTCGACTACGCCATTTTCCTTCCGCTCTTCATCCTCACTCTCGGCCAGTACGACGTCACTTACTTCCTCGACAAACATTATGGCGCCGACGAATCCAGAGACCCGGAGATAGAGAAGGCACGGCGTGGCGGTATCCGGGAGATACGTGTCTGGTCGACGGTCGCGCTGGCGCTGGGCGCCATCGCGTTCGTTGCCAGCGAGCTTCTTCTCGGCGGTCACATCAATCAACTCGGTTTTGTTTTCGGCCCGATGGTTTACCTCGCGCTCGGAGCGCTGCTCATCATTCCCGGAATCGCCTACGCCCAAGTGAAGGCGCACCGGGCCTACAATCGGCGAGCGCTGAAGATGGAAATGGAATCGAAGCCGACGCTTGTGGTTAACCCCGGCGCGCTCCCTCCATTACCCTTGGAAGACCGTTCCGAGATCGCCGGATTGAACGAAGATGAGTCCCGGCTTGTCGCCGCTCTGGCGCACGTCTTTGCCGGGAAAGTCGGAGATGACTATCCGGACGACGTCGTTCAGCAGGCCGTCGATATCATGTTCGGAATCGCGCCGCTTCCGCGAGACATGTTCCAGGCGGCTTACCAGTACCTTCATGGCCGATTTGGCACCGATCGACAGAAGCTCCTGCTGAAAGTAGCGGAGGCGGCTGCCGCCCGCGACAAAACCCGCGCCCTTCAGTTCATGGACACGCGGAATGGCAAGACCGTGATCAGCAGCGTTCGCGGAAAAGCGCAGGAACGCGGCATCACCGCAGCGCTCGCGGCCTTTGTCGACACCCGCGAACCGCGCGGAGTCGTTCCGCCCCAGCTCGAAGCAAAGGAAATCGCGATCTACGGCGCGTCGAAGGGAGATTTCTCGATCAAATCCGGTATCCGAAAGGCCCGCGAAGAGGATTTTCGGCTCCCGTTCATACTACCGGATGGAGCAATTTCCATGTTTACGGGAGACGGGATGGGCGGGTATGGTCACGGCGACCAGGCGGCGCAATTAACGGCCGCAGGATTCCTGATGGCGATCCTGCAATTCTGGCAGTCGAACCGAGGAAATGAAGCGGGCCTGACCGATCTCGCCGGAGTGGCGAGCGCTCTTGATCAGGGGGAAGCCTATGCCCGGATGCTGATCTCGCAGAATATCAAGAACACCGCAGCCGGTGTTGTATTCGACTATCTGTACGCCTACCCCACCAGCGACGGTCGATGGTTCTTCGTCAACTACCACCGCGGCGACACGGGGGCGGACGTTGGTGTTGTGGGGCACCCTCTCCGGGAGATTTCGATCGACAACGACATCTCCGGTCGGCAGTACTCAATTGAGGAAGTCACCACGGAGATTCTGAAGCAGACCAACTACCGCTTACTCCGCTCCGCATCGAGCGCGACCGACCTGCCGACCGACGACATCTACACGATCTACTCGCGAAGAAATGTCGTCTACGGCGGAATCGGGGAAGGAGAGCCCACGGACAGAAAATTCTCGCTTGTGTACGGTTATCTCCCGGCTGGCTCGTTTATTCGCCATGGAACGGATGGAGAGCGCGACCCGTTGCCGGCGGCAAAGGCGAGCGAGCTCACCCTCTCGGCGCCATCGCTTGAGGCTGTTCCAGGAATTCTCGTTGAAGCGTCGCAGCCCACCGTCGCAGCAGGTGCGGCAAAGAGAAAGGAATTCCGGGACAAGATCGACGATGTCCTTGTCCAAATTGCAGCTCTCGGTCCTCTGACGTCGCTGGCGCCATTGAGCGCGGCGGATCAGGGGTCATTAGAGCTCGCGACCATATTTCTTCAGCAGGCACTGACGGTTCTGATCGCGACCGATCGAGCGCGTGCGCTCGAGCTTGTTCAGCAGGCTGTGAAAACGCTCGCTGCCATGTCCGATCCCGCAAACGCAAGGACTGCCTCAGCGATGGAACTTGCACGGTATCTTGCGCTGATCATTGATAACACCGCAACCTACTTTGTTGTCGGTGAAAGGCTGATGCGGAATGGCCAGCAGATCGGATACGTCGCGAGTGATTCGGATCTCGTTCCCGGGAAAGTCGTCCTGGTCGACGACCAGAGCGATGCCAGCGCTCCGCGTGCTGAAAGACTCAAGGAGATCTTCTTTCGCGTTGTGGACCGGACTGTTCTCAATTCTGAATTTGGAAAGACCGTCACGCGCGATATGCCGGATTCCGGATATTTTGCGCAGCGGAAGAACATCGCCGTCTATGCCTCCGCTCTCTCTGAATTCATCAGAAACGGCGTCGCGCTCAACGACGGCGCTTCCTACCAGGATCTTGAGACGGCGTTCGTTGCCGCGACCCACCCGAACGGACACAGGGTATTCGTGCTGGGCAAAGACTATTCCGTTGTCGATAACGGCGCCACCCCGGGGTCCGTGCTTCCGGGATTTGCGGTCATCTACAATCCGAATGTCGACGAGGTGAAGGTCGTCAGTCATGAGGACCTGCTTGAAAACCCGGTTGAGCGCGTTGAAGTCGACGATCCCGTTCGAGTCGCCGAAGGCCGCGATAAGCTCGCCCGCGCTTACGCGGTGGCCGGCGGGATGACCGACGAGGCTCGCCGCGTTCGAGCCGCGGAAATCATCGACAGCGCCACCTGGTCGGAGTTCGGACTCAGCAAAGCGGATCTGATCACTGAGAGGGCCGCAAAAGCGGCGGCGATTGAGCAGATGTTGAAAAGCATCCCCGTAGGCGCTGAGATTGCCACCGCTCTGCGCGGGAGTTACGTGGTGGTGGATGATAACAGCAACCCAGCGCTTGATTCCGACGAGCTCCTGGTCGTAGAGCGGGACAGCATCGAGCCGCGGTTCTTGATCTTAACGCGCGATTTCTTCGTCCGATGGAAGTTCAAATCGGTTCACGCTCCGGTTCCTGAGTCCGTGGCTTTCGCCGACGCCGCGCGATCCAGCGTCCGTGCTCTTCTCCAGGACCCCACCAAGTCGGTCATGGACGATGTCCAGGAGGTTGAAATCTTGGACATTCTGCCCGGTGACGCCATTGAACTTTTCGAGAAGATTCCGGCCGCGATGACGACCGACTGGCGATTCGGAACGCGCCGGCTCGCGAAGGCTCTGTTCGGATGGGAAGGCGCCGCCAATGAATTGCGCATCCGGATCCTCGGCGTCTTCACTGAAATCTTCTCTTCGTCAATTCCGGTTCTTCATCTATTGCTCCACAAGGAGTTTCGCTCTAGGCCCCTGGAAATGTCGCTCCGCCACGGACTGATTCTCGCCGGCACCTGGATACTGCCGTTCCTTTTCTTTGACTCGGTTTCCACCGGAGCTGTTCTGACGGCCCTCGCCGGGAACGTGATCGCCCATTTCGCGGTGAGTGTCATTCCATGGATACTGTTTGCCTCACGCGAGTCGCGCCGTGCCCGGCGCTTCCCCGCGCCGCGAATTCTCCCGGAGACCGAACGCCGTCTGGATGCCGCTTTTCCTGAGCAGGAACTGCTGGGGCTTCGTACCTACTCGCCCCGAAGCTTGCCGCTGCTGGGAATGAACGACGCTCAGTCCTCTGCCCTGGGAGGGCGGATCAAGGCGCGTCAGGGCGCTGGCGAAGCGGCGATGAGCTGGAAGAACGTGCAGAGAGGGATCGTGTCGCGGTTGTCCGGCGCAAGGCGGGCGCTTTCGACGGTGCCGTCGGACCGGCTGGCGCTGGCGGTGCAGGGTGGATCGGACGAAAGCAGGGACGCTGATCGCCGGTACATCGAGGCGATGTTGGCCGCTGCGCCGGGGAAAGACATCGTGGTGTTCTTTAACAAAATGAACCGGGACGACGAAATCTATTTCGAAACGCTGAAGGCCCAGAGCAAGGGTCGCATCGACGTTATCGGGCACGAAGGGGCGCTCGTGAAGAGCGCGCCGGACGGGCGGGTGCTGGACCTGGCTGCGCTCGAGGCCGCGCTCTCCGCCAGTGTCGGACGTTGGGACGGCGCCGCGTTCGTGATCCCGTCCGATGTCGCGTTTGACTCGAGCGGAGTTACCGACGACAAATACATTCGCCAGCTCGTATTCCTCTTCCTCGATCAAACGCTTCGCGCTCTTCAGGCCGAGGCGCCCGACCTTCGCCACATTCAGGACCTCGCCCTGATCGTGGCCCGCCAGGCCTAAACGGTCCCTTTCCGGAGATGTTGTACAATCCCGGCGCCGGGCCCTTAGCTCAGGGGTTAGAGCGGTCCCCTCATAAGGGATTGGTCGGTGGTTCAAATCCACCAGGGCCCAATTTTGCCCTCAACCCGCCGTCGATGGACGTTGGGCCTTGGATGAATTATCATCGCGTTTCAGAAAAATTTGGGCTGTTAGCTCAGCGGTAGAGCACTGTCCTCACACGACAGGGGCCGCAGGTTCGAACCCTGCACAGCCCACCCATTCATAACGGAGTCCCTAAATGCTGGAGCAGATCTCGTCCATTATCACGCTGCAGCAACACGACGTCGAAGTCGACGAGCTCGCCAAAAAAGCTTCCGCATTCGACTCCCTCATCAAGAAGAAAAGCCTTGCCGCCGATGCCCTGAAAACCGATCTCAAGTCCGCGAAGGACAAGCTCACCGCCGCTCAGCTCAAGAAGAAAGAACTCGAAGGCGAGGCCGAAGCGAAGCAGAAACTCGTTCAGAAGCACCAGTCGGAACTGAATTCCCTGAAAAGCAACGATGCCTATAAAGCGATGTTGAGCGAGATCGAAGGCGCGAAGGCCGCCGTCGTTCAAATCGAGGATCAGATCCTCGTGGCTATGGAAACCATCGACACCGCCGATAAAACCTTTAAGGAAAATGAAAAGAAGCTGAAGTCCGACGAAGCGGCGCTGAAAGCCGAAGTCTCCGCGCTCGAAGGCCAGAAGGCCGCGGCCGGCGCCGCAGCGGCCCAGCGCAAGGAAGCACGCGACGCGTTCGCGAAAGCCATTCCCGCGGCCATTCTGGCGCGATACGACACGATACGAGCCAAGCGTGACGGAATCGCGATTGTCGCGATGATCAATAATTCCTGCGCCGGCTGTCACATGACCCTTCCTCCTCACACCGTCAACGACGTGAAGACGGCGAAAGCGGTCGTCATCTGTGAATCCTGCAACCGGATCCTGTACAACCCCGCTCCCGTTGACGCGCCTTCTGTCGCGCCCGCCTCGTAAGATCCGAACAGCCTGATTTGGCCGCTCCGCGCCGATGCGCGGGGCGGCTTTTTTTTGCCTTTGCAACCGCGTCTCGCCCCTCGGAAACACGTTCTGGAAATCGTTTGGGGTTTTAGAGCGATATTCGTTGACACAAATAGTTCCCGGTAATACACTCTGTGGCGGTTGGTGGAGAGAAGTGGAGCGAAGTGTTTAAGAGGGGGCGAGCTGGTGTTCCTAGGGACTTACGAACACACGATTGATCCGAAAGGCCGGTTGTTCATCCCCGCGAAATTGCGGGACACGAACGACGGGGCCGCTCCTTCATTCATCCTCACCCGCGGCCTGGAAGACTGCCTTTACCTTTTCGACCGGACAAAGTTCGACGACGTCATTTCGAAACTATCGTCGCTGCCGGTCAAGAATCACCAGGATGGACGCGCGTTCAAGCGCATGCTTCTGGCCGGCGCGCAGGAAGCGACGCTGGACGACATGGGCCGGCTTCTGATTGCCCGGCCGCTCATCGACTACGCGGCGCTGAAGAAGGACGTCGCGATCCTGGGAGTGGGAGAGCGGATTGAACTCTGGTCGCTTCCGGTCTGGCAGAAGTACAGCACGAAGGCCGAGGCGACGTTCAATCGCATGGGCCGTCAGCTCGAAATTTAATGTCGTTCGTTTTTAATTGGGATGTACGGCGGACCGCTGCCCCTAACCAGCGCCGCCGAACGGTATAAGAATGCACGAGCCGGTACTTCTTCAGGAAGTTCTGGAAGCCCTTCGGGTGAAACCCGACGGGCGCTACGTGGATGGAACACTCGGCCAGGGGGGACATGCCGAGGAAATCGCAAGGAGACTACACAGTGGACAATTACTTGGCCTGGACATGGATCCTCAGAATCTTCACCAAGCGGAACAACGTTTGCAGCCCTTCGGGGATCGGATCCTAACTCGGCGGACCAATTTCCGAGGGCTGCAATCGGTGCTTCGCGAAATCGGGTGGACGGAGGTGGACGGCATGCTGTTTGACCTCGGTGTTTCCCTTGAGCAGCTGTCAGGACCCGCTCTTTCCTATTTGAGCGAAAACCCGCTCGACTTTCGTCTTGATCCCGACGCTCCCGTCACCGCTGCTACCTATCTCGCCAGCGTTGGAGAGCCGTCGCTCGCGGCGCTCCTCACGGAATACGGAGAGCCCCGTTCGGCCCGCAGGATGAGCCGGATCATGCTGGAAGAATTTTCGGCAGGACGTCTTCGTACCAACGGGGATCTCGCCCGGCTTTGTGAACGGGTCATCGGCCGTCGTGGGCCGCGGCATCCGGCGACCCGGGTTTTCCTGGCGCTTCGCGCGGCCGTGAATGACGAGAACGGCGCGTTGCGGGACATCCTCTCGGTGGGACCGGCGAACCTTTCCGTCGGAGGCCGTATGGCCGTCATCAGCTTTCATTCTCTCGAGGACCGGATCGTGAAACACACGTTCCGCGATCTCACGCACCTGGATACGGGTGACCGCCGGTATGGACTGGTTTACAAGAAGGCCGTTCCGCCCAGCGAGGAAGAAGAGCGGAGAAATCCGCGGTCGCGCAGCGCGATGCTCCGGGTTCTGGAGAGAGTGGCATGAAGACCGAATCCAAGCCCTTGTCGCTTATGAAAATCGCCGGGGGATTCCTCGTGGTGGGACTGTTTCTTTTTCTGCATGTCTGGATTCCGGTTCAGGCCGAACGAAGCCAGATTGAGCTCAAGAAGCTGGAGACGCAGCTTTCCCGGGAGAAGTCGGTCCTGGACGAATTGAATTCACGCTACGTGGCCCTCACCGCGCTCCCGGTGCTGGACCAGTGGGCGAAAACCCATGGACCTTGGGTAACGCCAAACGGGGAAAATGTCATCGCCATCGAAGACTAACGCGCCTCACCGGCAGCCTCTGCGTTTCCAGCTCGTCAAAGGGCTGGTGATTTTCGCTTTTCTGCTTCTTGCCGGACGTCTTGTCTGGGTTCAGGGCGTTCTCCGCGCGGAGCTTCAGGAGAAGGCCGACCGCCGGGTCGCGACGGCGCCCAGCGTCGCCGGGCAGCGCCACAACATACTCGACCGCAACGGCACGCCCATCGCCGACAACGTGCAGGTCTATTCGTGTTTCGCGGATCCGACCCTCATCAAGGACCGCGCCTCCACGTGCCGGATCCTCGGCGCCGCGCTTCGCATGGACGAGCGCGTCATCTCCAAAAAATTAACGTCCTCGAAAGGATCTTTCGTCTGGATCAAGCGCAGTGTTCCGGCGTCCATCGCGCTCGATATCAAAGAACGGAAGATTCCCGGCATTGCCTTCCGGCTCGAAGTCCGCCGCCACTATCCTGTCGGTCCCATCGCGTCGCACCTTCTGGGGCTCGTTGGATACGATGGGCTCGGTCTCTCGGGGATCGAGCAGGCCTTCGAACCCGTTTTGAATCCGCAGCGCAGCCCTGAAAGAATTCCGGCCGGCAATATCCGTCTGACGATTGACGCGGACATCCAGAGAATCGCCGAGCGTGAACTGGACTGGGGCGCCCGGAAGATTGGCGCCAAACGGGGCATTGCTATGGTCCAGGACCCGTCCACCGGCGAGCTGCTTGCGATGGCCGCCTGGCCCCCTTTGTCGCTTGAGCCTGAGCATCCTCCGAAATCCGGAGAACTGCGCGTGCCGCCGCTCGTGGACAGCTTCGAGCCCGGATCCACGTTCAAGATCGTCACCGCCGCCGCCGTGGTGGAAGAGAAACTCGCGAAACCCGGCGACCAGTTCAACGGGGAAGGCGGGAAGTGGAAGGTCTACGACCGCGTGATTCATGATCATGAGCCACGGAAGTGCATGTCGTTCGAAGACATTCTCATTTACTCCTCCAACATCGGCACCGGCAAGCTGGCGGACCGGCTGGGGTCGGAAAGACTTTACAAGTACGCGCGTCTCTTCGGATTCGGCGTGTTCCCGGGATCGTGTCTGCCCTTTGAATCCAAGGGCATGCTGCGACCGCCGCAAAAGTGGAGCGGCATGTCCAAGTACTCGGTTTCCTTCGGCCAGGAAGTGAGCGTAACGGCGCTTCAGTTGATCGGCGCCTATTCGGCCATCGCGAACGGCGGGCATTTGATGGAGCCCCGCATCGTCACGTCCGTCATGGGCCCCAATGGCGAAGCCATCTGGAACAATCCGCCGGCGGAAGTTCGCCGCGTGGTGTCGGACGATACGGCGAAGGAAATCCGGCGGATACTGACACTGGTGGTCCGGAAGGGAACGGGCGTGAACGCGCAGATCCAGTGGGATCCGTCGACGGAAGTGGCCGGAAAGACCGGCACCGCCCAGAAATACGATCCCAAGAAAAAGGGGTACAGCGACACGCTCAGCCTCGTGTCATTCTGTGGCTTCTTCCCGGCGTCCGCGCCGCGGTACACAATTTTGGTGCTCTTCGATGAGCCGGAAGGCCGGCGGTGGGGTGGGCTCGACGCCGCCCCGGTTTTCCGGCGCATCGCTGAACAGCTTAGCCCGAAAGTCTTCGCCGCTAAGAAGGGCCCAGCTTTGACATGAACGAAGGACGACCCCTCGAGAAGCTTCTGACCGACTCCGGACTCGTTCCTCAGATCGCGGCGAATCCGGAGATTCAGGGCCTTTCCTACGACTCCCGCCGCATTCGTCCCGGCGACCTCTTCTTCGCGATCAAAGGTGTCCACTCGGACGGCCACGAACACCTGGAGGATGCCCGTCAGCGCGGCGCCGCCGCCGTCGTGGTCGAGCGCGACGTCAAAACCTCCCTCCCCGTCGTTCAGGTCAACTCGGTCCTGGGCGCGATGTCGAAGATTTCAGATGCCTTTTACGGAAAGCCGTCCGAGGTTCTGCCGATCATCGGCGTAACCGGGACCAACGGGAAAACGACGACGACCTTCCTGATTGAAGACCTTCTGAGAACGGTCGGCCGGACCTGCGGCGTGATGGGGACCGTCAATTACCGAATCGGATCCGAAATCTGGCCCGCGCCCAACACAACGCCGATGTCCGCCGACGTGCACTGGTTTTTCCGCAAGTGTCTGGACGGCGGCGCCGCCGCAGGTGTGATGGAGGTGTCTTCGCACGCGCTTGAATTGAACCGCGTGGACACGGTTCGCTTCGCCGTCGGCGTGTTCACCAATCTCACGCAGGACCATCTGGACTTTCACGGCACGATGGAGAACTACTATCTGGCCAAGGCCAGGCTGTTTAAACGTCGCGAACCGGTTCGCGCCGCCATCAACATTGATGATTCCTATGGATTGCGGCTGGCGAACGAAGTCCCGGAGCCCCTGACATACGGTTTCAACGAGGCCGCGGCCCTTCACGCGGGTAACGCGCGTTACGACCTGAACGGAATCCATTTTGATCTTCGCTTCCCTTCCGGAAACGTCTATCCGGTCTCGACGAATCTTCTGGGGCAGCACAATATCTCGAACTGCCTCTCGGCCGCGGGTGCGCTTCTGCTTTATGGCCTCGGCGAAGAACAGATCGTGAAGGGACTGAATGCCCCTCACGCGGTTCCGGGCCGTCTGGAACGCGTTGAGGCGGGACAGGAATTCGTCGTCGCCGTGGACTACGCTCACACGCACGATGCGCTGGAGCAGGTCCTGACCACCCTGCGAAACACGGGCCCGAAAAATCTTTTCTGCGTCTTCGGCGCTGGCGGGGACCGCGATAAGACGAAGCGTCCGAAGATGGGGATCGTCGCCGCGAAGCTTGCAGACCGGATCTTCATCACGTCGGACAACCCGCGGACTGAAAACCCGGACGCCATCCTGAAAGACATCGAAGCGGGCGTGGTCTCCATCGGAAAATCAAATTTTGAGGTCATCAAGGACCGAACGGAAGCCATCTTCCGCGCGGTGAAAGCGGCTCAGCCCGGCGATAT
>JAYTIE010000047.1:0-15113 GCA_043732015.1 Elusimicrobiota bacterium | reverse complement strand
GCGATTCAGCGCGGCCCAGGATGTTCCAGAGCTCGACATAATTCTTCGTCTTGGTTTCTGACGCGCTGTAGCGGCCGACAAGGTTGCCGCCGTCGGTGTGGGCGTCCGAGAATGACTGGCCGTAGGCGGTGACGACCGGCGGATGATCCTCGAGCAGGGCGCCCTTGTTGCTGATGGTCGCCGACCAGTCTTCCATGCGGTAGTTGCGGCTCCAGGCTCCGGTGATGTCGAGGAGCGGATCTTCATAGGAACCCTGACGTTCGAAATTGGAAGTGTATGACTTGGAGGACGACTTCAGCGTCTTCTGCATCTTGTAGGTGCGCCACAGGTCGCCGCGCATCAGCTGGCGACCATCGGTCCCCGTGAAACCGTAGTTGATGCCCGTGCTCAGAGCGGAACCGTCGAACTGCCACGATTTGCTGTCCGAGTAGACCTCTCCGATGGCCTTCGCCGTAAGACCGTCGATGTTGAGACGGAGATCCACCTTCGAGTAGCTCGCGTTCTGCGTTTCGTCCGGCTGCGAGACGGGGTGGTCGTAGTCGCCGTGGCCCCACTTCTTCGTCAAGCCACTCTTGAAGATCGCCTGTCCGTGCGAATCGAAGTCGTCTTCCAGGCCGTTCTGGCCTGCGTCCGAAGACCAGGAATAGGTCTCGTTCAGTCCCTGTTCGGTGCGGCCCTGCGACGCCCACACCTGTTCGTGGTAGGTGCTCTCGGTCCGGGAGGCGGTGTAGCGGAAATTGTCGGCGAGCGACTGGGAATCGGAAATGACCGTCGGCGCGGTTTCGCGAACCACGGCGCCTTCTTTGCCCGTCCCTGCGCCGTAATAGCTCTTGCTCGAATCTTCGTCGCGGAAGCTGCGGTTCCAGGAGCCGGTCACGTCCGCCACCGGCGCGTCGTAGGTTCCGACCATTCGGCCGGACGTGTATTCTTTCAGATTTCCAGTACTCCAGCTCCGCGAGACGTTGCGCTCCACCTTCTGCATCCGTTTCGCCTGCCAGAGGTCGGCCCGGAAAATCTGAACCGACTCGCCGGCCGAGGCGCCGTAACGGGTCACATCGGGATGGAAAGCCGTTCCGTCGAAATTCCAGCTCTCGCCGTACGTCCGGACCTCGCCGATGCCCCGGCCCGTGATGAGATCGTAGTTGGCCGCGTAATCGGTCAGCGAGTGCGCGAGGCTCTGGCTGTTTTCCTGCTGGGCGATCGGGTTCGTGCGGTTTCCGTCGCCATAAATCGTCGTCGCCGTCTTGAAGGGATGAAGTGCGCGGCCCGTCACGGCGTCGAGCTCAGGCTCGGTGCCCATGTCTTTCTTGTCCGACGAATAGGTCCAGCTTTCAGACTTCTTCACATCGATGCGGCCGAATCGCGCCCAAAGCTTGTCGTGGTTCGTGTTCACGGTTTCGGTCCGGGAGTAACGCCAGCCGTCCTGGTTGGACAGGCTGTAGCTGCGGGATTCCGGAACGCCCGACGCGTTGCGGTTCACCTTGCCGGAAAGGAGGTAGCTGTTCGTGTACGTCGTCTCGTTGTACGAAAGCTGGTATCCGCCCATCGCATCCAGGGCCGGCTTTTCATAGTGGTACCCGAGGCGTCCGCCGTCTTCGCGGAAGCTGTAGGACCGCTGGATGGACTGAAGCATCTTGGACTGGTTGGACGCTTTCCAGATCGCAGTGTTGAAGCCCTGATAGACATCCGACTTCGTCATGCCGGTGAGCGTGAGGGACGGGTCAATGGATGACCCGTCATCCGAAACGGTCCAGCCCCGACCCTCGGGCGCCAGGATGTCCAGGGATCCGGCCTTCTGGTAGTCCTTCAGATTGTGGTCTGCGTCGTAGATCGGGATGAAGCCCTTGGTCGTTCCGAAACCGTCGTAGCTCTTGGAGTAGTCGGTGTGCATGTAGGAGAAATTAGCGGCTTCGTCGAACTGCTTGATCGCGTAGGTGCGGACCAGAAGGCTTCCGGCGACTTCCGCGTCAGACCAGGTCTTGGCGGTGGGCTCGAGTCCGCCGATGCCGATGCCGGTGAGACCGCCGGAACCGTAAATCTTCGTTGTGCCGCCGGCGAACGGGTTGAGGGCCACGTTGGAGTAGGGATCCGATTCGTTCTCGTCGCCGTTGGCCTCGCCCGTGGACGACCAGCTGTAGGAATTTGAGTACGCCAGCACAGCCTTGCCCGTGGTGGACCAGGGCTCCAGCAGGTTCTTCTGGTCCAGATAGGTCTTCGTGTAGCGGCCCTGGCCGTCGCGCGAGTGGCTGTAGCCCTCGATGACCGGCGGGCGGTTCGGGTTGATCTTGCCCTTGGAATCGTAGGAGCCGTGATAATCGGTCCGCGTGTAGCTGCGCTGGAAGCCGTCTTCGTAGTCGAGCGACGGGTGGTCGTAGCTGTAGGACAGGTAGTTGCCGCCGTCTTCCTTGAAGCTGTAGCTGCGCTGCAGAATGATCGCGAGCCGCGACAGGGCGTTGTCCCGCCAGATCGGGGTATCAAACTGCTGGAAGATGTCGGCCTGCGTGATGCCGACCTGGGTAGCTTCGAGCGCGGTACCGTCTAAGCTGCGGGACCAGCCTTTCGCCACCGGCGCCGTGACCGATTCCGGCACGGCAACCAGCTCGCCGCCGCTGACCGTGAAGCCCTTCGTGGTTCCCCACGCGTCATACGCCTGCGAGTAATCGGTCTTGAGATAAGAAATGTTCTTCGAGTCATCCGGCTGGGGCATCGCGATCGACAGGTTGAAGTTTCCGTTCGTGATGGCGGCCGCCCAGACGGTGACATCCGTTGTTTTCAGACCCCCGTCTCCATAGGCCTTGGTCGGGCCGCCGTCGAACGGGGTGAGCACGTTGCCCAGACTGTCCACTTCGGTTTCGCTGCCGAGCGGATCGGGGGTGGACGACCAGCTGTAGGACTTCGAGTAGTCGAGAACGGTGCGGGCGAGGTTGTACCACGGAAGCGCGGCGTTCTTCTGATCGAGGAACGACTTCGTGTAACGGCCCGAACCATCGCGCGAGTGGCTGGAGCCCGTCGACGTCGGCACGTTGTTGCGGTTCACCTTCCCGGTCACCAGGTCGTAGGAATCCTTGTAGCTCGTGGTCGTATAGCTGCGGCTGAACGCGTCTTCGAAGTCGCGGAACGGGTTGTCGTAGGAATACGACCGCCAGTCCTTGTCTTCCTTGAACGAGTAGCTGCGCTGAATCACCGTGTCGAGCCGGGCCGTCGCCGTGTTGTTCCAGATCACCTTGTTGAAAAGCTGGTAAATGTCCGCCTGCGTGACGCCGGACCCCGTCACATCCGGATTGAGGGCGGTTCCGTCGAAGCTGCGGGACCAGCCGCGGGCCACCGGCGCCAGGATCGAATTGATGTTCGAGCCGGGCGCGCGACCTTTCGTGGTTCCGTAGTCGTCATAGCTCTTGGAATAGTCCGTCGAGAGGAACGAAATGGATTTCGATCCGTCGCCCTGGGCGATGGCACGCTTCGACATCGTGAACGTGCCGTTGGCGATCGCATTGGACCAGGCGGTTCCGCTCATCTCCGGCATGGGCGGCACGCCGGTCATCAGTCCGCCGTCTCCGTAGATGTGGGTCGGTCCGTTCTTGAACGCGTCCACGGGTTCGTCGTCTTCGGTTCCCATGTCCGTGTTGTCCGAGGACCATGAGTAGGCGTCGGACCGTTCGAGCACCGTCTTGCCCACGTTGGCCCACGGCGCCAGGAGGTAAACCTGGTCGGAGAACGAACGGTTGTGTTTCCCCTGACCGTCCTTCGACTGGCTGTAGCTGCGGGCGACCGGGGGATGACCGCGATTGATCTTGCCGCTCAACTGGTAGCAGCCGACGTAATTCGTCGTGGAATAGCTGCGCTGGAATCCGCCTTCGAAGTCCAGGGAAGGCGAGTCGTACGTGTACGATGCCCACTTGCGATCTTCCTTGAAGCTATAGCTGCGCTGGATGACGGTTTCCAGTTTCGACTGAAGCGAGAACTTCCAGATCGAGGTATCGAACTTCTGGTAGATGTCCGCCTGCGTGACGCCGATGCCCGTCAGTTCGGGGTTCAACGCGGATCCATCGGAGCTGCGGGACCAGCCCTTCGCCACCGGCCCCTGGATCAGGGAGGCATTCACCGGCAGCAGCGATGTCGCGCCGCTCTGGAGGACCAGGCCCTTCGAGGTTCCCCAGTCGTCGTAGCTCTTCGTGTAATCCGTGTGCAGATAGGAAATGGATTTTGAATCGTCGAACTGGGCGATGGCGTGATCCTTCATCGTGAAGAGGCCATGCGCGACGGCGTCCGACCAGTCGTCCGCTTCCGTGAACGGCAGGCCGCCGTTTCCGAAGATCGGCGAGACGGTGTCAAACGGATTCAGAGGAATGCCTTCGTCGCTCAGTTCCGCTTCGACGCCGAGGACGTTGTCATCCGACGACCAGCTGTAGGAATTCGAATATTCGAAAACGGTTTTGCCCGCATTCGACCAAGGCGCCGCGGCGTACTTCTGGTCAAGGTACGTCTTGTTGAACCGGCCCTGGCCGTCCTTCGAGTGGCTGTACCCGGTCACCACCGGCGGGTGGGCACGGTTGATGGCGCCGTTCGCAAGATAGGAGCCTTTGTATTCCGTGCGCGTGTAGCTGCGCGCATAGCCGTCTTCGTAATCCAGCGCCGGCGAGATGTAAGAATAACCCGCCCAGCCTGAATCTTCCCGGAAGCCGTAGCTGCGCTGAATGATGGATTCCAGGCGCGCCTGGGAGACGTCTTTCCAGATAGAGGTGTCGAACTGCTGGAAGATGTCCGCCTGCGTCACGCCGGTCAACGTCGCCGGGAGGGCGGTGCCGTCCAGGCTTCGCGAGAATCCGCGCGCCTGGGGGCCGATGATGTCCACTTCGCCCGCGACGAGGTGGCCGCCGACCACGCCGTATCCCTTCGTCGTTCCCCATTCGTCGTAGCTGTCCGTCGCATCGGGGTCCGTATGGAGGCCCGCCAGGAAGGCGTCCCGGTGGACGTAGATGGTGGAGAGATAGGAGATATTCCGGGAGTCATCGATCTGGGAAAGCGCGTTGTTCTGAAGCGTGAAGTTGTTGTTCGCCACGGCGGCGGCCCACACGAGCGGGTCAGACTCCACTTGACCGCCGTACCGGAGCCCGCCGCCGCCGTAAAGAATGGTCGGCCCGCCGGCGAACGCGTTCAGCGGGTCGCCGTTCTCGTCGACTTCCGTCGCACGGTCCGAGCTCGAGTCGTCGGACGACCAGCTGTATGAATTCGAGTAGGCGAGAACGGTTCGGCCCATGTTGTACCAGGGAAGCGACGCATTCTTCTGATCAAGGAAACCACGGGTGAACTTGCCCTGGCCGTCGCGCGAGAAGCTGTAACCGGTCGAGAGCGGCGGGGTGCCCCGGTTCACTTTCCCCGTCACCAGGTTGTAGGAGCCGCTGTAGTCGGTCGCCGTGTAGCTGCGGTTGTAGGCGCCTTCATAGTCCTCGTACGGAGAATTGTAGGTGTACGTACCGCCATCTTCCCGGTAGCTGTAGCTGCGCTGAAGCGCGGTCTGCATTTTGGCCTGCGAGACGCTCTTCCAGATCGCCGTGTTGAACTTCTGGTAAATGTCCGCCTGCGAGGTGCCGAATCCCGTGATGTCGGGGTTGAGCGAGAGTCCGTCGAAGTTCCTCGAGAAGCCGCGCGCCTCGGGACCCTTGATGGCCACAACGCCCGCCACCAGCGGGCCCGGTCCGGTGTCACCAAAGCCCTTCGTCGTTCCGAAGCGGTCGTAGGAGTGCGTGTAATCGGTGTTGAGATAGTTGATGCTCTTTGATCCGTCGTCATTCGCCAGGGCAACGTTACGAAGCGAGAACGTGCCCGCCGTGATCGCATGGGACCATTCGGACGCTTTCCCGCTCAGCTCGCCGTCAATCATCAGGCCGCCCGCGCCATAGGCATGCGTGACGGTTCCAAACGGCTTTCCGTTGTCCAGCGTCTCCTGCTCAGAGTTGTCCGAGGACCAGGAATAGGACTTCGAATAATTGAGAACGGTGCGGCCCATGTTGACCCACGAATCATTCTGGTAGCCCTGGTCCATGAACGTCCGGGTGTAGTGTGCCTGCGCGTCCCGCGACTGGCTGTAACCGGTCACGACCGGCGCATGACCTGACAGCGCGACGCCGTCGATATCATAGGAACCCGCGTAGGAGGTGCTGGTATAGCTGCGGTTGAAGGATCCTTCAAAGTCCGCCGCCGGATCGTCGTAGCTGTAGTGTCCGCCGTCTTCCTTGAAGCTGTAGCTGCGCTGAACGACGTCGAGCAGGCGCGACATCTGCGGGTTGTGGACCCATATGTCGGTGCTGAAATTCTGATAGAGGTCCGCCTGCGAGATGCCGCTGCCCGTCAACCCGGCGCCACCGCCCACCGTCGCGCCGTTGAGAATGGTTCCATCGAGGCTTCTGGAGAATCCGCGGCCCACGGGGCCCGCGATCGCCACCTGGCCGGCGATGAGTTCGTTGGCACCGAGATCGAGAACGAATCCCTTCACGGTCCCCCAGTCGTCAAAGCTCTTGCTGTAGTCCGTGTTCACGTACGAAATGTTCGCCGAATCGTCCGACTGCTTCTTCGCGACCGCGGCCAGCGTGAAGGTTCCGTTGCCGACGGCATGGTTATAATCGTCCGGATTGTCGGTGCCGAGTCCGCCGCCGCCAAACCGGACGCTGGCATCTCCGAAATAATAAGAGTCGCCTTCGTCCCCATGCGTGGTGTCATCCGAGGACCAGCTGTAGGACTTCGAGTATTCAAGCGCGGTCTTGCCGGCGTTTCTCCACGGGTTCGCGAGGTACTTCTGGTCCAGAATGGTCCGGGTGAAATGTCCCTGCGCGTCCTTCGCGTAGCTGTACCCCTTCACCACGGGCGCCCGGGCGCGGTTGATGGCGCCGGTCAACAGGTAGGAGCCCTGGTAGTCGGTGCTCGTGTAGCTGCGATTGCTGGCGCCTTCAAAGTCTTCCGCCGGGATGTTGTAGGTATAGGTCAGCCCGTTTTCCAGGAAGCTGTAGCTGCGCTGGACCACCTTGTCCAGGCGGCTCTGCGCGGACGCGACCCAGATCGCGGTGTCGAACTTCTGGTAGATGTCGGACTGCGTGATGCCCGTCAGCGTCTTGTTGGGGAAGAGAATGTTTCCGTCGAGCGAGCGGGAGAACCCGCGGGCTTCGGGGCCCTGAATGGCGACCTGGCCCGAGACGAGAATGTGGTGGCTGTCCTCCACCCATCCCTTCGTGGTTCCGTAATCGTCGTAGCTGTGTGAGTAGTCCGTGTCGAGATAGGAAATGTTCTTCGAATGATCGTGCTGCGCGATCGCGTACGCCAGCGTGTACGTGCCGTTGAGCACGGCGCCAGCCCAGACTGTCGGATCATCCGAATGCATTCCGCCCGCACCGTAGATCTTGCTGGCCACGCCGAACTTGTCCGCATCGTTCTCGGAGACGGGAGCCGAATCGTCCGACGACCAGCTGTAGGACCTGGAATTGCCGAGCACGGTCCGGGCCAGGTTCAACCACGGCTGCAGCGCATAGGTCTGGTCGACGAACGACGCCGTGAATTTCCCCGTGCCGTCCTTGGAGTGGCTGTAGCTCTTCACCGTGGGCGGAACCACCGTCGGACGACCGTTGATGTTGTACGAAAGACGGTAGTTGGTCTGGTTGTAGCTGCGGTTGTATGCGCCTTCAAAATCTTCAGCCGGCACGTTGTAGGAATAGCGGGTGCCGTCTTCCTTGAACGTGTAGGACCGCTGATCGGCTTCCTCGAGGCGCGCGATGCCGAACTGGCCCCAGATGTCCGAGCGGAACGACTGGTACACGTCGGATTGGGTGACGCCGATGCCGAGGACCGGGTTATCGACCGCCGATCCGAGAAGCTCCGGATTGATCGACGTTCCGTCGAAATTGCGGTTCCAGCCCTTCGCGACCGGGCCCTTGATGGTCACCTGGCCCGGGACGAGGTTGCCGAAGGTATCGTAGTCATATCCCTTCGTGCTTCCCCACGTGTCATAGGCCTTCGAATAGTCCGTGTGGAGATAGGAAATGCTCCGGGATTCGTCGTTCTGCGAAATCGCATGACCGCGAAGCGTGAACCCGACGGGATTAAGAACAGCGGCGGCCCAGACGCCGGCCACGGTGGACTGGAGGCCGCCGTCACCATAAATGTCGCTGTTCGACCCGAACGCGTACGCGTCGTTCTCGTGTCCGGTCACATGTTCGTTCGAAGACCAGCTGTAGCTGTTGGAGTAATCCAGGACCGCCTTGCCGGAGTTCTCCCACGGCACGGCGTTGTTCTTCTGATCGACGAACGTCCGCGTCATGCGGCCCTGGGCGTCCTTCGACCAGCTGTAGCTGCTGTTTTCCGGCGGGCGGCTGCGGTCAATGGCGCCGGTGAGGCGGCCATTCACACGCGTCTGATCGTAGAAGTAGTTGGTCGACGAGTAGCTGCGGTTGTAGCCGCCTTCGAAATCCTTGGACGGTGTCGCGTAGCTGTAGCTCGCCCAGTCGAGATCTTCCTTGAAGCTGTAGCTGCGCTGAAGCGCGGTCGAGATCTTCGCCTGGGAGTTCTCGGTCCACATCGTGGCGTCGAAGCTCTGGTACACATCGGCCTGCGTGGTGCCGACGCCCGTCTGGTCCGGCAGAAGCGAATTTCCGTCGAAGCTTCGGTTCCAGCCGCGCGCTTCGGGAGTCTGAATCACGGAGCCGATACCGCGCGTGGTGCCGTACTGGTCGTAAGCGTTCGTGTATGTCGTGTCCAGAAACGAGATCGATTTAGACCCGTCCGGCTGCGCGATCGCGTTGTCCTTCATCGTGAAGACGCCGTTCTGGACGTCCGTGAACCAGTCATCCGGATTCGCATGGCCAAGGCCGCCGAGTCCGAACCCGTTCGTTGGCGTGCCGTTGAAGGCGAACCCGTCGTTTTCATCGCCATCGGGCGCTTCGTTGGAGGACCAACTATAGGCGCGTGAGATGTCGAGCACGGTCTTGCCCACGTTGTTCCACTGGAGCAGCGCATATCTCTGGTCCTGGTAGGACTTCGTGAAGTGACCCTGCGCGTCTTTCGAGAGGCTGTGGCTGATCACGGTCGGAGGCTTCGTCCGGTCGATCGCGCCGATGGCGGCACCGGCAGTAATGTAGGACTGCGAATAATCCGTGTGGGAATAGCTGCGCTGGTACGCGCCTTCGAAGTCCGGCGCCGGCGTGTCGTAGCTCTGCGCGTTCCACGCCACCTTTTCGTTGTAGCTGAAGCTGCGCTGGATGATGTCCTGAAGGCGGGCCTGGCCGGTGGCTTTCCAGATGTTCAGGTTGAACCGCTGGAATATTTCCGAGTTCGTGGTCCCGGTCTTGGTCGCTTCCGGATTGATCGACACGCCGTCGAAGTTGCGGTTAAAGCCGCTGGCGAACGGCGCGAGGATGTTGACCAGTCCGGCGACGAGGAGCCCGCTTCCATTGACCTTGAAGCCCTTCGTCGTTCCGTATGCGTCATAGGCGTCGTTCTCAATGCCGTCGTCCGTGTAGTAACTCGTCTCGAGGTATGAAATTGATTTCGACTTGTCCGGCATCGGCAGCGCCGCGCGGGCCAGGGTGAAATTGTGTGCGGCAATGGCACCCGCGAAGCGGGTCGAGGTTCCGACCACGTCCGTCTCATCCACCAGAAGCCCGCCCGCGCCCAGAATGATGGTCGGCTTCCCATCCATGAAAAGACCCGCGTCCGGCTCGACGTACATCTTTGTGTCGTCGGACGACCATGAATAGGAGCGGGAGTAGGCGAGAACCGTGCGCGCCGTCGTGTTCCAGGCCGAATTCATGTAGGACTGGTCAACATACGACCGGGTGAAGCGGCCCTGGTTGTCACGGGAGAATCCGTAGCTCTGAACGACCGGCGGATGATTCTGCACGACCTGGCCTACGAATCCGACATCGGTGCGATAGCAACCCGCATAATTCGTGAAGGTGTAGTTCTTCGTGTAGGCGCCTTCATGATCGCCGGCCGGAGCCTCGTAGGTGTACTTCTGGCCGTCTTCAACGAAGCTGTAGCTGCGCTGGCGGGAGGTCTCGAGTTTCGAGAGCGCCGCCGCCTTCCAGAGATAGAGATTGAAGTCCTGATACACGTCGGACTGCGTCACGCCGAGACGGGCCCCTGCCGGATCCTGGGCCACGCCGTCGAAGTTGCGGTTCCAGCCCTTTGCGGTCGGCGCCTGTATCACATAGGGCGGATTCTCGAGACCCTGGGTGGTGCCGAGAAGGTCGTAGCTGTGGAAGTACGAGGTCTCGAGGTACGAAATCGATTTCGTTTCATCCGGCTGAGCGATGGCGAGCGCCAGGATAAAGTTGTCGTGGTCCAGCTGGTCTTTCCAGAAGTCCGCGTTGGTGGAAAGGAATCCACCGTCGCCAAACTTCTTGGTGGCGACGCCACCCAGGAAGAGGGCGCCGTCTCCCTCGTCGCCCAAGGGGGTGTTGTTCGAGGAGAAGCTGTAGGAACGCGAATAGTCCAGAACCGTCTTGCCCATCGCCCACTGGGGCGCGGCGTTCTTCTGATCGAGGAAGGTCTTCGTGTAGTGATCCTGGCCATCTTTGGCCTGGCTCCATCCGGTCGCGACCGGCGGGTGCGACGCGATGATGGTGCCGGCGTGGAGGGCGGTTGTGTCATAGGCGCCCGTGTAATCGGTGACGTTGTAGCTGCGGTTGAACGCGCCGTCGAAATCCTCAGACGGGTGTTCAAACGTGTACGCCACGTCCGCTTCCCAGCCATTTGTGGCCTGGTCCGCGTCCCACACGCTGTAGCTGCGCTGGTAGCTCTTGCTCAGTTTTTCGAGGCCGGTCAGGTTCCAGATCGTGTTGTCGTACTGCTGCGACGACTCACTCCGGGACAGGCCGAGCTTGAGCCCCAGGGCGCTGGGCGAGGTTCCGTCGAACGAAAGTGAATAGCCCTGCGATTTCGGCGCGGTCGTTTTGATGGGCGATCCATCTGTGCGATAGGAGTCTCGAAGATCCTTGATGTTATAGGACTTGTTCCAGCTTCCCTCCGAGTTCAGGCCGGGAACCGCGTAGTTGCCGTTGAAATTGAGGATGTTGAAGCCCGGGCTGAGCGGCGCGTTCGGCGCGACGCTGTAGGAATAGGTCTCGACCGTCTCCGGCTTCGCCTGGCCCGTGTTCTTCCAGATCGCGTCCCAGAAATTCTGGATGCTCTTGGAAACCGAGTAGTTGTGGGTTCCGTCGTAAGACAGGCCGTATCCGTAAAGCCTTGTGTCGGTTATGTCATACGGATTGGGGCCTACGATCGACGTTGGCGGGACGCCGGTGAACCGGCCGTAGTCGTCGTAGGAATTGGTGTAGTCCATGAGGCTCGACTGTTTGTTCCAGCTATGGTCCCGAAGCAGGAGCGGCTGGTCGTAGGAACCATGGAATCCATTCTCAACGCCATAACCCGCGTCGGTGCTGAAAGAGTCCGTCTTCACAGTCTTCAGGCGCGTCTGCTGACCGCGGGTGATGCGGAATTCCTGGGCTATCTTCGAACCGGAGTAACCGAAGAGTCCGTCGAAGCTCCAGGAAATTCCCGAGCCTTCCGTTTTCTCGTACCGGCCATCGCGGATCGTCTCGTTCGCGTCAATTTGATGATTTCCGTTGGCGTCAAATTCCAGTTTGAGCCGGCCGTACTTGTTGTACGCGTTGTAGGTGATGGTGCGCTGGCGGCTCTTCGATCCGTCGGTGTTCGCGTACGGGCTCTCGTAGGAGCCGTTGGTTCCCTGGTAGATGGATGAGATAGCGCTCAGGGAATCGTTCAGGCTCGCGCTGTTTCCCATCTGGGACAGCCAGAGATTGAAGCGAACCGAGTCGTCCGTGAAATTGTCGGAAACCGTCTTGGCGATCTTCGCCTGATTGGCGCGGATGATGTATTCCTGCGTGTTCGTTCCGCTGGTCACGTTCCCGAACGCGTCGCGGCTCGACTGCGCCGAACCACCCGTCGCCGCGGTGAGGCGAAGCCCGATGAGATGGCCGTGTTGGTCACGGTCGCCCCAATGCGCATTCGTGTACTCAACGTAACCGTGGCTCACGCTGACCCCGCCGTCGCGCGAAAGATTTCGCGTATCGGTGAGGGCGGTCTTGAGGCGCGAAACGCCCAGCCGAAGGTTCGGAGGGAAGCTGGCGTCGTCGGGGCTCACGTAGAGAACCTCGAAGTCCTGGTTGATCACGCCTTCCGACGTGTCGAAAGCCTGAGAATCGATCGAGGAGAAGCCCGAATGACTGAAGAAGTGTCCGGTCGCACCGGTTATTTCATCGGCCTGGATGCCGTCCGCGGTATGGCCGGGCAGGAACGAATCCATGTCGAAAGATTCCTGCATCACACCGTTGCTGTCGAAGGCATAATGCGAGTTCAGCCACTGGTGATTCTGGGATCCGTCGATGCTGTCGGTGTTTGACTCCGTGTCGGTTCCAGTGCGCCGCGTCAGAACGAGCGGGAACGGGCGATCCGCCGTGGGCGCCTGATGCCACGTTTCGTAATGCTCAACGGTATCGGACCAAGAGGTTTCCAGCGCATTGACGGTGTCGATGTCGTTGCCCGTGTAATCGAATTTCCAGCTGTCGGTGTGGATGTCCCCGCCGATACGCACCGTGTACATCGTCCCTCCGGCATTGTAGAGGCCGACGTGATAGATGGAGTTGGAAATATTCCGGCTCATCAGGCCGTCGGCCGCGAAATTCTCCGCCGCGGAGCGGGCCTTCAGGAGCACCCCGTCGACGTCATATTCGTTCAGGGTGTAGCTCTCGTTGTGCGGATAGATGAGGCCGCCGGCGTGGTTGGTTCCAAAAAGACGGTCGCCTGGCGTGATGGCCCAGTCGCCACCGACCGGTCCCGTGAAGTTCGGCGCAAGACCGGTGTCCACGCCGTCAGCGACTTCCCACACGTACTGCTTCGACTCGACGAGCCGTCCCTGGCCGCCGATCACGTCATAGGTTTGATGGATGGGGCCGTAGGGCGGATATCCCGTTCCGCTGTTCACGACGTTCCAGTTCGGAAGATAGGAGGTGCCGTCCAGATCCGTCACATGCCAAGTGACCCAGCGGCCGCCGCCGGTCGTCCTCTGAAGCTGGCCGATCGCGGTCGGTTCCCCTGCCAACGGCGGAGTCGGATCGTTCGGAAGAACGTAGTCGTTGTCCACCGTCGTGCGCTGAATGCCGAAGGTGCCATCCGAATTCTCGGTGCGACTGTAGGATTCGGTTGAGCCCACACGGGCCGTGCCGTTGACTGAAATGTAGGTCTGGCGGTTGCCCCAGATCGGCGTGACGCCGGCCAGCTTCGTCACCTGTCCGTCCTCTTCAACCACTCCCATGAGCGTGTTGATGTCGGACAGGTTTCCGCCCGGGTCGTCATCGATCGCCCGGAAGACTGCGGGGATTTCGTCCGTGACATCGTAAGGGGTCTTCTGCGCGAGGGTCTTCGTCGCGATCGAGCCGCCCGTCGTGATGTTGCCTTCACCGTCGATGGACCACGAGGCGCCGTAACCTTCCGCCGGTCCACCGATGCGGTCCTTCGCGGCGCGGCCGTTCTTCTCGTTGTAGAAATAGTTCACGAGGCTGACGTTGTGGTTCGGAGAACCGTCGGGAGACGAGCCGTCCGTCACCGTCGTTTGCGTCTGGAGACGGGACTGCTGTCCGCGGATTACGCGGAATTTCTGCTCAATCTGTCCGGTCGTGATTCCGCCCGTGCCGTCCTGGTTTCCGGTCACTCCTTCACCGTAGGCGCCGAGCAAGAGGAGTCCGTCGTCGGTCGCATTGTAGACAGCGGCGCTGTTCAGGGCGTCCGTCCAGGCGTCCGTCACGCCCTGGTCCCACGCCGCACCAGGGACCGCAGGGCGAACGGTGACGGGGCGCGTCGTTCCGTATTTGTAAGTGACATGCATCTGCTGGAAGCTGGACGTCAGGTCTTTTCCCTGCGTGGCCGTGGTCGAGACCGTGTCCTTGACCTTCTGCTGGTTGTATTTGATCAGGTACGTGGATGTGGTCTTAGAGGTCGAGGAGTCCCACCATCCGTCGTCTCCCTGCGCATCCTGCTTCCACTGGGTAAGATCGTTGTCGAAGTCCAGCTTCGCGTTCGACGCCGTGAACGGAAGCGCGACGAGCCGGCCAGAATGAGCGATGGAGGTGGTGATTCCGGTGGTCTTCTCGTCATCCGTGATGCCGTTCAGACCATCAAGATCGTACTCCTGGACGAGGCGGAGCGGCGGCAGGTGATTTCCCTGGGCATCGACGACGTCGTCCGGTCTGTAAATCGTGGTGTTCACGCTCTTCTGGTGGGTGTAGCTGAGGTCGCGCCCGATGGTGTCCTGGATCGACGTGTTCGTGTGAACGCGCGCGACGCCGACCGGCTTCTCTCCACTTCCGTTCGGAAGACCGATATCGATGACGTCATAGTCCTGCTTGGTGTATCCCTGGGTCGTGTCGAAAAGCTCGCTCAGCGGATCGCCCAGCACGTTGTGGATATTGTGCCCGGGAGAGGTGTCGAGTGTCTTCGCCCACGAATCCTCCAGCGTATCGGGCGGGGTCACGGTTTCGTTATCGCGGCCGGAATGGGAGATGAACTCGCCGCTTCCCTCCGTCCGCTCGCCGACATCAATCGTGCCGCTGTTGTCGTAGTCGAACTCTTTCACCAGCTTCGCCTTGTTGTTGAAGGCGTAGTGAACGGTGGAATCCTGGTTGTTGTAGGTTCCATCCATGCCAAAGGTCTTCGTGTTCGTTTCGGTCTTTGTCCGGCGGTTCACATCGTTGATGCCGCGGAGCGCATAGGTTTCCACCGTGTGGAAACGGCTGCGCTCGATTTCCTGTGTGGTGTCGATCGCGCCGGTCGCACTGTCGTAGTCGTAACGGAGCGTCGTCCCGTCGATATCGCCCCGGGTCCGGATCCAGCGTCCGGGAATGATGAGGTTGCTCCGGGTGTAAACCGATTTCTGCCAGTTGTGCGTCATGATTTCATCGAAGCTGAAGTTGTTCGATGCCGACTGCGCCAGCGTCAGAACACCGTCCCCGTCGTAGAAATTCTCCATGTAGTTCACGCTGTGCGCGTAAACCGCGCCGGCGACCGGCGTGAAGAGCGGAACGTCCACAGCCGACCACTCATCCACGGTACCG
>JAYTIE010000046.1:0-15132 GCA_043732015.1 Elusimicrobiota bacterium | reverse complement strand
AATTCATGAGCCGTCTGTCGGCTACGTCGGGCGTTATCGCGGGCGTCGTCATTTTCATCGTGTTCCTGCCCGTCAACGCGATGCTCGCGTTTGTCGCGGCGATCATCGTGGCCATCGCCAGTTACGGCTTCCAGGGCCTGTTCACAGGTCTCTCCGAAACCGTCCGTATCTTCCTCGCCCGTCCCCGTTAACCTTTCCGCAGAGAAAAATCTTCGCGCTTCCCGGGTGTAGAATAAACCCATGACCATCCTGTCTGGCCAGCTCCCGCGCCGCTCAACCGTCATCGAGTTCCTGGAATCCCCCGATCTCCCGGCAACCGACCTCGCGCACGTGCTGGATTTTCACGCCGCCGTGTCCCGTTGGACCGGCGGCCGAAGCATCATTCGTAATTTCCTGAGCGCTTCATCGCGCCGCACGGCGGGTCCGTTGACGGTGATGGAGATGGGGTGCGGCAGAGGAGACTTGAGCCGGGCGATTGTTCAGTGGGCGCGTCGCTCCGGCGTTGAGGTGAAGGTGCACGGCGTGGACCGCTGCGCGCATCTGATCGCGCTGGCGCGGGAATGGAACCGCGCCTATCCCGAAATCACTTTCGAGAGAAGGGAGCTGGAAGACCCGTTTTTCCTGCAGGCGCAGCAGTTCGACTTCGTGGTGAGCGAGAGCGCGTTGCACCGCGAGCCCGACGGCCGGACGGCGCTTTTCCTGAAAACGGCCAACCGGATGGCTCGCCGGGGAATCATTGCGGTCGACTGGATCCGGGATCCACGCCCACTGCTGGTGATGGAAGGACTGGGTCGCCTGTTTGGGGCAGAGGCGGTTCGTCACGACGCACCTCTCGCTATCGAGCGCGGTTTCCAGAAGAGGGACGCGGAACTCTTAAGAACGTCCGCGGGACTGGATTTCGCCCGTGTGGGCGTTCATTTTGGTTACCGGTTTTCGATTTCCGGAGAGCGGGGATTGGCGCGCCATCAGGCGCTTGTGCCCTTGACCGGGCTCGCGACCTGAGCTACAGAACGAGCGTCGATACTTCCTTGTCGTCGGGCGTGAAAGATTTCTTGAGACGGGATTCCGCGTTGTCGTGCGCGCCCCAGCGCCGGATGTGCGAAAGAACTTCCCGGTAGCAGGCCTTCGCTTCTTCCCGCCGGTTCAACACGTCCAGCGCATAACCTTTGTAAAGGAATGACCAGGTGAAGAAAGGATCCTTCACCGTTCCCGCCGCGATTCCCTTGTCGAATTCCGTCACGGCGGTTTGCCACTGCCGTCCCTTGAATGCGGTCAGGCCCATGGCGAAGTCAGCCTGTGTCGCGAATTCCTTCCGGTAGGTTCCATTGTCGACCCGCTTCACGAATTCCTGCGCCTGGGCCTCCAGCTCTTCCGGCGTTCCGTGGTTGTACATGGCCACGACGGTAAGCATGTGAATGAACGGGCTGACCGGGAATTCCTCCCGGAGGCGGTTCAGAACCACGATGGCTTTCTTTGGTTCCTTCTCGAGCGACGAGTAGATGTTCACGAGAAAAAGCTTTGCCGGAATGCTGGCGTAGTTGCCTTTGTCGGCGGCCTTCTCGAGTTCTTTCAGGCCCAGCTGCTTGTCGCCGGTCTGGCCCAGAAATCCGAGGATACGGACGAAACGTGGAAGCGTGGCGATGTAGTAGTCAAAAATTCCCAGCCCCATGTAGGCGTCGTACATGGCGGGGTTCGCGTCGAGCGATTCCTGCAGATGTTTGTGCGCTCCCTTTCCCTTGAAGTAGGCGGACATCCATTTGCGGTTCGCCGCCTGCCATCGTCCAAGAAGGCCTTCCGCGCCGCCCAGGGTCAGCCAGCCTTCACCGGTCGGGTCGCCCGCGTCAATCTTCCGTTTCGAGACCTCAATACATTCCTCGACGGATTTCAGGAATTCCGCACTTTCCTTGGGATCGTTTTCAAGAACGTAGACGGATAGCCTCCACCAATGAACGGACGTGAGGCCGAAGGCGATCATGGGGTGGTCATTCTGCTGCGGTTTCAGCGCCACGAACACGCGTTCGGCCTGATCGAAGTCGAGGTTGTAGAGGTCGTGAAGGCCTTCTCGAATTTTGGCGTCCAGATCGTCTGAAATCTTGAAGGGATTCGGTTGCGCCCCGAGAACCGGAAGCGTGCAAAACAGGGCGACCAGGAGGGCGGAAATCATGCGTTTCATGGCGGAAACCTTAGCAAAATTTCGCCGCCGGCCTCCCGGAGAGGAACTTTGAAAGGCGGTCCCCGTTACAAAGACGGAAGAAAGAAATTTAAGGAGAGACCGGCCATGGGAAACGTTAAAGAGCTCAACAAGACCAACTTTTATCAGGAGATCAGAGGAACCGAATCACCGGTTCTGGTTGATTTCTGGGCGCCCTGGTGCGGACCCTGCCGGGCGCTGGCGCCGGAACTGGAGGCGCTCGCCCAGTCGACCAGCGGGACCGCCGTCGTGGCGAAAGTGAACGTGGACGAATCTCCGGAAATCGCCGAGGAGTATGGAGTGAGCAGCATTCCGAACGTGATTGTGTTCAAGAAGGGCCTGCCTGTCCGGCAGCTCATTGGCTTCCACGACCGGAAACAATTGGCGGAAGCCCTCAGCTAACAGGGACCTCGTCCCTGGCCCGGTTGCCCGTTTAGGGCGGCCGGGCCTTTTTTATTGGTGGCGGCTGATGAGATACGCGGCGAGAAAGACTGCGAGGGTGATGCGGTAAATAACGAAGGGTTTGAACGACTTGCTGCGGACGTAGCTGATCAGCACGTGGATCGCGAGCATGCCTGAAACCGCGGAGGCAATAATGCCCACCCAGATGGAAGGGTCACCCGCGTTGTGAATGATGTACTTCGCTTTCAGGATTCCGGCGCCCGCGATGATCGGAATAGACAGAAGGAATGAAAGCCGGACGGCGGCGGCTCGGTCGAGTCCGGCGAACAGGGACGCCGTGATGGTGACGCCGGAGCGGGAAACGCCGGGAATGAGAGCGAAGGCCTGACAGAATCCAACGCCCAGAACCTTTCCCCAGCCAGCGGACTCGAGCTTCACGGATTTGCTTCCGACCCGGTCCGCGACTCCCAGCAGGATGCCCATGACGGAAAGCGTGCAGACGATGATCCAGGGGGAGCGCAGCGTGGTCTCGGCCGCATGTTCAATGAGGAATCCGATGATAGCGGCCGGAACAGTGGCCACCGCGATCTTCCACGGAATCGTGTTGTCCGGAGAGCGCCTTCCCTGCAGGTAACCGACGGCGCCGACCAGCATCGTGAGGATGTCGTGCCAGAAATAACCGGTCACGGCGATCAGCGTGCCCCAGTGCAGCGCGACGTCGAAGGCGAGACCGGGGTCTTCCCATCCGGTGAAGGTGGGAACGAGGATCAGATGGGCTGAACTGGAGACGGGAAGAAACTCGGTGAGGCCCTGGACGATTCCGTAAACGATGGCTTGAAAGATGGTCATGGTCCGCAGATGATACAAATCGTGATCCCTTCGATGGGAAATGAGCATTGTTTTCGTTGTGAACCGCTGTTATGCTGAAAACCGGATTCACCGCATGAAACTGTCGCAAAAACTCATTCAGAATGTCGGTTCAGTTCTCCTTGGCAAACCCGAAGCGGTTCGCCTCGCGGTGGCCTGTCTCATGGGAGAAGGCCATCTGCTGATCGAAGACATCCCGGGTGTCGGTAAAACGACCCTGGCCCTCGCCCTGTCCCGGTCCATCGGCGCCACCTTCCAGAGAATTCAGTTCACCAACGATCTGATGCCGTCAGACCTTCTCGGCGTTTCCATTTTCGATCGCAGGCTCTCGACGTTCGAATTCAAACCCGGTCCAGTGTTTCACAACATCGTCCTGGCGGACGAGATCAACCGGTCCTCGCCGAAAACCCAAAGCGCGCTTCTGGAATCGATGCAGGAGCGTCAGGTGTCGATCGACAACCACACGCATCCCTTGCCGCGCCCCTTTTTCGTCATCGCCACGCAGAACCCGCACGAGCATCACGGGACGTTTCCCCTTCCCGAATCCCAGCTCGATCGTTTCATGATGCGCCTCAGTCTCGGCTATCCGTCGCTCGAGACGGAAACGGCCATTCTCCGTGGGGACAGCACCGAACCGAAAGTTTCGGGTCTGTCGGCCGTCGCTTCCGTCGAGGAAGTGGCGAGCGAAGTGGAACGCGTCCGCACAATTCCCGTGGATGGATCCATCGACCGGTACCTGGTGGAGCTGGCGCAGGCAACCCGTGTGTCTCCGCTCGTGGATCTGGGTCTCAGCCCGCGCGGAACGCTGGCCCTCCGCCGCGCTTCGCAGGCTATGGCCGCGGTGGAAGACCGTTCCTATGTCATCCCCGACGACGTCAAAGCGGTGGGGGTGGCCGTCATCGCCCATCGGCTCCGGTTGACGACCGGCCATCTCAACGGGCGCTCTTCTCAGGCGGCTGATGATGTGGTCCGGGAAATTCTCGGACAAGTGGCGATTCCCACCTGACGCAAGGGCTGTCCATGCGCCCCCTGCTCCAGCGATTCCTCGAGTTCCGCCGCCGGTTTCGTTCCACGAAACCGTTCACCCTGACCGGACCCGGCTGGGTTTTCATCCTGTACACGGTCGGCGTCGGCGCGGGCGCCATCAACACGGGGAACAATCTTCTCTACCTCGCCTTCGGCGTATTCCTGGGCCTGATCATCGCGTCGGGCGCCCTGTCAGACATGAGCCTCTGGAGCCTCGACGCGGATTGCGTCTGGCCGAAATCCGTCGACGCGGGAGAACTGGCGATGATCCCGGTTCGCGTCACGAACCGGAAGCGATTTCTTCCGTCCATCTGTGTGACGCTCGAATTGACGGGAGAAATGGGCGGAACGACGCTGGTGGGACGCGCGTATCTCGGCTATCTCGCGGCGGGACAAACGGTCACATTGCACGCGGTTGTCCGGCCGATGGCGCGGGGCTGGTTCCAGGCGCGAAGCGTCCGGTTCCGGACACGCTACCCGTTTGGCCTTCTTAACAAACGGTGGATTGCGCTCGAAGTCCCGGCTTTCTCGGGAATGCTGGACCCCACGGTCGGACTTTTTGTCTTTCCCCGGGCGGCGGTGCTGAACGGAAGCGCCTTCCCCCGGATCACCGGTGGCACCGATCCCGTGGGATCCAGCGATCGGCGGGGCGAAGGGGATTCCATTTATGGCCTGCGGGATTTCCGCGATGAGGACAGCCCGCGGCGAATCGACTGGAAGGCGAGCTTGAAGCGCACGGGACAAGACTCCCGCGCGTGGCTCGTGCGGGAGACCGAGCGGGACCGCGAACGCGAAGTCGCCATGAACTGGAGTCTCCCGGCGCTTTCAGCGCTCTCACCCGCTCAGCGGGAAGCAGCGATTTCCCATGCGCGGGCGCTGCTGGACGGGTACGCCGCCCTCGGCCACCCCGTCCGGTTTTATGTGACCGGAGCCGACGGTCGCCAGGCCCGCGTCGCGCCGCCGTTTCGCGACAGCGGGGACTCAGAGAGGGAATTTCTGGCCGTTTGGGATCCCGATGGGAATGGCGAAGCCGCCCGTTCCTATCTGTCTGCCGTTCCGGCGGGCGGCGCACCCACCGATGCGATCGACGTGGTGGCAGCCTTTCTGTCGACGTTGCGGGGGGCGGCATGAGCCTCGAAGCGCAGTCATCAACGGCGCCGCGGCTTCTCGTCGGATCGGCACGTCTCGTGGCGGCAATCGGGGCGATCGCCCTCGTGAGCACAGGGGAAATGGAGACGCCGCTGGTCGTCGTTTTCCTGGCATTCTTCTTCATCGGGCTCCGGGTCGCCGGCATGCGCCGCCTCGCGCGCGCGTTGACCGTGCTCCAGCCCTTCCTTGCCGCAGCGCTGCTCATTCTCGCTCTCGGCGACTTCTTCCGCATCTCACAGTCCTTCCTTCTTGCCGTCGCGCATTTCCTGATCGGAATTCAGGCGATTCGGCTGCTGGCGCTGAACACGCCGCGCGAGAACCTCGGCAGCGTTCTCGTGTCTTCGCTCATGATCCTCTCCGCCGCGACGCTGGCCGTCGACTGGACCTTTTTTCTCATGTTGATTGTTTTCCTCCCGGCCGTGGTCTGGACGCTGATGCTGCACACCATTGTTCTGGAAAGCCAGGACGCGCGCGACCGCGCGCTGGGTCAGCCCGCCCTCGGCGAAGGCAGCCCGGCGTGGCGTCAGCTCGCCGCGGCGCTAAGGCGTTCGGCGGCCGCCGCGTTCGGCGTGACGGCGGTCTGCTGCGCGGTGGTGTTCACCGCGTTCCCGCGTTTCAATCTTCAGGGATTCCGCGGGCAGTTCCTGCAGCCTGTGCGGACGACGGGTTTCACGAATCAGGTGGACCTGCAAAAGTCCGGAAAGATTTTTACCGACGATTCCGTGGTGATGCGGATCGAGATTTCTCCTGAGGACCGCCCGCTGTGGAGCGGGTATGTCCGCGGCGGGGCGCTCGAAAGTTTTGACGGGCGCACGTGGCGTCGCTCGGAACGGCCCGTGGAGCGCGTTTTCCCGACGGGATGGCAGGAATTCCAGTTGTACCGTTCGGCCGACGGTCGCCGCCTCCGCCAGAGCATCTATCTCGAGTCGATGGACACGTCGACCCTGTTCGGCGCTCCTCATGTGACGAATGTGAAAATCGACCGGCCCTTTCTTGAATTGTCGGCGGAAGGCGCCGTCCAGCGCCCCAACGGAGACGCGTGGCGGATCCATTATGATGTGATCTCCGCCGTCGGCGCCGTGGCGCCGTCGCGGCAAAACGGCGTCACTATTTCTGATACAGAACGAGAGGCGTGCACGGAAATTGCCGGCGACATCGAAACCGCGAAGCGCCTGGCCGTTGATGAGGGCGGGCGCGGGACGCCTCCCGAAATTGCCGAACGGCTGTCGCGCTTTCTGACCTCCCACTACCAGTATTCGCTTACCCTCCCGTCGTCCAAAGGAGTGAATCCGATCGAATATTTCCTCGGAACCTCAAGGGTCGGCCATTGTGAATATTTCGCGTCCGCGATGTGCGTGATGCTCCGCTACCGGGACATTCCGGCGCGGATGGTGACCGGGTTCTACAGCCAGGAATGGAATTCGAAGGGGCATTATTACGTCGTGCGCATGCGCGATGCCCACGCCTGGGTCGAATATTTCGATCCGGCGCGGGGCTGGATCGAGATCGATCCCTCACCCCGTGACGCGTTCACTCTTTCGATGCTGGCCTCGGCGTTCCGCCAACAAGTTCGCGAGAACTGGGATTTCCTGAATCTGCGTTGGAACCGCTACATCCTCAGTTACGACATCGAGCGGCAGATCGCATTCCTCCGCACTGTTTCCAGCCATTCGGGGCGGTTGTCGCTCCGGCTGGAGCGGTCCGTCATCGATCTGCGAGGCTGGATGCGAATGGGGAACTGGCGCCTGAAGATGGGGGCGGCCGATGGGGCCCCCGCGCTGCGGTTTAATATCCGTCCGTTTCTTTTACCGCTGGCGGCCGCCGCCGTTATCGCGGCCGTTCTGTATTTCTGGAAATCCCGGTCCTCGGAGCGGGTCTGGTTCTATCCCCGGCTGGTGAAATTTCTCGTGTCCGTTGGCGCGCGCGCTGGCGCGACCCGGACGTTGCGCGAGCTGGTGCGCGAGGCGGAGCCGAACCTGAACCAGCGCCGTGAAGGCGTTGCCTTCCTTGAGAACGAGTATTATCGACTCCGCTTTGATCCTTCGTACCGGCCGGACCGCCAGGAAAGCCGGCGCGTTCGCGAAACGCTGAAATCATTGAAAGTCTGAGGAGGCCGCATGTCCCGTTTTCATTTCTCTCTTGTTCTCCTGCTGGCCGGCCTGACCGCCGCCTCCCCGGCAGGGGCCAGCGGACCGATCAAACTCCTCGCATTGGGAGACTCGTACACGGCGGGGACTTCCGTGACGACGGCCGAGGCCTGGCCCGCCCAGCTGGTAGCTTTGCTGAAGAAAGAAAGTCGGGGTGCCGATGACGCGACCGTGATCGCGCGCAACGGCTGGACGACCGACGAGTTGATGGCCGGCATTGACGCCGCTCATCCGGAAGGCCCGTTCGACATTGTGACGGTGATGATCGGCGTGAACGACCAGTACCGGGGCGGGACGGCCGCCGAGTTCAGACCCAAGTTCGAGTCAGTGGTCCGTCGCGCCATCGGGTTGGCGGGGAACGATCCTTCCCACGTCATCCTTATCACAATTCCCGATTACAGCATTACGCCCTTCGCCAAGGCGCGCGACCCCCGGAAGATCAGCGCCATGATCCATCAGTTCAACTATGTGATCCTGCAGGTGAAGCGCAAATACAACACCCGGATCTCCGATGTCGTGCCGATTTTTCAGCAAGCCGTGGACAACCCGTCGTTGCTGGCGGAGGACGGGCTGCACCCGTCCGCGCGAATGCACGGGGGGTGGGCGGTCAGCCTCCGTTCCGCGGCCCAGGAAGTCCTCCGCAACATCCCCATGCCGAAGAGATAGTCCCGAAAGTCCTGTTTTTAAGACGGTGGCCGCCTTTGCTAAGCTGGCCGCCTTCCATGGAACTCATCAATAAATTAGAACGCCGGCTGGGCTGGCTGGCGATTGGCGGACTGCCCGTTTACGTGGTGGCGGCCCAGGCCATTCTTTTTCTGTGGTCGTACCTGAATCCTGGGGCCGACGCGTATCTCATCATGGACCCCGTCCGGGTCGTTCAGGCGAACGAGTGGTGGCGGATCCTTACCTTCCTCTTTCTTCTTCCGGCGCAAGGGCCCATCTGGGCGCTCTTCTCGCTCTATTTCCAGTACGTCTGCGGCCAGGCGCTGGAACGCGAGTGGGGCAGCTTCCGCCTGACGCTTTACTATCTCATGGGCGCGCTGGGCTGCATCGCGGCCGCGTTCATTGTGGGACGGGATCTGTCGGCGGCGTTTTTTCTGAATGAGACGATTTTCCTGGGGTTCGCATCCCTTTATCCGGATTTTCAGGTCCTTCTGTTTTTCATTATCCCCGTCCGCGTGAAATGGATTGCCTGGTTCGTCTGGGCGCGGATCGCGCTCACCTTCTTTGCCGCGCCCGGTCGCTACAAAGTCGGCATTCTCGTTTCGCTCCTGAACTACTTTGTCTTCTTCGGCCCCGATCACGTCCGCTGGGTGATTGAGACGTACCGCCGCATCCAGCACCGCCGCCGCTACCGGGGGTATGACCTGTGACCACGGCCGTGACGCCCAATGGAAAGGCCGCGACCCCGGTGATGCAGCAGTACCTGGGACTGAAGGCGCGTTATCCGAACGAAATCCTTTTCTTCCGCATGGGAGACTTCTACGAGTTGTTCTTCGAGGACGCGCAGCGCGCCTCCCCGATGATGGAAATCACGCTGACCCAGCGTCAGGGAATTCCCATGTGCGGCGTTCCGTATCACGCGATGACGGGATATCTCGCCAAGCTGATCCGCGCGGGACAGAGCGTGGCGATCGCCGAACAGATGGAAGACCCCAAGACCACGAAGGGCATGGTGAAGCGGGATGTGGTTCGCGTCGTGACGCCGGGGACGCTGGTGGAAGACGAACTTCTACCGTCGCGCGCCAACAATTTCCTGGTCGCCATCACGGCCACTGCCGGCAACCGGTCCACGAACGTCCGCTGGGCGCTGGCCGCGGCCGATGTGTCGACGGGCCGCCAGTGGGTGGGCGAGTGCGGTGATGACCACCAGATGAACGTTCTGAAATCTCAGCTGGCCTCCCTGGCGCCGAGCGAAATCATTCTCGTCGGAGACGCCGCCACCGCGTTTCCGAACCTGAACGCCGGCCGCGCCGTGATCCGGATCGAACCCGTCCCCGCCGTCGTTGGCGGCCTGGCCGCGCAGGCCGTCGGCGCCATCCGCGGATACCTGGAACGCGATCACGCGGGCGCGGTGAAAAGCCTGAGCGCGCCCGAACCCCTGCCGCTCGACTCCTCCGGCGTCATGTTCCTCGATGAAACCGCGATCCGTCATCTGGAGCTGGTGGCGTCCACCGACGCCTCCCGTCCCGGGCCGACGCTGCTGGGCGTGCTGGACGCCTGTGTCACCGCGCTGGGCAGCCGGCTGCTGCGATGGTGGTTGCTGCATCCGTCGATGGAAGCTGCCGTGATCCGCGGCCGCCACGACCAGGTTGAAACTTTTGTGGAGGATGGCGCCGCGCGCGTTGCGCTCCGGACGCTTTTGAACGGCGCGGCCGACATCGAACGTATTTCCGTCCGGGCCCAGGCGGGCACGGCCTCGCCGCGCGACCTCTCCGCGCTCCGGGACGCCTTGCAGCGCCTGCCGAACGTGCGCGCCTGCTTCGCCGCGCTTCAGGACAAAACGGCGCTGGCCCGTTTCGCGGACACGCTCCGCAAGCTCGAAACGCCCGCGGAACTGATGTCCTCGCTTGAAACCGAACTTTCCGAGGAACCGCCGCCGAAGATCGTTGATGGCGGCGTGATTCGGGAGGGCGTGGACGCCGAGCTGGATGAACTCCGCGGCCTGCGCCGCAGCGGCAAGCGCTGGATCGCCGAAATGGAAGCGGCCGAGCGCGAGCGCACGGGCATTTCCTCTCTCAAGGTTGGTTACAACGATGTGTTCGGCTATTACCTCGAGGTGTCGAGAACCAATCTTTCCAAGGTGCCGCCGGAGTGGATTCGCAAGCAGACGCTCGCCAACGGCGAGCGCTACATCACGCCCGCTCTGAAGGAACAGGAAGAGAAAATCCTGGGCGCCGAAGAACGCATCGTCCTGCTGGAGACGCGCCTCTTCGCCGAACTCGTGCACCGCGTCGCGGCTCACGGTCCCACGCTGCTCGTGATCGCCGACGGTCTGGCCCACCTGGACGCCATCGGATCGCTGGCGCAGGCCGCCGTCGACAACGGGTACGTCCGGCCGAAAATGATCGAGGCGCCGGACTTCCGCATCAGGGGCGGGCGCCATCCGGTCATCGAGCGCCAGATTGGGCGCGACAAATTCATTCCGAATGACATTTCGCTGGGCGATGACGACCGCATCGCAATCATTACGGGGCCCAACATGGCCGGTAAGTCGACCTACCTCCGGCAGACCGCGCTCATCGTGATCATGGCGCAGATGGGCTCGTTCGTGCCGGCCCAGTCCGCGGAGATCGGCCTGGTCGACAAGATTTTCACGCGCATCGGCGCCTCGGACCGGTTGAGTCAGGGCCAGTCCACGTTCATGGTGGAAATGCAGGAAGTGGCGACGCTCATGGCGAACGCGGGTCCGCGCAGCTTCATCGTTCTTGATGAAGTGGGCCGGGGAACCTCGACGTACGACGGCGTGTCCATCGCCTGGGCGGTGGTTGAGCATCTCTCAAAGACCACGGGGCCGCGAACCTTGTTCGCCACGCACTATTTTGAACTGACCGATCTGGAAGGCGCGCTGAAGGGCGTGTTCAACATGCACGCGACCGCGAAGGAATGGCCGGGGCCCGATGGACGCCGCCAGGTCGTGTTCCTCTATCAGATCCTGCGGGGCCCCGCGGACCGCTCTTACGGAATCCACGTGGCCGAGATGGCCGGGCTTCCTTCCGAATGTATCGATCGCGCGCGTGACATTCTTCGTGAGCTCGAATCCGGCGCGCACAAAATTGATTCCAGGCCGAAGAAGGCGAGCGGTCAGCTCGAGCTTTTCTCCGAGCATCCGGTGCTCGGACAGTTGCGGTCGGTCAAGGTTGACGCGCTCACGCCGCTGGACGCGTTGAACACGCTGGCCGGTCTTGTCGCGCGGCTGGAGCGCGAGAGATGACCGCGTCCCGAATCAAACTGCTCCCCGATGATCTCGTCGCGCGCATTGCGGCAGGAGAGGTGGTTGAGCGCCCAGCGTCCGCGCTGAAAGAGCTTCTCGAGAACAGTCTGGACGCCGGCGCCCGCCGCGTGGTCATTTCGGTGGAAGGCGCGGGCCGCACGAAACTTTCCATTTCTGACGACGGTTGCGGGATGACGCTGGAAGAGGCGCGGCTTTCGCTGCAGCGGCACGCGACCTCGAAGATTTCCTGCCTCGAAGACCTGGAGAAGATTCTATCGTTCGGATTTCGCGGCGAAGCGGTGCCCAGCATCGCCGCCGTCTCCCGTTTTCGCCTCACCACCCGCAGCGCGGATGAGGACACGGGCTGGGAGCTCGATCTCGAAGGGGGAAGGCTTCTCAGCGAAAAGCCCGTCGCGCGTGAGCCCGGAACCACCATCGAAGTGCGCGATCTGTTCTTCAACACCCCCGCCCGTTTCAAATTTCTGAAGTCCGATCCGACCGAACGCTCTCAGTGCCTCAAGGTCGTCGAGGAAGCGATGTTCGCGTTTCCTTCTGTCACGTTTGAGCTTCGCAGCGAAGGCGGCGCGCCCCAGGTCTTCCAGGCCGGGAAGGCGGAGTTCGGTCCGGCGTCGTTCGACGCGCTCCGCAACCGTCTGTTCGCGGCGTGGGGTCCGCGCTGGGCGAGCGGCGTGGTATCAGTTGCCGCGGAAAGCCCGCATTTCTCCGTCTGGGGCGCCGTGACCGATCAGGGCGCGCACCAGGCCAGCGCGCGCCACCAGTACCTTTACATCAACCGCCGCCCGGTCCAGAACCGCCGCCTGGCGCGCGCCGTCTACGAGGCGTATCAGGGACAGTTGCCGTCCCTTCGTCACCCGGGTTTCGTCCTTTTCGTGGATGTCGATCCCGCAACCGTGGATGTGAATGTCCATCCGTCGAAACGCGAAGTGAAGCTGACGCACGAGTCCGAGCTCTTTGGATTCATCATGGGCGGAGTTCAGGCCGGGCTTCGCCGCACCGCGGAAGCGCCGGTCGCGGCATTTTCACCGCGCGCCGCCACCGAAATGCCGTCGCCCCCCGTGTATCAATCGCCCGCGACGTCCCGCGCGCCTTCCTTCGGTTCCGATCGCCCAACTGCGGCCCTGACGGAGACGCTCGATTTCCTCTATCGCCCGCTCGGCGACGCCGCACTGCCGGCGTCGGCCGCGGAAGTGCCGCGTCCGGAACTGGTGGATCTCCGCGATCCGTCGCTCGTCGTGCTGGGTCAGGTCCGTCGTACGTTCATCGTGGCTCAGACCGAAGGCGGCCTGTTGCTCGCCGATCAGCATGCCGCAGCCGAGAAGGTGGCCTACGAAAGGCTGCTCGCGAACCTGAAGACGGGCACGCCCGAAATCCAGATGCTGTTGATCCCGTTTACCTGGGAAGTGTCGATGGCGCTGGCGTCAACGGTCCGGGGAAGTGTCGAGACCCTTCAGAGAATGGGGTTCGACATCGAACCTTTCGGTGGCGCCACGTTCATCGTCAAAGGGGTTCCCGCGAAGCTCGGCGCGCGGTTCGATCTGCACGATCTTCTGGATGAACTGTGCGAAGCCGCGTCCGAACCGGGCGAGCGCCGCGGACCGGCGCTCGAACACCGTCTTGCCGCCGCGGCGGCGTGCAAATCCTCGGTGAAAGCGGGAGATCCTCTGGATGTCGCTGCCTGCCGGCAGATTCTCGCCGAACTCGCCGTCTGCGACGCGCCATTCACCTGCCCGCACGGCCGGCCGACCGTTCTTCGTCTGGGATACGGAGAACTTGAAGTTCGTTTCCGCCGCCGGTGACATTCACGTCGCTGCTCTAGTACAATCACCCCATGCTTCTTCTGATCAAACTCCTCGCGAAAGTGGTCGCGGTTCTCAATGGTGAAGTTTCTCCCCGGCAGATCGCCTCGGGCTTCGCGCTGGGCGCGTGGATCGGGCTTTTCCCGTTCGGATTGATCCCCACAGTCCTCACGTTCTTGTCCTTCGTCATCAACGTGAACCTGGCCATTCTCGCGGTCGGAACCGCCGTGTTCGCGATCATCTCCTATGCGCTGGACCCCGCTCTCAACCACATCGGTCTGGCCCTTCTGAAAGCCGCGCCGCTCCAGGCGTTCTGGACCAAGCTCTACAACATGCCGCTCGTTCCCTACACCCGGTTCAACAACACAGTCGTGATGGGTGCCCTCGCGCTGGGCTTTGTTCTCCTGATTCCTCTTTATCTGATTGCGTCGGTGGGCGTCGTCGCCTATCGCGGCAGCCTCCGTCAGAAGGTTCTCAACAGCGGCGTCATGAAGGCGGTCACGGCGAGCACCTTCTATAAGTATTACGTCTCCTTCCGCGACCTGAAGGGCGAATGAAGGTTTCCCTGAACATCATCCGCTGGAAGTTCGTCGTTCCCGTGGCGATTCTCATCGCGGGCGTCGTGGTTTTCTTCGTCGTCTTCTTCGATCCGCTGGCGGAGCGCGCGGTTGAGTCCCTCGCCAGCAAAGCCAACGGCGCGAAGGTCGATATCGACGGGCTCAAAACCAAATTTTTCTCAGGGCGCGTGGACATCGCCCGCGTTCAGGTCACCGACAGCGGTTCGCCGATGCAGAACGTGATCGAAACCGGCGGCCTGGCGTTTCAGCTTGAGCCCACTGAAGTCGCCCGCATGCGCTTCATCATCCGGGAAGCGTCGCTTCACGGCCTTCAGTTCAACACACCCCGCAAAACCTCCGGCGCCCTGCCGAAGCTCGTCAAGAAGGAAGAGGCGAAGGGGCCTCCCAGCGCCGCCGAAAAGCTCGTGAGCAAGTATGAGGGCCGCTTCCAGGTCAGCCTGGCGGGCATGAAAGACGAAGTGAAGCAGCGAATCGATTTTGATCCCAAGGAAACCGCCCTCTACAAAAGGTCCATGGAGGTTCAGGATTCCGCGAAAGGCCTTCCGGACGCCTGGCAGAAGCGCATCGCTGACCTGAAGGCGCATGAGAGGCTGGCCAAAGCCCAGGCGGATCTCGATGCCATCAAGAAAACCCCGACGCAGGGGGCAGAGGCCATCACCGCCATTCCGCAATCGCTCAAGAAACTCGGTGAAGTGAAAGCGGAGCTGGGGAAAATTCGTGAGGACGTGAAGGCAACCCGGGATTCCGTGACGGGCAATGTCCGCACGTTCAAGCAGGGGATCCTTTCGTTGAATGAAGCGAAGAAGCACGACATCGACGACCTGATGTCCCGCCTCAACCTTGATTTCGCCGACCCGCAACGCCTCATGGAGTCGATCATCGGCCCCGCCGTTCTGAACCGTTTTCACACGATCATGAAGTACGTGGAAATCGCGCGTAAGCACATGCCGTCCAGGAAAGAGAAGGAATCGGTCGAGGTAAAACCGCGGTCGGGCGGAATCGACATTCCGTTCCCGACGCC
>JAYTIE010000045.1:0-5889 GCA_043732015.1 Elusimicrobiota bacterium | reverse complement strand
GATCGTGCCCTCAGCGCCGTCGAGCGCAATTGCGGAAGCCAAGCCTGACTGCGACAACGCGGCGACCGCGCGTCCGATGTTCGCCTGCGCCTCCGCGTTGCGATGGATGTCCTGAATGAAAATGATGGCCGGCGCGCCGGCCTTGCCTGTGGACGCGACGCGGGCCCGAACAAGGCCCGCGGGAATCGCTGCCGCCACACGATCGGCAATGAGCGCCGACGCCGCCAGCCGCGACGCTGGCCGGGAAACGATGGGGAAAGTCAGCGAAGAATTGGCAGGGGATTGTGAAGCGCGCCGCATCTCCCAGACCGAAACCTCGGGCTGGTAAGCAAAGGCGCATTGAGTGGAAAAGATCGCGATGGACATCGCGAACGAGAGAGCTCTTTTTCCCATGCAACAGTATGACGGGCCTTCTTTAAGCCGTCATTAAGGATGGGTAACAAAGTTGTCACGGTTACCGGCCCGGGAAAAGACTGAAATGCTTGATATTCAGTAACTACTGGCAGGAACAGCGCAAAGCGCTTCGAACACGGCGTGCTCCACTTCGTCGCTCAATCGCGCGACCCACTTTTCGCCCAGCCGGTAGGATGTCAGCACTGATTCCACAGCAAAGAGAATGATTTTCGCGAGGCCCGCCTGGGAAGCGGCCGCCACCTCCCCTTTTAGGGATGAGTCCTGAAGGCACTTCTGAACCGCGGCACTAATTGGCGCAGCGAGGAAATAACAATCGCAATAAGGGCTGAGGTTGCATTCGATCAGGGTGCAGATATCACTCGTGATTCTGTCGATCGTGAGCTTGCGTTCCATAGCTCCCCCTTCTTTAAGAACAGGCCAGGATGGATTCGGGGCACTCGTGAATTTCGCGGGCCGAGCGGACCGTGCGCCGGAACTCGTTGTCGGGCGCAACCACGGTCCCGCCGGACACTTCGTTTCCGGGTGTGCGGCCCCGTTCCGATAATCGCCAGTAAGACGGTTCTTCCGTCGGAGAAGTTTTTCCAGGTCGAACCGCGGACTGCTTCACTTTCCGGGATGCATGAGTCATCGGATTTCCCCCCTCTGATCAAGATCGGACCCATAGACTAACACGTTTCCGGCGCGCGGAAACATTCGCTGTAAATCGTATTCTTAGGAATCATTTTCTTCACAGGAGATCCCATGAAACGCCTGCTCTCAGCCGCCGTTCTCGCCCTCACCTTCACCGCCCTTTCCGCCTGCGGAAAGAAAACCGCCACCGAACCGGCTGCGCCGGCCGCACCGACCGTCAAAGTGATTACCTCCGCCGATCTCTCGGCCATGGCCGCCGCCGTTCCGAACACCGGTCCCCGCGAAGGCAACGGCTACAAGGTTTTCTTCCTCGTCCTCCGTCAGAATCAGGCGCCCGCGGCCGGTTTCAATGTGGACATGTCCGTCAAGGGCAAGAGCGAACCGAAGACCGTGGTGACCAACGAGTCCGGTCTGGCGCAATTCGACGATCTCCCGTTCCCGGACGCGAAGCACCCGCTCGTGGGTTCGCTTCACTACTCCACCGGCAAGGGCGACGACCCGCGTGAGATCACCTATCCGTTCATCGACTCCGACGGCTACCGCCTGAAGGATACGCAGTACATCCCGAACACCGCGACCCCGCAGTAACAGGAGACATCCATGCGCCGCGCCACCCTCTTCGCGCTCTCATTCGCCATTCTCATGCCGCTATCGGCGGCCACCTTCGAAGGCAACGTGACCTACGAGATTCACACGCCCGAGGGAAAAATCCAGCCGCTCAACTACCAGATCAAAAGTCCCGACATCCGCATGAACATGGAAATCCCCGGACAGGGCGAGAGCGCCATGCTGTTCGTTCCGAAGGAGAACAGCATGTACGTGCTGATGCCCGCCCGCAAAATGGCCATCAAGCAGCCGCTGCCCGAGGCGCCGGCCGCGAAATCGAAACCCACCGCCGAACGGAAGTTCGACCTGACGAAGACAAACCGGAAAGAAACGATCGCGGGGCGCGAATGCACCGTCTTCACGTTCAAGAGCGATGTAACCGAGGGAGAAATGTGCAACGCCGAAGGGTTGGGCACGTTCTACTTTGGCGCAGGCGGCAACGGCGCGCAGGCGCCGGCCTGGGCCAGCGAAGTCCGCTCGAAGGGATACTTTCCGCTCCGGATGACCAACAAGGACTTAAGGAGCGACAAGACGATGACGATGATTGCGACAAAAATCGAACCGAAGTCGCTGCCGTCGTCCCTGTTCAAGGTACCGTCGGATTACAAGGTTACCGAAGGGATGGGCGGGATGAGTCCCCACGCGGGCGGCGCCGCGGCGTCCAGCCAGGCGGACATTGCGAAGAAGATGATGAACGCCACGCCGGAAGAGCGCGAGAAGATGATTGAAGAGATGAAGAAGGCCTACGGCGCCCCGGCGAATTAAGACCGGCCGCGATGAGCCGCGCTTTCACCAAAGAAGACGATGCCGGGGAAGACCTCCCGGAACGCCCCGTGCCGGCCGGACCCAATTACGTTACGCCGCGCGGACTTGACCAGCTGAAAACGGCCGGGCAGGAACTCGCCGACAAAAAAGCGAGGACGGTGGCCGAAGGCGGAGACGTGAAACCGATCGACCGGGACCTCCGCTACCTCGAATCCCGCATCAACTCCGCCATCGTGGTTCCAAAAGGAACCGGGCCCGAAGTCCGCTTCGGCGCTCGCGTGACCATTGTTGACGACGCCGGCGAAACGCAGACGTTCCAGCTCGTCGGTGACGATGAGGCGCGAACCGATTCCCTTTACCTTTCCTGGTCTTCACCGCTGGCGCTCGCGATGATGGGCGCGAAAGCCGGAGAATCCATTTCCTGGGACGGTCCTGACGGCCCGATCCGGCGAAAAATCGTCGACGTCACCTATCCTTGAACGCCCACCCTCGTTCCCGGCTGATCCTCATCCTCGGATGGCTCACGTTGTTCCTGATGGGCACCGACGTATTCATCATGTCGCCGCTCCTGCCGCTGATTGCGGCGCACTTCGATGTTTCCACGGCCAGGGCCGGTCTTGGCGTAACCGTGTTCGCGTTTGCGTACGCGGCGCTGGCGCCCGTGTTTGGGCATTATGGTGACAAACACGGACGGCGCATGCCCATTGTCGCCGGCCTTCTCGTTCTGGCGGTTGGCAATGCCGCCACCGCCTGGGCGCCCAGTTTTTCCCTCTTTCTTCTCGCGCGTCTCATCGCGGGCGGCGCGGCCGCGGCCATAACGCCATCGGTCTACTCGGTCACGGGCGATGTCGCGCCACCCGAGCGCCGCGGCGCCTGGCTCGCCGTGGTCGGTTCCGGAATCTTCACAGCGCTCTGGTCCAGCGCGCCGCTGGGATCCCTGCTCGGTTACCGCATCGGCTGGCAACCCGTCTTCCTGATCCTGGCCGCCATTCCGGTTCTGTTGGCGGCCGGAAATTTCGTGACGATGCGACATTGTCAGCGCACCGCCCGCTCCGGAGACGGCGCGCTGGGGCCCTTGCTGGCCGACGTGCTGCTCACCACCTTCTGGAGCGCGGCGCTTTACTCGACATTCGTCTATCTCGGCGCGGGACTTCGCGACACGGGTCACACGCCAGGGCAGATCGCCGCGGCCGTGGCGTTTTACGGCGTCGGTATGGTCACGGGCGGACTGAGCGGAGGATTTCTCGTCGACCGCTGGGGTCCGCGCCGGATTACCCGCATCAGCTGCGTAATGCTGAGCATCGCCGTTCTTTTCTTCCGCCAGCTGATCGGTCTCTATGTTCCGTCGATGATCGCGCTCTTTTTCTTTTCCTGCTTCGCGGCCCTCTATTTTCCGGCGTTCCAGTCGCACCTCGCCCACCGGCATGCGAGCCGGCGCGGGGCGGCCCTCGCCTGGAACAACAGCGCGCTTTATGTGGGAATTACGCTGGGATCTTTGGGGGGCGGAATGGCCATTGAATACCTTGGCTTCCGTGGCGTCCCGCTCCTCAGCGTCGGGTTCGCCCTTGTCTCGCTCCTCTGGAGCCACCGCCTTCAATGGGACCCGGTCAGCCGCGTTCGGTGATACAATTCCCCCCATGCAGAAAATATTTCGATCTTTTTCCCTGACGCTCCTCTTCCTGACGTTCGCCGCCTTCTCCCTGGCGCGGGCGGCGACGCCGGACGAAACGCAATCCCAGGAACACGAACGCGCCGCTTTGGCGGGAGATATCAAGGGCCAGTGTGCGCTGGGCGTTGACTTCATGCAGGGCCGCGGGCGTGGGCAGAATTACGACGAAGGCATCAAATGGCTCTCCGCGGCCGCCGACGCGGGCGATCCGCGCGGACAGGCCTGGATTGCGCTCGTGTTGCAGGGATCCCCGGATGAGCTGCAGCAGCGCCAGGCGTTCGACATGGCGAAAGCCGCGGCCGAAGCGGGGCATCCGTGGGCCCAGACACTTTACGCGTCCATGAACGCGCGCGGCCTCACGAAATCCAGCGACACCGCCGCCGCTGTGGAATGGTTCCGCCGCGCCGCCAATCAGGGCGAGAAGAATGCGATGTACAACCTTGCCATCGCCTCCCTCAAAGGCATCAATGGCGCCCAGGACCCCGCGGTCGGCTATTTCTGGTTGACCCAGGCCGCCAACCGGGGATTCGCGCCCGCGATCAAGGCGCGTGAGAACATGACCGGGGGACTGGAGAGAGATGCGAAAGCCGCGGCAGACGACCTGGCGAAAAAATGGACGCCGAAGCTGGAAAAGCCAGCCGTTTTTGACGCCGGCGATGTCGAAATCCCGAAAATAACGCCCGCCAAGAAATCCTGAACCTGTCATGAACTCCACAGCAGAATCTGTCCTGTCCGCTTCCGGACTCCGGAAGGAATACGCGCACACGGTCGCGGTGGAGAACCTGTCGTTCGACGTGCGGCGGGGTGAAATCGTCGGCCTGCTCGGTCCCAACGGCGCCGGAAAGACCACCACCATCAACATGATCCTCGGGGTTCTTGAACCCACTGCGGGCACCATCCGGATTGAAGGCGTGAGCCTGGCCGAGGACCGGTCGCGCGCGCTGGCCGCCACGAATTTCGCCGCAGTTTACGCGCCGCTTCCCGGAAACCTGACGGTGATCCAGAACCTTCGTGTCTTCGCGCGCATCTACGGCGTGAAAGATCCGGACGCGCGCGTGGACGCTCTGTTGGGTGAATTTGAAATCGGCAAGTTTCGCAACGTGAAGTGCGGACTGCTTTCCTCCGGCGAACAGGCGCGGGTCAATCTGGCCAAAGCCATGGTGAACAAGCCGCACCTGCTCTTGCTGGACGAACCCACCGCGTCGCTCGATCCGTCTATGGCAAGCGACATTCGCGCGCGTATCCGCGACTTCGCGTCGTCAGCGCAGATCGGCGTCCTGTGGACGTCACACAACATGCGCGAGGTGGAGGAAGTCTGCCACCGCGTCCTGTTTCTGTCGCACGGGAAAGCGCTGCTGGAAGGCGATCCGAAGAAATTGCCCGCCGAACACGGCAAGGCCTCTCTCGACGAAATCTTCATCGCGGTGGCCCGGGAACCGCTGTCGCTGGGGGAGCACGCCTGATGCGGTGGGACCGGACCTCCGCCATCGTCCTCCGCTACTTCTACCTGATGCGGGGAAGCTTCTCTCGCGTCATGCCGCTCTTCGCGTGGGTCGCGGTCGACATCGTCCTCTGGGGATTCATGGCGAAATACCTGAACACGGTCGCGATGGCGGGATACAACTTCACGCAAACCCTGCTCGGCGCCATTCTGCTGTGGGATTTTTTCCAGCGCGTGATGATGGGCGTGACCATGACGTTCTTCGAGGATGTCTGGTCCCGCAACTTCCTGAACTTTTTCGCGACGCCGCTGAAAATCTCCGAATACCTGGGCGGTCTTGTTCTCACCAGCATCGCCACCAGCG
>JAYTIE010000044.1:0-5906 GCA_043732015.1 Elusimicrobiota bacterium | reverse complement strand
CTTTAACGCGCTCCTGTCCGGCCTGACGGTCATCCTCATCATCCTGGTCGCTCTCGGCATGGTTTTCGCGCCGCAGATCACCTATCTGTCTTCCTGGGGATTCGCGCGGGACCCGGAGAAGTTCGACCTGACGGTTCGCCTCACCCGGCTCATTTTCCCGTTCCTCCTGCTGATCTCGCTCGCGGCCGTCGTGACGTCGGTCCTGAACGCCTGCGGCCGCTTCTTCACGCCCGCCGTAGCGCCGGCCGGACTCTCCATCGGTGAGATTGCCTTCATCGTCTTCGTGGCCTCCCGGATGGACTCCCCGGTCGAAGGCCTCGCCGTGGCGGCGGTGATCGGCGTTGGGATTCATCTCCTCTGGCTGTTGCCTTCGCTTTACAAGGAGGGATACCGGATCCGGTTCGTCCGGCCGTTCCGGCACCCGGAGGTTTACCGGGTCATTCTGTTGATGATTCCGACCATGATCGGTCTCTGCGCCGACCAGATGAATTCGTTCGTCGACCAGGTGTGTGCCAGCCTCCTGCGCGAGGGCTCCGTCACCGCGCTCTACAACTCGAGCCGGGTGATGCAGCTGCCGCTGGCCCTCTTCGGTGTCGCCGTGGCCAGCGTCTCCCTGCCGGCCCTGTCGAAAGCGTCCAGCGAGGGAGACATGGACGGCTTCAAGAACCAGCTTAGCCTCGCCATCCGGATCGCAAACTTCGTTCTCATTCCCTCGTTCATCGGCCTCGCGGTTCTCGGATTTCCGATTGTTCAGGTTCTCTTCGAACGCGGACGGTTTACGGTGGAAGCGTCCCGTCTCGCCTACGCGGCGCTGGTCCCCATGGCCGCCGGCTTGCCCGCTTATTCAATGATCAAGATCTTCGCCTCCGGCTTTTATGCGCGTCAGAACACCCGTACGCCCGTTCGTCTGGCGTTTATCGGAATGCTGATCAATGTGGTTCTGGATGTCGTTCTGATGTATCCGTTCGGGGTCGCCGGTTTGACAACCGCCACTACCGTGTCCGCGTGGGTACAGGCCGCCCTGCTGTTCCATTACTTAAGAAAGGACGTGGGAGCGATCGGCGGTCGCGACTTCGCGATGAGCTTTTTTTACGGATCGCTGGCCGGCCTCGGCATGGGAATAGTCTGCTGGGCGCTCGCTTTTCACGCGCTGGCCGCGACCAGCGTCTATCTCCGCGTCTTCGTATCCATCGGTACGGGGGGCGCATTCTATTTCCTGATTGCGAGACTCATGAAGGTCCGAGAGCTGGATTTCTTCATGGCCGCGGTTCGCCGGAAGACCGCGCGCGTCTAACGCCGTGAAAGAGCTGTCTTTCCTTCCCAACCTGCCTCACCTGCCCGGTGTTTATCTGATGCGCGACGGCATCGGCACCATCATTTACGTCGGGAAAGCGATCAATCTCCGCAAACGTGTCGCGTCCTATTTCGTCCCGTCAAAGAAATCGGATTCCCGGCTGCAGGCGCTCGTGACGAACATTCGTCATGTCGACTACGTGGCGACGCTGAGCGAGCGGGAAGCGCTCGTTCTCGAGAGAAGACTCATCAATGAGATCCAGCCCGAATTCAACATCATGTGGAAGGACGACAAGTCCTACCCGTACGTCACGCTGACGATCCAGGAAGATTTCCCGCGCATCTTTCTGACCCGCCAGCGAAAGCGCGACGGCGCCCTTTACTTCGGGCCCTATCCCAGCGTGAAAGGCGTGCGCGCCCTCCTGGCGTGGGCGTGGAGAAAACGGTTTTTTCCGCTCCGGCCGTGTGATCTCGATATCGTGGAAGGGAAGCCGTATCCCTACGAAAAGGTGAAGTCCTGCCTTTACCTTCACACGGCTGAATGTGCCGCGCCCTGTCTTGGAAATATTTCCAAGGCGAGCTATGCGAAGCTCGTACGCCGGACACGCTGGTTCTTCGAAGGCAAGAAAGAAAAAATGATCGCGGAATGGACTCGGCAGATGGCTCGAAGTTCAAAGGCCATGAAATACGAAGAAGCGGCGCAGTTGCGGGACCGGATCGATACGCTCAGTCACATGAACGAGCGCGTGAGCTTCCGCGAGATGACCGTTGAAATGCTGGCGGACCGGGTGCGCGGCAGCCGGGCGGTTCAGGAGCTGATGCGGGCGCTGGATTTGAAAAAGCCGCCGGAACGCATCGAGTGCTTTGATATTTCCCATATCCAGGGCGTCGAGAAAGTGGCGTCGATGGTCAGTTTCTCGCGCGGTCGTCCCGACAAGGCCAACTACCGCAAATACATCATCCGAACAGTGGAAGGCATCGACGACTTCAAATCGATGGCCGAGGCTGTGGGGCGCCGCTACCGCCGCCTGAAGAAGGAGGGGAAGCCCTACCCCGACCTCATCCTGATTGATGGCGGCAAAGGCCAGCTGTCGGCCGCCCTGAAAGCCATCCAGGACGAAGGCGTTGAGGGCGTTCCCCTGGCAGCCCTCGCCAAGGAGGAGGAAGAGCTTTTTGTCCCGGGTCGGTCCGAGTCCATTCGGCTTCCCATGGACTCCCCGGCGCTCCTTTTGGTTCGGCACGTGCGTGACGAGGCGCATCGATTTGCTATCACCTTTCACCGTCAGCGACGCAGTAAACGCGCCTTCGATCTGGACGAGGAGGCGCCATGAAGCTGGTTGAACTCCCGCATGAACTTTCCGAGAAGATGAAGGATTATCCAGATTTCTATCAGAGGGTATGGAAGATCTGCTACAGCATCCCAGCCGGCGAAACAAGGACCTATGGGTGGATCGCCAAAGAGCTGGGCAAGCCCGGCGCCAGCCGCGCTGTAGGAACCGCCCTGGGCGCGAACCCCTTCGTTCCGACCGTCCCCTGCCACCGGGTTTTAAGGTCCGATGGCGGGATGGGCGGGTATTCCGGTGAGGGCGGAGTGGCCGCCAAACGGAGGCTTCTGGCCCAAGAAGGTGTGAACTTTCCCTTGAAACCGACCCGGAAAGGCCCCCATATTTAGGGCAGAGAGTTCTTGGGTTGGTTTCAAAGACACTCGCGTGTACCCAAAAACGACTCCGAATCAAGCTTCAAAAGGCAGGTAACACCTTGCGTGGAAAAGTGAAGTGGTTTAACAATCAGAAGGGCTACGGATTCCTTACCAGAGATGACGGAGCGGGCGACGTTTTCGTTCACTACTCCTCGGTCACCGGAGACGGGTTTAAATCCCTCGTCGAAGGCGATGCTGTGGAGTTTGAAGTGGTGGACTCGGACAAGGGTCCGAAAGCCGCCAACGTCTCCAAAGCCTGATCTGATCCGCGGATCCGATCGACAAAACCCTCGGGGCATCGCCCGGGGGTTTTTGTTTTTATTCTATCCTTAGGGCCAATTCGAGACCCGGAGGATAATTTGTCGACGTCGACCGAAAACACCCGCACTTTTGAGACCTACGATGCCACGCTCACCAAAGTGGAGTTCCTGACCCCCAGAGTCAAACACCTCCGCTTCCAGCTCCCGGAAGGAAAGCTGATCAACTTCAAAGCCGGCCAGTTTGTTCAGATGTTCATCCCGACGCCGGACAAGGTCCGTCGCACTTCCTACTCCGTGGCTTCGCCACCCTACGACCATGACCACGTGGATCTTTGCGTGACGCTCGTCCGTGACGGCGTCTCCAGCAACTATCTCCACAAAATGAAGGAAGGGGACAAGCTCCAGATGATGGGACCGCTGGGCAAGTTCACCCACCCGGAAGTTCTCCCGCGCGACATCGTGTTCGTCGCGGCTGGCTCCGGCGTCGCGCCGTTCCGAAGCATGATCCTCGAACTGCTGTTCCAGCGCACGAGGCAGAACGTCTATCTCGTGTTTGGAAATCGTTATGAGCACGACATCATTTACCGCAAGGAGTGGGATGAAATCGCAGCGAAGCATCCGAACTTCAAATTTCTGCATACCCTCAGCCAGGCGGACTCCAACTGGGCGGGGAAACGCGGTTACGTCCAGGACGCTCTTCAGGAATTCATTCCGGAACCCGCGAACAAGGACTTCTACATCTGCGGCCTCGTGAAGATGATCGACGGCGTGTGCGAGAAGCTTCAGGCGCTCGGCGTGGCAAAAGAACAGATCCACTTCGAACGATACGACTGACGCCGCCGCGTTGAACTACCTCAAGAAAATCCTCAAAACACGCGTTTATGAAGTCGCCATCGAGTCGCCGCTCGAGGTCGCGCCACGCCTGTCTGCGTCCACAAAGAACCACGTGTTCCTGAAGCGCGAGGACCTTCAACCAATATTCTCGTTCAAGATCCGGGGCGCGTTCAACAAGATGGCGGCGCTTCCTGAGAAAGTCCGGCGAAAGGGCGTCGTGGCCGCGTCGGCGGGCAACCATGCGCAGGGGGTGGCCCTCGCCGCTCGCCGGTTGAAGTGCCGCGCCACCATCGTCATGCCGCTCACCACGCCCGAAATCAAGGTGAACGCAGTCCGCGGTTTCGGCGCGGATGTTCTGCTCCACGGCGACAACTACAGCGAAGCCTACGAGCGAGCGCGAAAACTTTCGAATGCCACCGGCCGCGCCTTCGTGCATCCCTACGACGATCCGGATGTGATCGCCGGGCAGGGAACGGTTGGGATGGAAATCCTGAATCAGAGTGCGACGCCCCCCGACGCCATTTTTGTTCCCGTGGGCGGAGGCGGCCTGATCGCCGGGATCGCGGCGTATGTGAAGAGCATCCGTCCCGCCACCAAAGTGATCGGCGTTGAACCGGTGGATGCGGACGCCATGCGACGGTCTCTGGTAGCCGGCCGCCGCGTAAAACTCGCGCAGGTGGGGCAATTCGCCGACGGCGTCGCGGTAAAGGAAGTGGGGAAGGAAACATTTCGCCTCTGCAAAACACTGGTGGACGGCGTCATCACGGTCGACACCGATGACATCTGCGCGGCCATCAAGGACGTGTTCGAAGACACACGGTCCATCCTGGAGCCGTCGGGCGCGCTCTCGGTGGCGGGTCTGCGAAAATACGCTGCCCAAAAACATCTCATGGGAAAGAAGCTGGTCGCGGTGGCGAGCGGGGCGAACATGAATTTTGATCGTCTGCGTTTCATCGCGGAACGGTCTGAGCTGGGTGAACACCGCGAGGCGCTCTTCGCCGTCATCATCCCCGAGAAACCGGGCAGCTTCCGTAAGTTCTGCGAACTGATCGGGCCGTCCAATGTGACGGAGTTCAACTACCGGTATGCGGACCCCGAAGAGGCGCACGTGTTCGTGGGCCTGCAGGTGAAGGACAACAAGCACGCCGAGCGGCTCTTGAAGTCGTTCAAACGGGCGGGGCTGTCCGCGCATAACCTGACCGACAACGAGCTGGCCAAACTTCATGTCCGTCATCTTGTGGGAGGCCACGCCGCCGGACTCGGCAACGAGGTTCTCTACCGGTTTGAGTTTCCGGAGCGTCCCGGCGCCCTCATGAAATTCCTGAATGCGATGAGCGGAAGCTGGAACATCAGCCTTTTTCACTACCGGAATCACGGCGCTGACTATGGCCGCGTGCTCGCCGGCATCCAGGTTCCCGCCTCGGAACGGGGGGATTTCCGTCGATTTCTGGGTTCCACCGGCTATCCGTTCGTCGAAGAGACCAAAAATCCCGCCTTCCGGATCTTCCTGGCCTAAGCCTTCCAACTTGTCATGTCGTTCGTGCCCGCAATCTGGTCTAATCCGGTCACACTGAGCATGATTGCGATGAAAAGACCCTCGCCCCTCACCACCATCCATGCGCGATAACTTCCTTCCTTTTTCGCGGCCCACGGTCGGAAAAGATGAGATCGATGAAATGATCGACTCCATCAATTCCGGCTGGATCACCACGGGTCCCAAGGTGGAGAAGTTCGCCGCCCTTTTCAAAGACTACGTGGGCGGCGCCTTCGCAGGTCCCGTCTCGTCCGCGACCGCCGGCCTTCATCTGGCGCTAATCGCC
>JAYTIE010000043.1:0-5942 GCA_043732015.1 Elusimicrobiota bacterium | reverse complement strand
GCTCTCCCAGCTGAGCTACAGCCCCAATGAAAAAAACGACAGGTTTGGAAACGGAACTAGTCGCGGGAAACGGAGAATAACAAAAATCCGCCGACGGGCAAGCGGAAATCGCTCATTCCCCCACTTCCGCGTAGGGAAGTGTGACGATCCCGGTCTCGTAACGCTTCATTCTTTCCACCTGAACGGCCGCGTTCGGCGCGAGAACATCGATGTACCGCGCGGGACTTTTCACCGCCAGGGCCCCGCCGAATGATTTCGGAGACGAGGTGGGCAGGACCGGAATGAACGGCGGCGCTTGGTCGCGCGGGCCTGGTTCCACGGCTCCGAGGCCCACGCTGATGCGCCACTTGTGCGGATCGCCGCGGAGCAGCGAGCGCGGAAACGTCGCGCTGAAGCCCGATTGGCTTTTTCCCGCCGGGACCATGGTCACGAGGCGTTCTCCGCCCGGAAGGCCCTGATTGAGAACGGCCATTTTGGGTGTCAGCGTCGCCGCGAATTCCCAGGCGGCGTCGCTTTCGATCAAGCCCGTTCCGCGCTGGCGGATGATGGCGGTCGTTCCCGCGTCGGAAATGCGGTTCACGTCGATGTACACGTCCGCCGCCGGTTGCAGCGGCGCATTGTCAGCGGAACGCTCCGCGGTTTCGATCGAAATGGTGATGTCCGTCTCGGTCCACGATATCGCGACCTGACGCAGATCAAAGGTTCCTTTCGTGATGCCCAGTGGATAGGTGAACGTGCCGGGGCCGTTGTCGTCCCCTTTCGGGTCATTCCAGGAAATCCGCTGCGGGCCTTCGGTGAAAAATGGCCGGTTGTCCTCCGTGGCGAAGGTGGCGACCTTGTGCGCGGTGCGGTCCGCGAACCAGGTGTTGAGGTTCGAGGGAACCACAACGCCGCAGAGGCGGTACACGTTGGCGATGGTCGCCAGGAAATTTCGCTGGACGAGCGTCGACGCTCCTTCGGGTGCACCAAGTGAAAAAAGGAACCGGCCGCCTTCCGCGCCGCAGATTTCTTCGATGGCGGCGTCGAGCCGGGAGAGATCGGCGTGTCCGGAATTCTTGTAGGTCTCGATGACCTGCCGGGCGTCCGAGAGCGCCTGCCAGGCGCGCTTCTGGACGGGCGAGCGAACCCAGTCGGAAAAATCCTGAGCAAAGGGATCATGCCCGTCCGCGAGCGCATATTCCTTGTGAAGGAGTTCAACGTACGCGTGAGCGGTTTCGAACTCCGTTGTATTGGCCCGCTTCGCCAGCGCGCGGATGAACTGCGTTTCATGATCGGCGGACGGCCAGTTGCCGGCGTTGATCACCGTGAACGGTTGCGTGGCGGCCGCTGTGGCAGCGGCCTCGGCGACGGCGGAAACCGACTGCGTTTCGTCAAACGACGGGGTTTCAGGCGGGACGATCACGGCGGTTCCCCCGAAAAACCGGATGCCCCACGTGCTGGACGCTTTCACGAGCACCCAATTGAGGCGAAAGCGGCGAAGTATATCGATGACCTTGTCCGACGCGCTGCCGTAGGACGGATAGAAACCGGAGGGCAGCTGTGACCATCGCTTCTGGTAACTGCCGCTTCCGCGCGCCACTTGAGCGGCCACGTCTTCCGGCCACACGAAATCGATTCCCCACTTCTCCGCCTCCGGTCCCGCTTTTTTGAGATCGGCGATGAGCGGAAGATTCGGCTCATTCGCAAGCGACAGCGCGATCTCGATCTGCTTGGAGCTCTGAAGGACGCGAAAGCGCGGGGCCGCGAGTTGGTGATTCTCGACGTCAAAGTAGCCGGCGGGCAGAATGATCGTCAGCTTGAGTCGCGGGTCGGCTTCGAGCGCCGCGGCCAGCGCGTTGGCGTTGTCGTCCGGATGCAGAATCAGAAAAACCGCGTGTTTCCGGCTCAATTCGGGAGAGACTTCGAGCGATGGCGTGACGGCCGGCGCGGCGGGTGCTTCCGCAGAGGGCGCAGCGGCCGCCGGGGCGGCGGCCGGCTTCGATTCGGTCTTGCGCGGCGTCAGCGTCGCTGGGGCGCATGAGAACAGGAACGTGAGCAGGACCGACGGGGCGACGAAGCGGGCGATACGGTTGTTCACGTTAAAGCGCCGTGGCGACAATCGGGGCGGCGGCCACCGGCGCGCCGGGCGCGGACATCCGTTTGTATTCCGTTTTCAGTTCGTGGGACGTCTGCCAGAGATGCGAGACGGTGAACCCGATGACCGTGAGAGACGCGAGGCTGTAAAGGAAAAGAAGAGAAGCCTTGAGTGGGCGCATGTTGTTTTGGACCAGGGGCTGCGACATGAACGGCTTTATTTCATGGGCAGTATATCAAAGCCGGTGTGGACACCAGCCGGAAGGAGCGCGGAGATTATCCGCCGCGTTGAAGGGAAATCTCGAACTGGGCGTGCTGGGTATGTCCCCCCACGCGAATCGGTTTGTGACAAAGGCTGTGGAATGAGCAGGCGGTGTCGCACCGCGGGTCGGCGCTTTCGAACATGCGCGCGTCGCAGACGGCGTCATCGTTGATCATCTTCTGAATTCGTTCGGTCAGGTTGACCGGCGCTTTCTGGAACTTCACGCCGATCCGGATCCAGGCGGATTTTTTCCCGGCAATGTGATTGCTGACGGTTCCGCGACACTCCGTCAGCGGAAGGCCGGGCAGCCGGAAATGAACCACGAGTTTGGTTCCCTTGGCCAGACCCTCCCCGTCGTTCTCCAGAAGCAGGCCCATTCCGCCCGCCGAGAGGTTCACGAGGACCGCTTCGCAGGGAGTTCCGACGAAGGGCAGGATTGGAAATAGTTGAACGGGCACCCGCACGGCCCGGTCGACACGGATGCGGCGGTCCTTCCGCCGGTTGACCGCGGAAGGTCGGACCACGGATATTTTCTTCTTAGAAGTGGACGAGTATCGCATAGCGGAATGTATTCCCGAGATCGCCGAAAGGTACCCAGGCGACGTCAAAATCGAGGCGTTTGTAACCGAGTCCGCCGCCCAGCGAAAGGCCGGTGGCGCCGCCGGCATCGGTGCCAAAAGAGTGGAATCCGCCGCGGACGGCGTAGCGGAACCGGTCTTCCCGTCCCTGCTTCCACTCGGCGCCCAGTCCGAACTGGACGTTGTTGTCGCGCGGCGAAAGGATGTTGGCGCCAATGGTCAGGCGCTTGGCGAAATAGTGGCCCGCGGCGCCGAGATCGAGCACCAGCGGCTGCGGATCGCCTTCGTCCTGAAACTTGATGGCCTGGCCAAAATGGCGTCCGGCGAAGCCGTAGCTGTAATTGCTGTCGGGATCGGCGTACATCACGCCGAGGTCGCCGCCCCAGGCGGTCGCGGAGTTGGAATCGATGCTCTCGCGAATGTAGCGCGCCGTTCCGCCGAATGATACGGCCTCGCTGATGTCCGTTCCAAACGACAGGCCGTAGGCCGCGTCGAGATTGTTGAAGGTTCCGTAGGGGGTTTCATCGGCGCCGTATTTCTTGATGTCGGAAGTCTGGAGCGTCGCCGCGGAGAAAGCGAAGGTTCCGAACGACGCGGGAATCGCGAACGCGCCGTACGAATAGTCGATGCCCTGGAAGTACTGCGTGTGCATCGCGGTCAGCTCGGCCTTTCGCAGCGTCGCGAGACCGGCCGGATTGAAATAGGATGAGTTCACATCGCCGCCGATCGCGGTGTAGGCGTCGCCCATTGCGGTGGGGCGCGCGCCGGCGCCGATGCGCAGGAACTGGGCGCCGCTCGTTCCGATCTTGCTCTTGCCGGCGAACGCCGGCGAGAGCGCCAGGCCGGCCAGCAGGAGCGCGAGAGTGGCGCGCATATTCAACGGCCTCACTTGAGCACCGCCATCTTGATGAACTTTTCGTTTCCGCCATCGATCGTCAGGCGGCCGATGTAGGTTCCTGAAGCGACCTTCGCGCCGGATTCGTTCGTTCCATCCCACTCAAAGTAATTGTGCGCGCCGCTGGTCAGCGGCTGATGAAGCGTGCGGATCCGCTCTCCGGTCACGCTGAAGATTTCGATCTGGGCGGTGCCGCCGATCGCCGGCGGAACGCTGATCTTGATCATCGTTCCGTTGATTGTCTGCGAGGCCGAGGCCGAGCCCGGGTTCAGCAGCGTGACCACCTTGCTCTTCAGGTTGAACGGGTTCGGGAAATTCAGGATGTTCAGGTCGCCCGTGTAGCCCGCGCCGGAGATGACCGGGAGGCTGGAGGCGAGAACCGTGAACACGGACGCGTGGCCGAGGCTCACGCAGATGCGCTGGTTGTCGGTGTCCACTGACTTGTTCTCTTTCTCCAGAAGGTATTCGTTCGACGTCGTGTTGAAGTAATAGACGTTCAGGCCGTAGGGATCGGTGGCCGAGTCGTCGTAGGCGACGCAAAGCCGGGCTTCGTGGCCCTCCGGGAAGAAGTGGCTCACTCCCGCCGGCAGGAAGATGTCATAGAAGGAGCTGAAGGGATTTATACCCGCGGCTTTCAGTTTCATGATCGCCGAGCCCATTTCAGGCGGGTAGGCGCCGGCGCCGAGCTTCGCGGCCGCGGACATCACGCGCGAAGTCTTTGCCGAGGTCCCCACCGGATTCGAGGACAGACTTTCGGCTTCCGTGGCGACACGGAACAAAACGTTCACTTCGTCTTCCGCGCTGGCGCCGAAGGTCCCGGGCTGGGCGGTGAATTCCGAGGTGTCCTCCTCGAGCTGAACGGTTCCGCCATTCGCGTTCGTGAACTTCTGTTCCTTCTGCTTGCCGATACCGAGGAAATATTTGAAATCGGATGTCGTGGCGTAGTTGGCCCCCGAGGTCGAATCGATTTCGCCGAACACGGCGGCGACGCGCAGCGTGAAGGACTTCTCTCCGCTCGCCGGCGTGTAGGTGACGCGCGCCCGGCGGCGGTCCGGCGTGAGCCAGTCAGTTGCAAAGGTAAGCCCCGTCGTCGTGGTCGTCGAACCCGAAACGACGCGGATAATCTTCTGGGGGTCGGAATCGTCGGCAATGCCGTTCGATTCGAGATCGGTCACTGAATTGCGGAGAGCGCGCGTGAAATCGTACTGGACGGTGACGGATCCATCCGTCGCACGGGAGTATTGGGTCAGGATGGACGGCGCGCGGCTCGCCAGCACGAAGTCCCGGCGCGTAAGGCTGTTCACAACGAGCTTATCGGCCAGAACGAAGATGTCATTCTGACTGTTGAAAACGAGGATCGTGTACGCCTTTTCAGGCTGGAATCCCGAAATCGAGTAGTCGCTGATGTTGCCCTCAGCGTCCTGCGTAAAGTCGCCGATGAGTATTTCCTCAAATCCGTTTCTCACCGCGACCAGCGCTTCAATCTGGCTGCTGTTCGGCGCGGTGCCGTCTGGATTGGTAAGCGCACCGTAAAGTTTCTGGCCGGCTTGAAGCGTTACCTTTCCGATGTCCGTCGCCGTGTTCCCCACTACGATGTTCTTCAGGAATCCGCTGCCGTATCCCGCGGCCAACGCCCAGAGGCTGTAGGTTCCCGCGCTCAGGCCCTTGACCTCGAATGTCCCGTCCGGGTTGGTTTCGGTTTCAATGTTGCCGAGCGGGTTGTTCTGCGGAATATCGCCCAGCTTGTTCATGATGAGATGCGCGCCGGGCTGGGAATTGTTTCTTTCGAACGGCACCGTGAGCGCTCCGCCGTCGGGTGTGACGACACTTCCTTTGACCGAACCTAGCGCGCGGTCCAGCGTGAAGTCCACGGATGGATTCGCTTTCGTGTCCACCTGCGTTCGGCGCACTTCGCCGTAACGCGGGCCGTCAAAATTGGTCAGTCGGCTATCGCCGTTGCTGCTGCGCGGGGCGGCGATGACGTCATAGAACCGCGCCTTGTCGACATCGATGCCCTGAAGGGTGTACTGGCCCTTCTCGTTCGTGAACGCGATGATCGACGCGGTGTTCTTCGAGTGATCCAGCGACGGATAGGACATGACCGGAATATTCGCCAGCAGGTTGCCGCTGCGGT
>JAYTIE010000042.1:0-15365 GCA_043732015.1 Elusimicrobiota bacterium | reverse complement strand
CCGGAGAAGCAGTTCCAGTTCGTGCCGTCGGCGCACGGGCGACAGACGTTCGGCGTGGCCCGCCGACAGGCTGGCTCGAATCCAAGAAAGCGTCTCCGCGTGAAGCTGAAACCCCAACCGGCCCGCAAACCGCGCGGCACGGAAAATCCGGGTAGGATCGTCTTCGAAACTCTTCGGGTGAAGCGCGCGGATCACTTTGCCTTCCAGATCCGCGTGTCCGTCGAACGGATCCATCAACTCGCCGGTTCGCGCGCCCAACCGGCACAGCATCGCGTTGATGGTGAAATCCCGGCGGCAGAGATCCTTCTCGAAGGTAGACGGCGTCACGTCCGGCAGTGCGGCGGGCGCCGCGTAGGTTTCCTGACGCGCGGTCACGATGTCGAACTTTCGCCCCGTCGACAGGTTCATCCGGAACGTGTGGAAGCGCGGATGGCGCACCAGCTCAGCCTGGAATTCACGCGCCAGCGCCTCGGCCACCGGAACGGACGGCGGCTCAACGATGACGTCCGCGTCCGGCGGGAGCGGGCGGCGCAGGAACATGTCGCGAACAATGCCCCCCACGAGCGAGGCAGCGGTGCCGTTCTTCTCGGCGCACTCTCCGGCGGCTATCGCGAACTGCAGAATGTCGGCCGGGAGGCTGGACAGCAGGGAAGCGATGTTGCGGGGCGTCGTCACGAAAACCGGACGTCGATGGCCGGATCGGCCTCAAGCCGCGCCAGCGCCTGGTTGTAGATGGTGAGCCGGTCATTCAAGGACGTGAGACGCTTCAGGCCCGACAGAACGGACGGCCGGGCGTCTTTCGCGGACCCGTCCACCGGAATGACCCGCGGCAGACTCTGGGCACGCGCCAGTCCGGGCCGGAGCTTTTTGACCGACAGGCCGTTCTCCCGGGCGATGGCCTCGGCCACTTCGCTCTGCAGGCTGACTTCTTCGTCCGCCTCAACAAACTGAAGAAGTTCATTCAGGCCGAAAAAGCACACAGGCTTATAGGAAAGCTTCCGTTCAACGGGCGCTTCCGCCTGTTCCTTGGTGAAATCGGCCATCGTTTTCTCGAAGAGCAGTTCCCCGAATTCCTTTTTATCGGACGGGTAGACGAACGCGATGATCTCGTTCTCCGGATCGTGGTAGAGAATGAAGGCTTCGCCGTAGAAGATCTCCTTGCAGGAGAGGCATTCCACCATGTTGATTTCCCCGCCCAGGAGGAGGTCCTTCAATTCAGGATCCTCGCGGACGTTCATCACGCTCCACAGATCCACTTCGTTCGGTTGTTTGCAGCTGGGGCAGGCCAATTCCTGCGAGGTCAAATGCGACATTTCGGCATTGTAAGAATTATTCCCGGTTTCCGCTGGAGGGGCCGATTCCACAAAAAATGACCGAGAACACAGCGCGAATCCGTCGTTGGGCCAAAACCCTCAACACAACCGGAGTCTTATTCGGGGAACCGGCTCTAAATAAGGCGTTGAAAACGACTCCCCTCCGGTTCATCCTTCGAAAACACAGCACCATGTTTGCCCTTACAGGAATGAGATGAGCGCGGACGACATTCGTCGATTCCAGACGGAAGATATTACCGATGTGAGCACAGCGAAGCTGGCGCTTCGATGGGCGCTGGAGAAAGTGCGTCTTCTCGACGAGGACATCCAGCGCTTGAACAACCGCCTCATCGGCAAGGAAGAAGAATCCTCCCGGCTTTCGAAAGAACTCGCGCGACAGTCCAACGAAGCGCTCAATGAAAAAGAAATCGTCCAGAAAACCCATCAGCTCCTCGAGGAATACCGCAACCTCATGGGCGCTTCGATGGAACAGCTTTGGAAAAAGTACGCCCCCCAGGAAGCCGAGACCCGCCGCTACCTTGAAGACCGCGTTCACGCGCTGGAGATGGACGTCGAGCAGGCGCGACGCCGCACCGAAGGCGCCGAAGAGAACGCCCGTCGCTCGGAAGGCGCCCTCTCCCAGGCGGACCGCGAACGTCTCGAACTGGCCGACCTGGTTCGCAACAAGGAACTGGAAGTCGTCGAACTTCGCGAGAAGATCGTCGGCCTCGAACCCGAGATTCAGCGGCTCTACAACGAGAAGATCCGCAATCTCCAGGAAGAATTTACCGTCAAGATGTCCCTCCTGCAGGACCAGATGGTCACGAAGGAACGCGACCTTCAGGAACGGATGGCGCAGCAGTCGCTGCAGCTGGAACGCGAACGCGCCGGCGCTTTCAGCGACGCCGATCGCAGCATTGCAGCGAGGAAGGGCGAGCTGGAGCGGCAGCGTGAAGAATGGCTGCTGAAGCTGGAACATTCCCGGCGCGAACTCGCGCAGGAGTACGACCGCGAGAAACACCTTTTACAGGAACGGGTCGACTCCCTTGAGCGCGACCTGGAATCCCGCCGCCGCAACCACGATGAAAGCACGATCCGCCGCAGCGCGGAACTCGAGACGGAGAAGGCCCGGCTGGATTCCGAGCGGATCGAATTCATTGAGCGCGCGCGGAACGAACACGAGACCTTTGAACGCGAACAGTCCGAGCGCCGTCGCCAGCTCGACCTTCGGCAGGAACAGCTCGAAAAAGATTTCGCCGACCGTTGCCGCCGCGCCAACGAGGAGAACGCCGAGAAAATCCGTCTCCTCGCCGAACAATTTGAACGCCGCGAACTGGACCTGAAGGATGCGTGGCAGGTTCGCCTGGCGGACGCCGAGCGCGCGAAGGGCGTTTGGGAGTCCGAACGCAACCGTCAGATCCAGGACCTCGAATCCGAAAAGAAAGCGTTCGTGGAAGCCTCCACCAAGGAGCGCGAGCGCCTCGCCGACATGGAGCGTTCGCTTCATGACAAAACATTTGATGACGTAGAGAAGCATCGCCTCAAGATCACCGCCGAACTCCATGAGGAACGCGCGGCCCTCGAACGGCGCGAGATCGACATTCAGGCCCGCGGAAAGGCCGCGGAAGATGAGCTCGACCGTCAGAAGGTCACCTTTTCCCTCCGCCTCACCGAAGAACGCCGTCAGGCGATGGTCGTCATCGAAGACGAACGCCGCCGCCTTCAGGCGTTCGTTCAGGGTGAAACCGACCGTCTCGAACGTCTCGACGCGGAACGCCGCGCCTCCTGGGAACTGGGCGTTCGGCAGAAGAATGAAGAACTGGAGGTTGAACGCCGCCGGCTGGCCGAAGTGGAAGCCTCCCTCCGCCAGAGCCTGGCGCTTCACGAAAAAGAATTTGAAGAGAAGATCGCCGCTGACGCCGCGACGCGGATCCGTGAAATGGAAACGGCGCTCACCGAGCGCGCCCGCATCGCCGAAGCGGCGGCGCGCGAAGCCGAAGAACAGCGCGAACGCTCCCTGAACGCTCTTCGCAACGATCTCGAACGCACCTACGGCGAGAAAAATCATTCCCTCATGATGGAGCGCCAGGAATGGGACGCGCAGCGCGCGCTCACCCAGCGCGCCATTGACAAGGATCGCAAGCTCGCGGAAACCGACATCACCGAAAAGCGCGAAGCGTTCCAGCGTGAAGAACAGGAAGCGATGTCCCGGCACCGCCAGGAAGAAGCCACCTGGGACGCGCAGATGAAGGCAGACCAAAAGCGTCTCGCCGACGTGGAAGCCGAGCTTCACGCCGAAGCCGCGAAGCACCAGCAGGAACTGGAAGCCCGCATCGTCGCCGAGGGCCAGCGCCGCATCAACGACATCGAAGCCACATCCAACGAACGAATTCGCATCATCGAGGAGAGCTCACGTCAGGCCGACAACCAGCGGGAACGTACGATCACGTCCCTCCGCTCCGAGCTTGAGCGCGCCTTCGCCGAGAAAGAACATGCACTCTTGGCCGAACGCCAGGAATGGGAATCCAAACGGTCCAACGCCCTGCTTGAAGTCGACAATGCCCGCGCCGCGGCCGAAGAGGCCGTGGAGAACCGTCGCGTCGAACTTCACCGGGAAATTGAAACCGCCGCGGCCGGATACCGGAGAGAACAGCAGGAATGGGAATCACGGCTGAAGGCCGAAGAAGCCCGCCTGAGCACGGTGGAAAAGTCCCTCCACGAAAAATTTATCGCCCAGACGAAGGCATTCGAAACGAAGGTTCACGCGGACGCGGAAACTCGCATCAAGGAATCCGAACAGGCAGCCGCCGAGCGCGTTCGCCTGCTCGAACTTTCCTCCCGGCAGGCGGACGGCGAGCGCGAGCGGGCGCTGACCTCCATCCGCACAGAGCTCGAGAAAGCTTTCGCCGAAAAAGAGCGCGCGCTTCTGGCGCAGCGCCAGGCGCTGGAAACCCAGCAGGCGGAACGCGCGCGTCTTCAGCTCTTCGAACGCGCCACTCTTGAGGAATCGGTCAACAAGCGCGTCGCCGAACTCGAGAAGCAAAAATCAGAATTTGAAGCGTTCCGCGCCCGCGAAGTCGCCGCTTTCGAACTCCGGACCCAGGAAGACCAGCGCCGCATCAACGGCGTTGAATCGTCCCTGCGAGCCACTTTCGAGAAAGAGCGTGCCGCCCTCGAAACCCGTCTCCAGTCCGAACAGAAGCGCCTGGCGACGATGGAAACCGGACTTCACCAGCAGATCGAGAAGGAACGCCACGAATTTACCGCTGCTGCACAAGCGGAACAGCGCCGCATTTCGGCGCTCGAAGAACAGCTTCGCCAGGTCGTTGCCAAAGACAAGCACGAACTCGAAAGCCGCCTGGCCACCGAATCGGAACTCCGCATCGAACAGATGCGCGCCGCCGCCGAAGAGCGTGTCCGCCTTATCGAAGGCGCTTCCCGCAGGGCCGACGCGGAACGGGAGAAGTCACTCGAAGCGCTTCGGGCCGATCTCGAACGCTCGTTCGCCGAAAAAGAAGCGGCCGCCCAGAAGATTCAAGCCGAACTCGAGGATCAGAAGGATGAATTCAGCCGCAGCCTGAACAGCCAGCGCCGCGCCGTTGAACAGGAATTCACCCGCCGCCGTGAACAATTTGAGAAAGAAACCATCCTGGCCCGCGAAGCGCTGGAAAAAGAACAGCAGGAGTTCGCCACGCGCCGCGCAGCCGAGCAGGATGGCTGGGCCTCCCACATCGATTCCGAAAACAAGCGCCTCTCCGCCATGGAAAACGGCCTGCGGGAAGCGATGTCGCTACGCCAGCGTGAACTCGAAGCGCGCCTCGCCGCCGACGCGGAACGCCGCATTCAGGAAATCGAGTCCACCACGTCTGACCGCGTCCGTCTTCTGGAAGTCACCGCCCGTCAGGCCGACGCGCAGCGCGAACGCACCCTGACCACGCTGAAAGGCGAGATGGAACGTGCCTATGCCGAGAAGCATCAGGCGCTCGAAACCGAACGGCAGATTTTTGACGCGAGCCAGTCCGAAGCGCTGAAGGCCATCGATGAATCAAGAGCCTCCGCCGAAGCCGCCCTGAAGCAGCGCCAGGAAGCGCTCGACCGCGAACAATCCGAATTCGCCGTCCGCCGCGCCGAAGAGCGGGAACGCTGGGAAGCTCAGGTCCGGGCCGAGCAGCAGCGTCTCGCCGCCCTGGAAGATGAGCTCCGCCAGAATTTTGTCCGCCAGCAGCGCGACATGGAGGGCCGCCTCACCGCCGAGTCCGAAAAGCGGATCAAGGAATCCGAGAGCGCCGCCGCCGAACGCGTCCGTCTCATCGAAGCCGCCGGCCGTCAGACCGACTCCCAGCGCGAACGCGCCCTGGCCGCCCTGAAAGCGGACCTGGAACGGGGTTACAGCGAGAAGGAACACGCGATCACCGTTGAGCGGCAGGCCTGGGAAACGCAGCGCGCGGAATTCCTTCGAACCCTCGAAGGCGACCGGGCCGCCAGCGAAGCCGAACTTGGTCAGCGCCGCGAATCACTTCAGCGCGAACAGGAAGATTTCCAGATGCGCCGCGAGCAGGAGCTCGAAGCGTGGGACACGCACACGAAGTCCGAGCAGCGCCGGCTGAACGAACTTGAAAGCACGCTCCGCGATCAGGCCCTTCGCGACCGTCAGGAATTTGAATCCCGCACCGCGGCCGAAGCGGAACGCCGGTCCGCCGCCATCGAGACCGCCGCCGCCGAACGCGTCCGCCTTCTCGAAGCTGCCACCCGCCAGGCGGACGAACAGCGTGAGCGCGCCATCAATGCGCTGAAAACCGATCTCCAGAAGTCCTTCGCCGAGAAAGAACGCGCGCTGATGTGGCAGCGCCACGATTTTGAAGAAAAACAGGAACTGGCCAAGGACGAATTCGACGAGAAACAGAAAGCTTCCCTCCGCGAACTGGAAGCGCGCAACGAGGACCTCACTCGCGAGGCACAGGCGCTCGAACTGAAGCGTCGCAAGGACGAGGAAGTCTTCCAGGCCCGCATCCAGGCCGAGGAAAAGCGCATCGCCGCCATGGAATCGACCATCCGCGACGCCGCTTCCCGGGCGAACCGCGATGGCGATGTCCGCGTGGCCCAGATCATGGCCGAGAAGGAACAGGCGCTTGCGGCCCAGCGACACGAATTTGAAACCCAGAAAGCCGAGGCGCTCGCCGCGATTGAACGCAACCGTGTGGCCGCTGACGCGGTGATCATTCGCCAGCGCGAAGCTTTCCGGAAGGAAGAGCAGGAAGCACGCGCGAAAATGGAAGCCGAGCGCGCCCTCTACGACCAGAATTTGAAGGACGAGCAGAAACGGCTCACCGAAATGGAGTCCGCCCTTCGCGCTTCCACGCAGAAGTACCAGAAGGAACTCGACCTGCGCATGGCAAACGCCGTGGTGGAACATGAGCAGGCGCTGAATGGCCGCCGGCTGGAGCTGGAAGCAAAGCATGCCGAAGCCGTCGCCGCCGTTGAGCGCAATCGCGCCGCGGTCGAAGCCGCGCTTCTGCGCGAGCGGGACTCGCTGAAGAAAGAGGAGCAGGACCTTCAGGCCAAGCGGGAGCAGGAACGCGCCGCCACCGACAGCGCGCTGAAAGCCGAACAAAAGCGGCTGGCCGATCTGGAGATTTCCCTCCGTTCACAGGCGCTCAAACACCAAAAAGAGCTCGACGCGCGGATGTCCGCGACCCTTTCCGATAATGAGAAGACGCTGCTGGTTCGCAGCCAGGAACTGGAGACCAAACACTTCGAAGCGCTCGCAACGCTGGAACGCAACCGCGCCGCGGTGGAAGCGGAGCTTTTGAAGAAGCGCGAGGCCCTGAAGAAGGAGGAGCAGGATCTTCAGGCCGCCCGTGAGCAGGAACGGGCCGCCACCGATGCCGCGTTGAAAGCCGAGCAGAAACGACTGGCCGATCTGGAAATTTCCCTCCGGTCGTCGATGCTCAAGCATCAGAAGGAACTCGACGTCCGGATGGCCGCGACCCTTTCGGAAAACGAGAAGGCGCTCTTCAACCGTATTCAGGAACAGGACTCAAAACACGCCGAAGCGGTCGCCGCGCTGGAGCGCGCCCGGGCCGCCGCCGACGCCACCGTTTTACGTGAACGCGACGCTCTCAAGAAAGAGGAGCAGGAACTCCAGGCTAAGCGGGAACTCGAACGCGCCGCCACCGATGCCGCGTTGAAAGCGGAGCAGAAGCGGCTAGCCGATCTCGAGGCGTCCCTCCGCATGTCGTCGTTGAAGCACCAGAAAGAACTCGACGATCGCATGGCGGTCATCCTCTCCGAAAACGAGAAGATCCTTTCCGCGCGCATTCTGGAACTGGACGCCCAGCACACGGAAGCGATGGCCGTTCTGGACCGCAGCCGCGCCGCCGCCGAGGCCGATCTGGCCAAGAAACGCGAAGCGCTGCAGCGTGAACAGCACGATGCCGCCGTCAAACGCGCACAGGACGCCGCCAACGCTGAAACCGCCATCAAGACCGAACAGAAGCGTGTTTTCGAAATCGAAAACGCGCTGCGTTCCGACCTGATCGAACAGCAGAAGAATTTTGAAACCCGCGTGGTCTCGGATGCGGAGCGCCGCGTCAGCGACATCGCCAAGGCCGCGGACGACCGGATCCGTCTCATCGAGAATGCCGCGCGTCAGTCCGATGAACAAAGAGAACGCGCCGCCGCCGTTGTCCGCGCCGACTTCGAGAAAGCCCGCGAGGAAATGGTACGGACCTTCCTTGAGAAGGAAGCGCTCGCGGAGAAGGCCAAGAAGGAATTTGAGGATCAGCGCGCCGAGGTCCAGCGTGGTATCGGCGGAATTCAGCGCAACGCCGAAACGCAGTTGAACCGCCGCCGCGAACAGCTCGAGAAGGAAATGGCCGGGGCGCGCGAAGTGTTTGACCGGGAACGGAACGAATTTGTGCAGCTCCGCGACCAGGAACGCGAACAGCTGGCCCTCCAGGTTGAAATGGAACAGAAACGCCTGTCCGCGACGGAAGCGGGCTTGCGCGAAGTGATGGCGCAGCGCCAGCGCGAACTCGAAACCCGGATTGCCGCCGACGCCGAGCGCCGCATCCAGGAAGTGGAAACCGCCGCGTCCGACAGAATTCGTCTTCTTGAAGTCACCTCCCGCCAGGCCGAAGCGCAGCGGGAACGGGCCATCGCGGCCATGCGCGGAGAACTGGAACGGTCCTACGCCGAGAAGATGCAGGCCGTCGAACTCCAGCAGCAGGAGCTGGATGGACGCCGGGGCGAAGCCGACCAGATCATCGCGCGGGAACGAGAAGTCTCCCGCGCCGAGCTTGAGCGCGTCCGCACTGAACTCGAACGCCAGATAGCCGTCCAGCAGCATGAGCTCGAGGAGCAGCGCGCCGACGCCTCCAGGGCCATCGAGAAGGAACGCCGCGGCCTGGAAGCGGAAATCGCGCTGCGCCGTGAAAATCTCCAGAAGGAACAGCAGGAGCTCGCCTCAAAGCGCCGGCAGGAACAGGAAACCTGGGACGCGCAGGTCAAAGCCGACGAGAAGCGCCTGGCTGATCTTCAGCGCCAGATGCAGCAGAAGCTGGAAGACGATCAGCGCGTCTGGGAAGCCAAGACTCGCGAAGACCGCGCTCGCATCGAAATGCTGGAGAAAGACCTCAACATCAAGATCGAGAGCGAGAAGAACGTTCTTCAGCAGCGGGCGGAAGAAGTGTCGGAACGCCTTGAGCAGATGGAAGCCGAACTGGAACGCCGCGCCGAAGAAGAGCGCGCCGCCGCGCAGAGCCGGCTCGACGCCGAATGGGCGCGCATGGAGAACGAAGAGCGCCTCTTGAAAGAGCGGATGACCCGAGAATTGAACCGCTCGCAGGTTCGCGCCGAAGAACTGATCCGCGCTCGCCGCGATGAGCTCGAAAAAGAATTTCAGGCCCGAAAAGCGGAGCTGGACGGGATGTCGGTCCAGGAACAGGAACGCCGCGCCGCCAAACTGGCCGAACACAAACGCGAAGTCGAACACGACTTCGCTTCCAAGGCCGCCGAACTTCAGGCCGAGCGCGAGGAATGGATGGCCGCGCGCCGTCGCCAGGAACTTGATTTCGAATCACGCCGCGCCCGCCTGGAGGAAGAAGCCAACCGCATCGAAGGCCGCAACCGCAAGATGGAGCAGGAACTGTCGGAGGAGCGCGAACGCGCCCGCGAAGTGGAAGCTTCCTACAAGCTCCAGGAAGGACTGCTCGGCGCCCGCGTCCGGAAAGAAGAAGAGCGGCTGGCCATTCTCGAATCCCAGATTCGGCAGGCGCAGGCCAAATTCAGCGAGGATCGCCAGCAGGTTGAACGCAAGCTGGCCGTCGAACGCAAAACTTTCGAGAATTCCATCGAGACCGAGAAGCGCCGCATCAATGACCTCTCGATCGACATGCGCCGCAAGCTGGAACAGGAGCAGAAGGTGCTCTACCAGCAGATGGAAGACGGACTTCGCAAGAGAACCCGCGAACTGGAAACCGCCTGGCAGGAGCGCGCCGCCGTGATGCAGAAGAAGATCGACGCGCTCACGGCGGAAAAACTGGATTTGACCGCCCAACTCGAACGTACCATCAAGAAAATGAAAGGAAACAGCGGCCTGAGCGCGGCCTGACCTTTCCGTCATTCCCGCGCATGCGGTACCGTTCGATCTGATATTGATGCCGGTACCGTCCCGTCATTGCTTCTAAAATCGGTGCGGGACGGGAATCCATCTCCCCTGCCAAACCCAATCACAACAAAACGCCCCAATTGCCATCATTTCCCGGGGCCTGGATTCCCGCCTTCGCGGGTATGACGAATTAGTTTCCCCCCAGCACCTTCACGATCTCCCCTTCCTTCCCCGCCTTAACGGCGTCACCACGTTTTGCGTACGTATTCCGCAATCCCGCGTGGATGCGCGGATCGAACGGGTTGATCGCATTCGCTTCCAGGAGACAGGCTTCCGCTTCCGCCGGCTCGACAAGGGCCGCCAGTTCCAGCCAGGGCGTCCCGTAGTTCGCATTCTTGTCGACCGCGCGCCGCAGATTCAGGCGCGCATCGTCGGGACGGTGGAGCGCGATCAGGACGCGCGCCGCCTTCAGAAGAATCACCGCGTTGTCCGGTTCTTCCACCAGCGCTTTTTCAAATTCGATCAACGCGGCGTCCATCAGGCCCCGGACGCGCATCTTGTCGCCCAGCCGGACGCGCCCTTGAACGCCCGCGCCGATTGATTCTTTCTCCGACTGAGCCACGAACCGGACGTCGTCGTCGAGCGTGCCGCGGCTTTTTTGCCACGTCTCCGTGGCGAGCGCTTCCTTCCAATGGGCTTCAAATTCATCGGGCTTCATGCCGAAGTTCTTGGCAAACGCCTCGGGAAAGGGCGCGCGGCTGAGATCGCTCAGGAATGTCCGGTAGGTCTTCAGGCCCTTTTCCTTCACCATGAGGTCCACCGCATGCGACACCTGCGCGAAGGCGAGCCCCACCTGGTCCTGATCCTTCAGGTAAACCATGGACGGAGACATTTTCGCGAACGGGACCAGTTCTCCCTTCTCGCGCGCTTCCATCAGGGCGGTCTTCTGATGTTCGGTCAGGAAACGCGGCGGACTGATGCGCGGCGCCGTCTCGAAATACCGGGCGGTTCCTTCGTGCAACCAGAGTTCGGCGTTGGACAGGGTGATCTCGTTCACCATGAGATGCACGTATTCGTGCGTGAGCGCGTCCATCCAGCGATAACCGGTCGGCAAAGCTTTCGGCGTCAGAATCATGAGACGATGGAATTTGCAGATGCCGATCGCGCCGGAGCGCTCGAGCGTTTCGTCGGACAACGTCGAGGCCGCCGAGAACGCTTCCTTCGTTGGATAGATTTCCACGCGAACCTTGCCCGACGGATGGTGTCCCAACGCGCCGTCGAAATAGGCCCAGGCTTTTTCAAGCGCTGGCAGCGCGTAGTCTCCGAGGAACGCCTGATCGGGCGTCGTCCAGAGCGTGAAGTGTTCCGACTCCTGAGGGACGAGCCCCCCCGCCGCTTCCAGCGCGCCGGAAAAATAGGGACGAAGCCACGGCGCATGGCTCTCGAGTTCCGGCGTCAGCGCGGCAAGCGCGCCCGCGTTGTCGGCTTTTGCCAGCAGAAGAAGAGAGGCCGGATCTTTTTCGGGACGCAAAGCCCCGGCTTCGAGGCGCTTGAAGACGTCGTCGGAGACCTCGGTCTGGAACGCGAACGCGGGCGCGACGGGCCCGCTAATCAGCGAGACGGCGATAATAGCGGTGAATAATGTCTTCATAGATCTTGGGGTAGTTTTCCTTCAGCGATTCCATGAGGTCTTCGCGGAATTCCCGCGGCGGGCGGTAGTCTTCGGCTTTCGGAAAACGAACGGGCGCGGACTTGCTGCCCTTCTGGCCGCCGCCCCCTTGAGGGCGCGCGATGATGCGAGGCGCTCCGCCCGAACTCTTGCCGCTGCCGGACATCGACATGGCCTGCTGCGCCTCTGAGAGCGAGTCTGAGGCGTTCTGAAGCTCGGCCAGCGCCGCTTCTTCGTTGCCCAGCGCAGCGCGGCTGTCCGTTTCGCCGAGTCGGGAACCCGCCGTCATCATGTCCGCCGCCGCGCGGTTCAACGCTTCCGTCAGCGGAAGGCCCAGCGTGGCGGTCTTCCGGGAAAGCGCCTGGAACTGCTGGCGCAATTCCTGCGTGCCCTTCGACAGCGCTTCCTGCGACTGCCGAAGGCCTTCGTATTTGTTCCGCTCTTCCGCGGGCGGCGCGGTCTTTACGTCGCGGAGCCGTTTCAATTCGTCCAGGATGGCGGCCTCTTCATCCGCCATGCGAGCGACGGAAGTGCCCGCTCCGGCCGTCGGAGAAGAGCGGGACACGCCTTCGGAAACGGAGCGGAGCTGCGGAATGACGGCGGCGAGCAGTTCGAAACTTTTGGTGACCCGGCGCTTCTCCAGTTCCCCCAGCACTTCCATCATCGGCCCGGTCTGCGAGATGAGTAGAAGTCCGTCCGGCGTACCGGTCAGCGTGGGAACCGTGGTTCGCAAAAGCGCAACGGCGGAACGCTGACGCTCGGCCAGCTTCGCGAAGGCCCGGTCCTGCTCTTTCATCGCGCGCTCCAGGCGCTTGCTGTCCAGCTCCTGCGTGCCAGCCAGGATCGCGCGCTGCTTGTTCACGGTTTCCTCGAGCTTCTGCTGCTGTTCGGTGATCTTCTTCTCGAGTTCCGACATCGATCCGGAACTGGAATAGGAATCGTTGGCATCGGAAAGTTTCTTGCGCAGGTCCTGTGTCGCTTTCAGGAACGACTGCGCCATGGACATCGCCCCTTTCATGTCGCCCGACTTCACGGCGTCGGAAATCTTGGAGAGCATGTCCTGCGCCGATCCGATTTTCAGATTCTTCAGCCCCTGCTGATTCACGAAATCTTCCGGAAGCTCACCGGGATTTTTCTGCAGGGACTTCGCGAGCTCCTGGAGGTTCTTCTGCGCTTCCTGGAGGATTTTCTGGAGCTGGGCGTTCATGGCCGGGTCTTTCCCGTTTGCAGAGTCCAGTTTCTCGAGGAGATCCTGTCCCAGCTTTTCCAGCGCGTCGCCGCGGTCCACCACGTCCCGCGCGTTCTGACGCTTGGTCAGGTCCTCGGAGAGCGCGGTCATGCGCTCGATTTCCGACGACATCGCCTCGATGCTCGATTCCGCCGCTTCCTTGTTGCCCGTGTTCAGAGCCCCCCGCGCGGACGGGACCAGGGTGTCGTTCATCGCCTTGAAGCCTTCTTTGATCGCCTGATGCTCGGTCAGCACGCCGATGTCCGCCAGCGGGTCCTGTTCCATCTTGGACACGATTTGGGACAGCGCGTCCTCAAGACGCGACGAGAGTTCGGAGGACTTGTTGAATTCTCCGGCCAGCGATTCGGGTTTGTCGGCGCCCTTCTCGAGTTTGCTCTTGAGCGTGTTCAGCTGCGCCAGAAGGTCGACGGTTTTGTCCCGCCAGGTGGCGAGCGCCTGTTCTATGGCGTCGTGTTCACGCTCGAAGCTTGCGATATCAAGGCCCAGCCAGTCCGTCCGGCCAATGCCGGGACCCGTCACCGTGTTTGCATCGATCGCGGTGAGCCGGTAGCGGAGATGGTCGCCCGCCACGAGGCCCGACGCGCTCAAATCCCAATCAAAGGTCATGATGCCGCCGTCGCGCTTGTCATGAAAACTGACGGCGGGGACCGATCCCTTTCCCCGCTGACTTTCCCACTCCACCCGGACTTCGGCCAGCGCCACATCATCCCGCACGTCAAAGGTCAGCGGAACTTTTTCGCGCTCGCCGATCGCCAAGGGTTCCGTCGGAGAAAGAAGGCGGATCTCCGGCGGCGCATCGGCGGCGGCCGTGACGGGATAGGTTTCGGTGAGGGTCACGTCTCCGGCGGCGTCGGTCAGACGGAACCGGTAGGTTCCACTGGCCGTCACCGGGAACGACAAGGTCAGTTTGCGCGGCCCGTCCAGAACGGCGGCTTTCTCGCGGCCGTCGGAGAACAGGACCGTGGCCGACCGCAGATCCACGGAGATGTCGGCGGTCACGTCCGCCTCGCTGCCGGAAAGCGCGGCAATTTCCGGTGACGTCAACGTCTGCACCGGCTTGCCCGTGTACGCGGGCGGCGTGAGACGCACGGAGACGGCGGTGACGCGGGCGCGGGTGACCGGGGTGATTTCAAATCGCCGGCTGGATTCCCCTCTCAGTCGCACCCGGTAGGTGATGGGTTGTAGAACGTTCTTCAGGCGATAGAGTCGCACGCGGCCGTCAACCGCGGGAACCGCGGTGTCCCAGCCGGATGCGGACCGCACGAGCAGATCCGGCGCCGCATTTCGATCTCCCAGCGGTTCAAGTTTGACGTCGACATCGCTTCCTTCGGGAACGCGCGCGTCTCCAGGCGTGATGCGCACGAGGCGTTCCACGGCGGAGGATTCAAACGGCGAGGCGACGCGCCCGAAACTGGCGCCGAGGCCAGGCACGAACGCGCCGAGCGCCGCGGCCGAGAAACACGACAACGCGCTCGCCAAAAACAATTTCCTCCAGGGCTGCGGCGGGTAACACCACACCGCCCGCGCCTGCCCCAGACGCCCGGAGACCGACGCGACGAACGCCTCACGAAGTTCCGGCGATCCGTTGGATGCATCCGCCGCCAGCTCCGACGCGACGCGCAGGTCATCTTCACGGAAGAAGAGATCATTTTCACGCGCGCGCGCCGCCAGGTTCCGCGACTGAGCCCCGGAGTTCCGCCACACCAGCGGAAAAAATCCCGAGACGAGTGAGGTCACGGCGCCGCCGACCAAAAGGAAGAACAGCGTTTCGCGGATGAGGCCCGGCAGGACGAATAACCGATCCGCCACTGCCGTCAGCGTTCCGAGAACCGCCACGCAGGGGACGGCGCGAAGGGCGCCCCGGGTCAGAGAAAGCGCCGCGCCGATGGCCGTTGCGCGTTGGCGGAAAGACAGAATGGTGTCCCGGGCGCTCATTTCCCCAGCGCCTTCCTCGCCATCTCCAGATAATGGCGACACTGTTGATTGGAAGGATCCATTGAAACCGATCGTTCAAAATTTTCCGCGGCCTGCGCCCAATCGCGGTTCCAGTAGCTGGCACCCAGGTTGTAGTACGCCATGGCCGTTGGAAAGGCACCGATGGACGCCCGGTATTTCGCGCGCGCGTCATCCAGGTGCCCCAGGCGTTCCAGGGCAACGCCCTGCTGGTCCAGCGCCGTCGACAGGTCCCGTTTGAGGGACGACACGACATCCGGCAGGCTCCGGTAATAATCCGCGCGGCGCAGAAGTCCCTCGATGCCTTCCGCGGCGCGCGTGTAGAGATCGAGTCCTTCCGGCAGATGCCCGGCCATGAGCGCGAGATATCCGCGGTCCATCAGGGGCTGCATGAGATCGGGATCCAGCGCTTCGGAGCGCCGCATCATGAACTCGGCCGTCGTGGTGGAAATCCTTAAAGAATCGACGGCCTGGCTGTGAAAGGCGTTCGCTTCGTCCGTCTTCAGATCGCGCGTGAAGAAGTCATCGGGGAATTTCACCGTGTTGTCGCGCGACAGGAAGACCGCAAGCAGC
>JAYTIE010000041.1:0-5982 GCA_043732015.1 Elusimicrobiota bacterium | reverse complement strand
CCGCGTCTTTCTGGGAGTCGCTGAGCTGTCCCAGCAGCGGGCGGGCTTTTTCGTCGGGGATGCCGAGCGCGGCGGCGACTTCGATCGGCGCCAGCAGTTCCGCCGTTCCCGAGGCCAGCATCTCATGGGCGACGGCAAAGTAGGCGCGGCCGCTCACGGCATGAATCAAGCGGTCCACCACCACCCAGTTTCCATTGGCGAGCCGGATCTGCGCGCGCTGCGCCAGAAGACGTCCAACGGCGCCGATGGTCTTGAAATCCAAAGCGCCCAGGTTGACGCCATCTAGCAACGCGGCGGTTTCGAGCGCGGTGCCTTCGCTGTTCTTCACCGTGACGGCGAGATCGGCGGCGGGCCGGTACGCGGGATTGGGTTCCAGCATGCCGTTCCCAAAAGGGCGCAATTGGCCGCGGCCCAGGGCCTCCGCGATCACGGTGTTGAAATAGCGGTCGATGGTGGTCTGGCCAAACGGTATGCCTTCAGGAATTTCGGGGAGGTCCAACAAGCGGAGCTTTGTGTTCAGCGTTCGCCGCAGGCGGTTCGCCGGACCTTCCTTGTCCTCGCGCTGGTAGCGGGACTCATCAAGAAGGGTCGAGGATCTTCCGTGGTTGTACGCCGCGTCCTCGATCGCGCTGAAATAGGGGATCTCGCCTTCGCCGACGAGAAGGTCCACCATCTGCGCGATGACGGCCTGATGCTCGGCCTCGTCCTCGCCGTTCTCGCGGTAGGACCAGCTCAGGATCTGGTCGAGATTGAACGAGTAGTATATCGCCCGCAGCGACGTCTCCAGCGCGAGCTCCATCTGCTTCGAGCTGGTGGCGCCGTGGTCCTTGTCGATGATCGCTTCCAGGTGGAAATTGTCCTCGGTGTTCGCGGCCATGCCCATTTTCATCATGACGTTCTGCAGCATCTGGATGCGCAGCCGGTTGCCGACGCCGCCTTCGCTTTCGGTGTAACGGACGCGAAGCATGCCGCCTTCGTCCGGAGACGACAGGTCGACGAACACTTCCGCGGTGTGATCTCCGATCTGACAATGGATCCAGACCTTGTCGTCGCGGACGATGATGAGGCCGTTGGCCGCGTTGTAGACGTTCTTGCGAATTCCCTCGATGATGCGGGCGAGCGTGCGATTGTGGACAATGCCGTTTTCGAACGGATCGTTCTTGCTCAGATTGATGAGGCTGAGGCCAATGAGATCGCCCTTCTTCGAACCGCCCACGATGCCAGCCGTGCCCTGGGACTCGCCCCAACTCCGCTCCGAGCTGACGCTGCGGTTCAACGCGGAGAAGCTCTGCTGGTGCACGTGGTTGATGAACGTGTGAAGGTTCTTCATGTTATCGACGGTCGGTTTGCCGCTCTCAAATTGGGTGAAACGCGAGATGACGTCGGCCGGCAGGGACTCGCTGTCGGTCTGGCCGGGCGCCGAGATGAGCGCGTTCAGGACATCCCGCATCTTGTTGAAAGCGGCCCGGATCGCCGCGGTCTCCTCCGCCTGCCCGCCGTTCGCGTTGAGAGACTCGTAGTTCGACACCATCTTTTCCACTTCGTCGAGAAGGAACCGGGCCGTCTTGGGCGTCAGGCCGCTCGCGTTCTTCTTCATCGCTTCCAGCGCCGTGAAGTTCGCGTCGATGAGCGCGTCGAAATGGTCGAACTTCTCGTTCATCTTCGCCTTGAGCTCCGGTTTGTCCGCTTCCATCGAAGCGCGGATCACATAGGGATCTTCCTGCGTGGCCTCATCGCCCGGAAACAGGGGGAAGTCCAGCTTGTAGCCGCCTTCCTGGCGGAACACTTCCCGCGTCTTCGTGAAATTGATGAACCGCGGAATGTCATCGAGCGACTGATAGACCTCGAGCATCCGCTCGTATTCGAATTCGTCCATCGACGCGTGGATGCCTTCGAGCACCTTCAGCAGCGGCGGAATTTCCTGGGGATGCGCGAAGACCGAGAGCGCGAGACCTTTGTTCGCAATCCGGTTCAGATTGGGGAGAAGCTTCTGGATGTCGCGCGCGCGGCCCGGGTAAAGCGCCGTCACCAGCGCCATGCCGCCCCGGAAATAGGCCGAGAGCTGGGCGGCCAGCACCTCCCGGTTCTCGGGATCGGTCTCGGTAAGGAACGCCTGGACCAGCGCGCTTCGGTCGCCGATCGACATCGGCAACAGGGCTCCGGATCCGTTCACGCCCAGATGCAGCGTGAGACTGGTGAGACTGGCCACGCCGAGGGAGAGAACGGCGAGAAGAGACAGGGGCTGAAGCGCGAACACGGTTACGAGAAGCGACGCCGCCGCGAACGGCGCCACGAGAAGCACGCTGCCCACCATCCACTGGCCCAGCGCGGACGGGGACCACTTCCCGTTCGCCTTCGCGTGCGCAAGCGTGACCAGAACCGCGGTCACGAGAAGCGCGAACAGGTCGCTGCTGACGCCGGAGATGCCCGCGACCTCGAAAGACAATCGCACGCCGATGAACAGCACGGCGAAAAACGGCGTTTCCCTCACAGGCGAGACAAAACGGGTGAAGTTGCGGTAATAGGTCAGACCGGTGCCGAGAAAGTTCTGCGTTAGCGCGCGGACTGATGAGGTTTTGGACGCCGAGATGTCCACGCGGCTTTCCGCGATGCGGTCCCCGGAGTAATCGACCGTGACGGATTCCTGCGCGCCGCCGAGGTCCAGTTTCATCGACATCTCGCTGCGGGCGGCGCTGGCGGACGCCGACCGGATCGACGCCTTCACCGGAGACGGCTGGGTGTTCAGCCACGTCTGATAACCGGCCACCGTGCCGATCTTCCGGAAAAGACCGGTCGCTATATTAAGGACGGCCTGCAGATGGCGCGACGCCGGTGCGATCGGGTTGCTGGCAAGGAACAGCTTCTCGCCGTCAAAGAGCTTTTCGAGCGGCGCTTTTTCCTGGGTGAACACGCTCAAATAACCGGACCCCTCGGCGAGATCGACTTTCGTGATCCTCGGAACGAAGGTCAGCGACGACACATTTTCCCGGCGGAGGCGTTCCTGAATTCCCGCGGCGTGGAAGCCGCCGGCGACGAGAACGCCGGTCGAGGTGTGACCCGCTTTCATCGCGGCGACGAGGTTGCTGATGAGCGCGTCGTTACGCGCTTCCGCTTCGCGGTAGAAACTCTCGAACGATTTCAGGTCGAGCCCGGCCAGCGTGTCCGAGGCCGGCAATCCTTTGTAGGTGTCCCACTCGCGCGGCGAGAGCGCGAAACCCACCAGCTTCTCCGATAGGTGGAGCGACTCGAACTGCTGGGCGAGCGCCTTCTCCTCCGGCGTGCGCGCGAGCGAGGCGATCGCCTCCGTCTCCAGCGCTTCGAGTTCAGCGAAAAGATCTTCGATGCGTATCGAGTCCGAGAGAACGACGTAACGGACGTAAGCATCGAAGGACGGCCACTGGGCGAGCGGCACATTCTTTCGTTCACAAAGCGTGCGAAGCTGTCCGTAGAAGGCCGCGGGTCCCAGGTCGCTCGAGCGGAAGGCGAGACTGAGACGAAGGAGATCGCCGATTTCGGCGTCGCTGAGCGAGGTGACCAGCTTCTGCAGCATCGCCGTCCGCTCGCGCTCGACGCGCGGGAAATTCATGTTTTCTTCGAGCGCCAGCGCCTTCAGGAACGTTTCGATCGCGGGCGTCGTGCGGCGCGGCGCCGCCGTAAGGAACCTCAGGTAATCGCCGACCTTCCGGCGACCCTCGCGATAATCTTCGCGCCGGCGATCAAACGCCAGCAGGTCCTTGTTGAAAACGGTGGCCTTCCGCGCGGTTAGTTCGGCTTTCTTCGCGCGGATTTTTTCGGCGTAGTCCTTCTGGCGACCGGAGGAGATGCGGTAGGCCGCGACGTTCGCGCCGTAGTGGCCGGAATCGTCCACCCCGACAAAGGTGGCCGCCAGCTTTCCGGTCAGTCCCGCGTGGATGGGACCGGAGATGCGGTTCTCTTTCAGCAGGTAGTCGGCGACGCTGCGGGAGATGTCAGGGGAGGGGAACGTGCGGAGGGAATCCAGATTGATGTCGGAGAACGCGCCTTCAAGGCCCACGACTTTCACCGCGCCCTTCTCCACGAGCGCGTTCACGGCAGCCCCGATGTTGCCCTGCGCTTCCGGGTTCAGGTGGACGTCCTGAATCAGGAGAATCGTTCGATCCGACGGGCCTTTGGGAACGTGCACTTCACGGACCGTGCCGACGTTCGCCGGCAGCGCAGCCATAATTGCCTCCGCGGACGAGCCTTTGCCCGTTCCGGCCGGAAGCGTGATGGGCCCAGCGGCGATCGCCCGAATGGCCGGCGGAGGCATCGCTTGCAAAAGCTGGTTGGCGCGCGCGGCCGCCGCGGGAAGGCTGGCCATCTGAACGTTCTGCGCGTTTCCACTCAGCGCGCGGCGACGGGCTTTCCACAGATCCGACGCGCCAGCGTCGGCCATCGCCGCCTGAGCCAGGAAAACGCCGGCCAGCGTGAGCGAGAGGGACTTCGTGATGAGGTTTGTTTTCCGCATACCTTCGATAGAGGTGCTCAAAGTATGCGGCTGGTAAGCCCAGAATTCACGCGCCGTTTCGTCGGAGAATGCGCGATGGTCCTCAATTCGTCTCGAGATTTGTAGGAGAATTCGGCGGCTGAAAATAGAGCGACAATCCGGCCATGACCGTGCAGATCCATAGGGTGTCGAAAGACTCGTTCGAAGTCACCGTCCAGAACAACGGAGGCGTCAAAGGAAGCCGCAATCCGCGCGGCGTTTGACTTCCTGCTCGAGCGCGAACCCAAGGAATCCATCCTGCCCCGATTCGACATCTCGATCATCAAACGATACTTCCCGGAGTTTCGCGGAAAACTGGCGGGCTATATCAAGCCCTGATTCGTTTTCTTTCTCTGCCGGGAAAAGAAAAGGCCCGCTTCCGTTTGACGGAAACGGGCCTTTTTCTGAAACAGAGTCAGGGGTTCGGCGGTATTAAAGCGCGCCCATGTACGCGTTCGTCGGCACGTCGAACGATATGGCCAGGCCATTGCACTTGTCGATCTTCTCCTGGAGGTTCCTAATTTTATCGAGAAGGTCGTAGTACTCGTCGTGAAAAGCCTTCTGCTTCTGGTGAATCGCTGGCAATTCCTGCCACCGTTTCAGCTGGCGATCTGAGGAGAGCCGGAACAGCCCAGAGCCGCATTCCGGGCAAGTGCCGCGAAGGATCATTTGACGGCTGAGGGGTCCGAGATTCCGACCGGTCGGTCGTGATCGGAAGGAGGCCGCCGTTCTCGCAAAGATTCGATCGTGGGCGGAAAATGGCGACTTCCAGAAACTCCTTGCTCAGAAACTTAAGTTCAAATTGAACGGTCAATCAAGGCTGGCGGGCGCCCAGCTTGCGGCGAGTATTACTCGCCCTTGTTCTGGCCAGAGCCAACGGGAACCTTCGGCCACCGGCGGACCTGAAAGAGGTACGCCTGCGGTTGTACCAAGGCGACGGGAACGCCGAAGTGACCCGTGTAGGCGTGATGGCGCGACTCATGGAGATGGGACTCGAGAACCGCACCATTCTCATCGTCGATGCGGATTCCAAGCGGGCCGCAGCCGATGGTCTGGTCCTTATGAGGAGGGCGGGCCTACCGGTTGGGAACATCGACTTCGATGCCGAGGCGTCCCTGCCGCCGGGCGACAAACCGTCCAACAGCGAGGTCGAAGAGCTCATTCGAACGCATCAACCCTCGCATGTCTTTGTGCAGGGTTCGAGTTCACGTCCGCAATTGTGACCATCCTGCAGCCGATCGATACGGCTCAGCTAAGCAACCTGTTGAAGGTCATGCCCGCGGTGATGATAGGGGCCTAAGGGAACGGCCGCGACGGCCGCCAGAAAGAGCGGTGAAACAAACCCCTCGAGGAATCCGGTTTTTCTATGTAGTGGAAATCAGCCAGTTGCGAAGATCGTCTAGTACGGGGAGCCAATTTGAACAACGAAGCCCTTCAGCTATAGAGCTGAAGGGCTTTTTGTGTGTAGGTAAGAGGTT
>JAYTIE010000040.1:0-2232 GCA_043732015.1 Elusimicrobiota bacterium | reverse complement strand
AGATAGGCAATGAGCGCCGAGCGCTTTTCGCCGCGAATCTTTTTCAGCCGCGTATCGAGGGCGTTCTTAACCACGCTTGCCCCCCAGCGCCAGAAGGCGTTCCACTTCGGAAACGTCCTTGTCGCCGCGGCCGGAAAGGCCGATGACAACCGGTTCGTTCTTCCGGAAATCTTTTGCGTGGCGCGCCATGAATCCGATTGCATGCGACGACTCCAGCGCGGGGATGATGCCTTCCGTTTCCGCGAGCAGGCGAAAACCGTTCAGCGCGTCCGCATCGGTGGCGCTGCGGTACTGAGCGCGTCCGCTGGCCTTGTAGAACGCGTGCTCGGGCCCCACCCCAGGGTAGTCGAGACCCGCCGAGATCGAATGGGTTTCTTGCACCTGACCGTCCTTGTTCTGCAGCACATAGGTGCGCGCGCCATGCAGAACGCCCACGCGGCCGCCGGTCAGCGTTGCCGAATGCCGTCCCGACAGGATTCCTTCACCGCCCGCTTCAACGCCGATCATCTTCACCGCGGTGTCGCGGTAGAACGGCGAGAAAAGACCGATGCTATTGGAGCCGCCGCCCACGCAGGCGACCAGCGTGCCGGGGAGGCGTCCCAGCATGTCCTTCATCTGATAGCGGGTTTCTTCGCCGATCACGGACTGGAACACCCGGACCATCTTCGGGAACGGATGCGGACCGATAACGGAACCGATGCAATAGTAGGTATCGCGGACGTTCGTGACCCAGTCCCGGAACGCTTCGTTCACGGCGTCCTTCAGGGTCCGGCTGCCGGAATTAACCGGCACAACCGTGGTGCCGAGAAGGCGCATTCGAAATACGTTGAGCGCCTGGCGGCGGACATCTTCCGAGCCCATGTAGACGGCGCACTTCTGGCCAAACAGCGCCGTGGCCGAGGCGGTGGCCACGCCGTGCTGTCCCGCGCCCGTCTCCGCGATAACCCGCTTCTTGCCGAGGTGCAAAGCGAGAAGGCACTGGCCCAGCGTGTTGTTGATCTTGTGGGAACCCGTATGAAGAAGGTCTTCACGCTTAAGGAATATACGCGGCCCCTTCAGAGCCTTGGTAAGGTTCTTGGCTTCAAAGAGCGGGGTCGGACGGCCGGCGTAATTCTCGAGGTAATGCCGGAGATCTTTCTTGAAGGAGGCCGAGCGGATGACGCGCTCGAAGCCTTCCTCAATCTGGCGGATCGGCGACCACAGCGTTTCGGGAACATAGGTCCCGCCGAACTCGCCGAAGTATCCACGCTCATCCGGGAGCTTGCTGAGAAGTTTGACCTTCTTCATTTTTTGGCCTTCGCGATAAAATCCTTCATCTTCTCCAGATCCTTGCGTTTCGGAGACTTCTCGACGCCAGAGGCGACATCAACGGCGTAGGGCTGAACCTTCTTGGCAGCGACCTGCACGTTGTCCGGCGTCAGTCCGCCCGCGAGGAACAACGGTATTCCCAGGCTCTTCGCTTCCGCGGCAAGGTCCCAGTCGAATGTGGTTCCGGTTCCGCCCGCTTCCGCTTCAACGAATGCATCCAGGAGGATGTAGTTCACGAGGCCTTTGTATTTGGCCGCCTCTGCCAGGGAACCAGCGTCTTTCATGCGAATCGCCTTGATGATGAACGGCGGCACTTCGGCGGCTTCTTCCAGCGCTCCCTTCAGCACGGCGACATCTTCCGGCGATTCATTGCCATGAAGTTGCACGCCCTTCAGGTTCATCTTCGCGGCGGAGTTCACGATCTCAGCGGCGGGCGCGTCAACAAACACGCCCACGACGGTTGCGAAGGACGGCAGCGAGGGAACCCAGCCGAGCGCGTTCGCCGGCGACACATGGCGTTTGCTGCCCTTCCAGAAATTGACCCCGACGATGTCCGCGCCGTAATTGATGGCCCAGGTCGCGTCGTCTTTGTTGGTGATGCCGCAGATTTTGACTTTCACGATCAGTAGGTCGGGGCGCCGGCTTCAGCGAGCTGCCGGGCGGCGGTTTCAAGATTGGGCTGACGGAGCAGGGATTCCCCCACCAGCATGGCGAAGATGGGCATCGAACGCAGACGTTCCACATCCGCCGGCGTTTTGATACCGCTTTCGGCGATCACGTAACGGTCGGCGGGAACCTGCGGCGAGAGCGCGATGATGTTGTCCGGGCGCATCTCGAGGGTGCGGAGGTTGCGCGTGTTGATTCCGATCAATTTGGCGCTCGTGCTGAGCGCGACTTCGAGCGCTTCCTCAGTGAAAATCTCGA
>JAYTIE010000039.1:0-2234 GCA_043732015.1 Elusimicrobiota bacterium | reverse complement strand
GGCTGCGCCGGCGACCGCCTCCCCGGCCACGCCTCCTGCGGCCCCGGCGATTCCCGCAAAGCCCTCTGTCCCGTCGTTCGCGCCGAAAGCTCCGGTGCGTCCTGCCCCTTTTCAGAAGCCGCTGTTTCGACCGTCGTCTCCGCGTCCGTCTTTCGCGCCGCGCCCGTCGGCGCCCACCGGCGCCCGCCGTCCGAATCCGGTTCCGAGACCCCTGGCTCCGCCGCCGAAGCCGGTTGAGATTTCGAACGGCCGCAAAAAACTTGTTTTCAATGAAATGATGACGGTCAAGGATCTCGCTGCCGCGATGGGAGCGAATATTCCCGAAGTCATCAAAAAGCTGTTGGGCCTCGGTACGCCGGCGTCCATCAATCAGCGTCTCGATTTCGACACCGCCGCGATGCTCGCTGATGGTTTCTCTATCGACCTCGAGTTGAAGTCTCTGTACGTTGAAGAGACTGAGACGCCCGAGAAAGACGACACCAACATGAAGCACCGGCCGCCGGTCGTGACCGTTATGGGTCACGTCGACCACGGGAAGACGTCGCTCCTGGACGCCATCCGCAAGACCAGCGTCGTGAAGGGCGAAGCGGGCGGAATCACCCAGCACATCGGGGCCTACCGCGTGAAAATTCCCAAGGGGACGATCACGTTCCTCGACACGCCCGGTCATGAAGCGTTCACGGCCATGCGGGCCCGCGGTGGAAATGCCGCCGACATCGTCATCCTTGTCGTCGCCGCCGATGACAGCGTGATGCCGCAGACCATCGAAGCCATCGACCACGCGAAAGCGGCCGGTGTTCCGATCGTCGTCGCGATCAACAAATGTGACTTACCCACCGCGAACCCGCAGAAAGTTCGTCAGGAACTCTCCACGCACAATGTCCTCTCGGAAGACTGGGGCGGCAAGACCGTGATGGTCGAAGTTTCCGCGCGCACCGGCACGGGCATCGACAAACTTTTGGAAATGGTTCTTCTTGAAGCCGAACTTCTCGAACTGAAAGCCAACCCGGACCGTCCGGGGCGCGGCATCGTTCTCGAAGCGCACCTCGATCCTCGCCGCGGCAACCTGGCCACGGTTCTCGTGAAGTCGGGAACGCTGAAAAATGGCGACATCGTGATCTGCGGTCTCACCAGCGGTCGCATTCGCGCCATGATGGACGAGAGCTACGACCCTGTGGAAACCGCCGGCCCGTCAGTTCCTGTCCGGCTTTTGGGTTTGACCCAGATCCCGCAGGTCGGCGACCAGCTGTCCGTCGTTTCTTCCGACCAGGAAGCGCGTGAGATCGCCGAACGCCGCCGCCTGATGACGAAGGATTCGGGCGGTCGCAAGACCAACCATGTGTCCCTGGAAAGCCTGCACGCGCGCATCGCGGAAGGCACCATCCAGGATCTCCCGATCATCATGAAGACGGACGTGCAGGGATCCCTGCAGGCCATTCAGGACTCGCTCGGCAAGCTGCAGACGCCGACCGTCCAGATCCGGTTCGTGCATGCCGGGGTGGGAAACATAAATTCGTCTGACGTTCTTCTCGCGGAAGCCTCTGACGCGATCCTCTTCGGCTTCAACGTGAAGCTCGAAAGCGGCGCGGAAGCGGAAGCAAAGCACGCGGGCGTCGACATCCGTCAGTACAAAATCATTTATGAAATGCTCGCAGACGTCCGCGCGGCCATGGAAGGACTCCTCGAGCCTGAGGAGCGCGAAGTCGTGAAGGCGCGCGCCCAGGTGAAAGCCGTGTTCCCGTCGCGTCTCGGTCCGGTTGCGGGTTGCATGGTGCTGGAAGGCACCGTTACCCGCGGCGGCAAAGCGCGCGTCATGCGTCGCAACAACCAGGTCGGCAACGGCGCCATCACGGGTCTTCGCCGCTTCAAAGACGACGTTAAGGAAGTAGAGAAGGGCTACGAGTGCGGTATCTCGATAGAGAACGTGAAGAAGATCGATGTCGGTGATATCATCGAAGTGTTCGTCATCGAAAAGCACGCTCGCCGTCTCGAGGCCTGATGTGCATCCGCGCCGTCTTGCCCGTCTCAACGAACTCATCTTTCAAACTGTCTGCAAAGCGTCCCTGAGTCTTAAGGATCCGGGAATCGGCTTCGTGACGTTCACTGCGGCCGATGTCACCCCGGATATTTCCGTCGCCCGGATTTTTTATTCGGTCATGGGAACGGCGGAAGATCGTGTGACAACGGCGGAAGCCCTGGAGCGGGCGAAGGTCCATCTCCGCCACGAAGTCGGA
>JAYTIE010000038.1:0-2235 GCA_043732015.1 Elusimicrobiota bacterium | reverse complement strand
GAGCGCCGCGCTCTCGGTCACGCCTTCGGTCACCTCCGCGCTGCCGGGCGGCGCCGGAGTCGCCCTGGGCGCGAGCGGCGGCGCCGGCGGCTACGCCTGGAGCCTCGCCACGGGCGGGAACTCGACGCTCTCCGCCGCGAGCGGCACCGCCATCACCTACGCCTTCGAGTCCTACCGGCTCAACGGAGAAAAGATAAACCGCTCCCTGCTCTCCGTTCAGCTTCCGTTCGTGGCCGGAGGAGACTGATGCCAGTGCCCGCGTCGCCGCCAATCGCCAGCGCCTCGGGCATCCACCAGCCTATCCAGTTCTTCAAGGGCGTCGGCCCGCAGAAAGCGGAAGTGCTCGCCAAAGTGGGCGTACGCACGCTGGAAGATCTTCTTTTCTACTACCCGCGCGGCCACCAGGACCGCCGCATCGTCCAGATCCGTGACACGCCTCCCGGCGCCAAAGGCGCGTTTCTCGTCGACCTCGTCTCCGTTGATTTCCCGCGCGTGGGGAAGATGCTGGGCCAGGCGCGGACGATTGTCCGTGACCGAACCGGATCCATCTCCGCCGTCTGGTTCAAACATCTCTCTTTCAAGTACGACGTGTTCGCGGGCCTGAAGCGCGACCTCGAACCGGGCCGGCGGCTCATTGTTTACGGCAGCGTTGATGTGGTCGACGGCGAGGTGGAGATGCGGGTCGAAGACCACGAGATGGTTATGGAGGGCGTGACATCGGGGGACCGCATCGTTCCCATTTATCCGCTCACCGAAGGACTGACTGACCGGTGGCTCCGCGCCCTCACTTACCGCACCGTCGACGCCAATTGCCGCCAGCTGCAGGACGCGCTTCCTGGTTCGCTCCGGAAGGCCCACGGACTCCTACCGCTTGATGAGGCGGTTCGCCAGTACCACTATCCGTCCTCACTCGCGCACCGCGACCGCGCGCGCACGCGCCTCGCCTTCGAGGAATTTTTTCAGCTTGAGCTCGCGCTGGCGCTCAGCCGCTCGGAGCGCGAACTGACCGCCAAAGGCTTCTCCTCGACCGTTCAGAAGAAACTCCTCACGCCGTTCAAAACGCAACTGGGCTACGAATTCACCCGCGCGCAAACGCGGGCCATCAACGAAATTTTCCGTGACATGGAACGCCCGGCGCCCATGCACCGGCTCCTTCAGGGCGATGTTGGATCCGGTAAAACCGTGGTCGCGTTGTCTGCGGCGCTGCTCGCCATCGAAAACAAACGCCAGGTCGCGTTTCTGGCGCCGACGGAGATCCTCGCCGGGCAACACGCGCTGACCCTGTCCAAATTCGTCTCCTCCCTGCCGGTAAAGATCGCCGTTTTCACGGGGTCAACGACGCGCGCCGAGAAGACCGCCATCCTGAAGAAACTGAAAGCGGGGACCATCGACATCCTCGTCGGCACGCACGCGATCCTGAACGCGGAAGTGCAGTTCAAGGAGCTGGGGCTGGTCGTGATCGACGAACAACACCGATTCGGCGTTCGCCAGCGCGAACGCCTGATGACCAAACCCGGCCAGGCGGGCATCGGCGAAGAAGCGCTGATCGAGCGTCTCATGCCGGATGTGTTGATCATGACAGCCACGCCGATCCCACGGACCCTGGCGCTCACCCTTTACGGGGATCTGGACGTCACGGTAATTGATGAAATGCCTGTGGGCCGCTCACCCATCCGGACCAGCCGGCAAAGTCCCGCGGAAGCCATGACCCGCGTCGACGCCGCACTGGCCGAAGGCCGGCAGTCCTACATCGTTTTCCCGCTGGTGGACGAATCCGAGACGTTGGCGAAGAAGGGGAAGAACGTCCGCGCCGCGACACAGGAGTTTGAACGTCTTCAGGCGCGGTTCCCCGGCAAGACTCTCGCCCTCCTTCATGGTCAGATGTCGTCGGAAGAAAAGCTCGACGCCATGGACCGCTTTCGCTCAGGGAAAGTGAACGTCCTCGTCGCGACGCCGGTGATCGAAGTTGGCATCGACGTTCCGAACGCGACGGTCATTGCGATCATGAATCCGGAACGCTTCGGTTTGGCCCAGCTTCATCAATTGCGCGGGCGCGTGGGCCGTGGAAAGTTCGCGTCAGAATGCATCCTCGTCACGGAAACGCCGGAACAGGCCGAGAACGAGCGCCTGTCCATTTTCTGCGAGTTGTCGGATGGTTTCAGGTTGGCCGAGGAAGATTTAAGATTGCGGGGCCCCGGAGAAATCCTGGGTGAAGCGCAACATGGCGTCCCGATG
>JAYTIE010000037.1:0-15499 GCA_043732015.1 Elusimicrobiota bacterium | reverse complement strand
ACCTGCTTGGCCACGTCGTACGGCGCGTACTGGCCCTGCTTCAGGATTTCCACCATGCGCTGGCCGCGCGAGAGCTTCTGCTGCGAGGTTTTGTCGAGTTCGGACGCGAACTGCGCGAAAGCCGCGAGCTCGTTGTACTGGGCGAGATCGAGGCGGAGAGGGCCGGCCACCTGACGCATCGCCTTGATCTGGGCCGAACCACCGACGCGGGACACCGAGAGGCCGGCGTTCACAGCAGGGCGCACGCCCGAGTAGAAGAGGCTGCTTTCGAGATAGATCTGTCCGTCCGTGATCGAGATAACGTTGGTCGGAATGAAGGCCGACACGTCGGAGGCCTGCGTCTCGATGATCGGCAGCGCCGTCAGCGAACCGCCGCCATTTTCCTTCGAGAGTTTGCAGGCGCGCTCCAAAAGGCGCGAATGGAGATAGAACACGTCGCCGGGATAGGCTTCGCGGCCCGGAGGGCGGCGGAGCAGGAGCGACATCTGGCGATAGGCCTGCGCATGCTTCGACAGGTCGTCGTACACCACCAGCACGTGCTTTCCCTGCCACAGGAATTCTTCGCCGATCGCACATCCGGCGTACGGCGCCAGGTACTGCAAGGGAGCCCGGTCCGCGGCGCCGGCGGCGACGATGATGGTGTACTCCATCGCTCCGGCGTCGGTGAGCGTCTGCACGACCGAGGCCACTGTCGACTGCTTCTGTCCAACGGCGACGTAGATGCAGATGGGACGGTCTTTCGCGTTCTTCTGGTTGATGATCGCATCGACGGCGATGGCGGTCTTGCCGGTCTGGCGGTCGCCGATGATGAGCTCGCGCTGTCCGCGGCCGATCGGGATCATGGCGTCGATCGCCTTGAGGCCGGTCTGAAGGGGTTCGCGTACGGATTGGCGCGCCATCACGCCGGGGGCGATGACTTCGATCGGGCGCGTCTTCGTCGTGTTCACGGGTCCGCGGCCGTCGATCGGCTGGCCGAGCGGGTTCACCACGCGTCCGATGAGCGCGTCGCCCACGGGAACAGACATGATGCGCTTCGTGCGCTTGACCGGGTCGCCCTCTTTGATGTGAATGTCGGATCCCATCAGTGCGACGCCGACGGAGTCGTTCTCGAGGTTCATGACCATTCCGAAAATGTTGCCGGGGAATTCGAGGAGTTCGCCGTTCAGCGCGGACTCAAGTCCATGAACGCTCGCGATTCCATCGCCGACCTTCAGGACATAACCGACTTCCTTCATCTCGGTCTCGAGGTTCATTCCCGAGAGCTGCTTCTTGATGGCGCTGGTGATTTCTTCCGGACGAATCGTCATAAGTTTCCCTTTATAAAGTCGTTAGTTGACGCTGTGCGTGAGCGTGCTGCGGAACGTCTCGAGACGTCCGCGCACCGTCGCATCCAAAACCTTGTCGCCCATCTGGATCCAGACGCCGCCCAGAAGGCCGGGGTCGGTCTCGAACTGGCCGATGACGGACCCGCCCGAGGAACGGGCGATGCTCGCTTCGACGGAACGCTTCTGCTCGTCGGAAAGCGGCGCGGCGCTTTTGACGAGCGCGCGGCGGATGCCCTTCGCGGAATCGGACATTTCCTGAATGATGTCGTGCACCGGTTCCAGGATGTCCATGCGCTTGCGGTCCGCGATGAGTTCGACGAACTTCAGAACGAGACGGTTCGAGGTGACCGAGGAAAGAAGCTTCACCTTGTCCGCCGGCGTCACCATGGGATTCCTGAGAAGCGGCCAGAGCCGCGGCTCCGTGGAAATCGCCAGGCGAACGTTGGACATGGACTGAATCACGTCGTCCAGCGATTTCTCTTCGCGAGCGATCTCGAAGAGCGCCTTGGCATAACGTCTCGCTACGGTCACGTCGATCAAATCTTCACCTCGCTCACAGATTTCAGGGATTCCTTCAGAATCTCATCCGCCACTTTCTGGTCAATCGAGCGGCCGATGATCTTTTCAGCCACATCCATCGATAGCGACGCCACTTCACTGCGCAATACTTCCCGAAGCTTGTCGGTTTCCCCGGCCAGGTCGCGGCGACCCTTTTCGATGATGCGATCGGATTCGGCGCGCGCGGCGGCCACAAGCTCGGCTCGCGCCTTCTCGCCTTCGGAGCGCGCCTGTCCGATGAGATCCTGCATCTGGCGCTGGGAGGAAGCGATCTGCGTCTCATACTGCTGGCGCAGCGCGGTCGCATCGGCGTTGGCCTTCTCGGCGCGCTCAATGTTCTCGCGAATGTGTTTCTCGCGCTCCTCAATGCCGGCCAGGATGGGCTTCCACGCCGTCTTGGACAGGATCACCACGAGAATGAGAAACGTGATGGTCGTCCAGATGATGAGACCGGTGTCAGGCTGAAGAAGCTTTTCCACGAACCGTTTCCCCTTTTAGTGAGCGGCTGCGACGGGTCTGTCCGCGACTTCTCCGGCCTTCGGCTTGCTGATGTTCAGCGCGCACATGAGGCAGATGACGAGCGCGAAGAAGGCAAGGCCTTCGATGAGGGCGGCGGCGATGATCATCGTCGTGCGGATCGTGCCGGCGGCTTCAGGCTGCCGCGCGATTCCTTCCAGAGCTGAAGCGGCCAGCTTGCCGATGCCGAGTCCGGCGCCCATAAGTCCCAGGCCGGCTCCAACGCCGGCTCCGATGTATCCCAAACCAAGGTAAATCAATCCGTTGTCCATTGTGTTTTAGTCCTCCGAAATAATAACTGAAGTGAAAAGCAGAGCTCAGTGCGGGTGAATCGCCGCACCGACGAAGATCGCAGACAGAAGCGTGAGAATAAAAGCCTGAAGAAACGCGACGAAGACTTCCAGAACGCCCAGCGCCACCGACATCGCGACCGCGGGCGGCGCGATGAAAATGGACGAGAAGAGGAAGATCATCGACAGGAACGAAAGGATGACGACGTGCCCGGCCAGCATGTTGGCAAAAAGACGGATGGCGAGGGCGAACGCGCGCGTGAAAAGTCCCAGAACTTCGAGCGGCACCAGCAGGGGCAGAAGCCACCCGGGCAGACCGTGGGGGATGAAATTGCCGAGATGACCGCCCAGACCGTGCTCGCGGATGCCGGCGACGTTGATCAGGATGAGACTGCAGAGCCCGAGGGCGGCGGTGACGGAAACGTTGCCGGTGGCGGTCGAGAATCCGGGGATGAGGCCGATGAGATTGGTGACGGTGACGAAGAAGAAGAGGGTGAGAAAGTAGGGAACGTATTTGCGGCCTTCCTCGCCGGTGTTGGCGAGAACGACGTCGTCGCGGAAGTAGACAACCACGGTTTCAACCGCGCCGCGCGCGCCCGATGGGACGCGGGGCCAGCGGCGCGCCAGGAGCGGCAGCGTGGCCAGCAGGATGACGCTCGCGGTCCACATCATGACGAGGTGCGTCGTGATGGGCATCGCCACGCCGAACAGCGTGATGCCGGGCGCGATGACGTGATCGAGAACGTGATGTTCGAGAAGATGAAGAAAATCCATGTCAACCTTTCAGAGCGGTTTCGGCCTCAACCACGAGAAACGCGGTGGTGGCCAGAACCATAGTCATAAGCGTCGCCGTGAAGCTGATCCCCGGCATGTCCTTGATCCGCCAGGCGACGTACGTCAGAAATACAAGGCGGAAGAGAATTCCGCCCACAAAGAGACTCATCATTAAGAAGATTTTATTCCGGGACAACCAGAGGCTTGCCGTCGAAAAATAAGCCTGCAGAACCGCCAGCAGAAGACCCAGCGCGATACCGTCGAAGACTTCCGTGGAGGGTCCGGCGGCTTTCGCCGCTCCGAGAACCACGGCCGCGGCCGACACCGGAAACATCCAGCCGAAAACCGACCGCTTCACCACTTCAACGCACGCCGGAGGAAGTTGAACATTCCAACGACAATGCAGACCACCGCGAAACCCAGCGTGAACCACGGAGAGGTGTTCCACCTGGCATCGATCTTGTAGCCGATGAAAACCCCGATCAGCAGCGTGAGGGCCAGCTGAGTTCCCTCAGCGGCGTAGGCCCAAACCTGGCTGGAATTCTTACCGTCGGGATTTTCAGGCGTCGTTTTAGACGACGAATTATCGTTACCGGCGGGCGTGACGCTGACTCCTGGCCGAACCGCGCTGTTGGCCTGAAAAACGTGGTCCATTGTTATAAAAGTCAAAACCGTTGTCAAACCATAGCCGCGACCTTTTTCCGTCATGACCTGTAGAAATTTTATTAACCTACGCCCGTCGAAAAAATCCACTCATGAACCACAAAAAATATCTTCACGCCGCGCTCATCCCCGTCCTCTTCCTGGGCTTTTTCGCCGCCTCGTCCTGTTCGTTCGCGAAACTCGACAAACGCCTGCTTTCCGACAACCCCAAGACCCGCGAACGGGCCATCCAGCGGCTGAAGGGCCTTTCGCCGGAAGACCGGCAGCAGATGATCGCGCCTATGATCGAGGCGCTCAAGAGTACCGATGGACGCCTTGCCAACCGTGCCGAGGAGGCGCTGATCGTGATCGGGGAGCCGGCCGTCGAGGCCGTCTCGGGCCAGGTCACCGCCGCCGACCCCTTTGTCCGCATTATTTCGACCAACATCCTGGGTGAGATCAACGCATTGCCCGGGACGGTCGTCCCGACCCTCGTGACCCTCCTGGAAGACAAGCACCCCCTCGTTCGCGAGGAAGCCGCTCATGCCCTGGGCCGTTTTGGCCCCCGCGGTACCCCAGCCATCGGGGCGCTCCGGAAGGCGGTGAGCGACGAAACGCCTGAGGTCGGGGAGGCCGCCAAGGAAGCCCTGGTTCAGATCGGAGCACCCGATCTACCGATCCCTTCGCCTGTTTTGCCAGCCAAAAAGCCATCAAAACACGTGAAAACAAGCTGATTTAAAGACTAGATCCTATTTAACGTCGCCAGTTCCTCCCCCTGCGATTTCTTTGTTTTACCCCCCCGCTGTCACGGCTTCATCACGACCTGCCGCCTAGACTCAAGCATTGGTAAGGAGGCGGTTATGAACCTGGTACGGCGCAAAGGACAAGTGGTTTACGAAGACCTTCTGAGAGAGCTCGAGGTGATTGAGCGGCGGCTTCTCCCGGAAGACAGCGGCGCGGCCATGAGCCTGATGGTGCTTGAGTCCAAGCTCAGGGAACGCTTCCAGACCCTCGACATGATCGCCCAGGGACGGCAGGTTCCGACCCGGGACACATTCGGCAGCGTGCATGACGAGATCAACGCCCTGATCCCCCGCGACCTTCCCGCTTATCCTTACGACGCGCACCTGGACGGCGAGCTTCCGCCCGAACGGGGCCTTGAAACCGTCGCCGTGGCCGCGGTGCTGGCGCTGGTGACCGCCTGCGCGGTGTTCGGCCTGGCGTCCGCCATCCAGATGGCGCTGGCCTGGCTGGCCTGATCCGCTTTCCGCCTGTGTCCACCCTCTCCTGACACAAGCCGTTTTTCCCCGCCCTTTGCCGGGCTCGTGTTGACCCTAACCCAACATGAGCCCGGCTTTTTTTTCATTTGATAGATTCTCCCACCTGAAAATTTCCCTGACCCGGAGGACGCCGATGTCCGATATTGAATCGATTCTGAAAGAACGCCGGATGTTCCGCCCCAGCGCCGCGTTCTCGAAACAGGCGCATGTGAAGAGCGACGCGGAATACCAGCGCCTCTACCGCGACTCCATCCGCAACCCCGAGAAGTTCTGGGCCAAACAGGCCGCCGCCCATCTCGACTGGTTCAAGACCTGGAAGAAGGTCCTCGACTGGAAGCCGCCGTTTGCGAAGTGGTTCATCGGCGGGAAACTGAACGCTTCTTATAATTGCCTCGACCGGCATCTGCTCACCCACCGCAAGAACAAGGCCGCGATCATCTGGGAAGGCGAGCCGGGCGAAACGCGCACGCTCACCTACGCCCAGCTTCACCGCGACGTCAGCCGCTTGGCCAACGCGCTGAAGAAACGCGGCGCGAAAAAAGGCGACCGCGTCTGCATCTACATGCCGATGGTGCCGGAACTCGCCATCGCCATGCTCGCCTGTGCCCGCATCGGCGCCACGCACTCGGTCGTGTTCGGCGGCTTCAGCTCGCAGTCGCTCGTCGACCGTATCAACGACCTGACCGCGGCTTTCGTCATCACCGCGGACGGCGGCTACCGCCGCGGCTCGATCATCAACCTGAAGCAGGCCGTCGATGAGGCGCTGCCGAAGTGCCCGACGGTGAAGTCCGTGATCGTGTATCAGCGCACCCGCCAAGACATCCCGATGAAGGAAGGCCGCGACTTCTGGTGGCACGACGTCGTCGAGGCCGCGTCTCCCGTCTGCAAAGCGGAACCGGTGGACGCGGAACATCCGCTTTATATTCTCTACACCTCGGGCTCGACGGGAAAACCGAAGGGCATTCAGCATTCGACCGGCGGCTATCTGCTGGGCGCCGCCTATACGACGAAGATGGTGTTCGACCTGAAGGAAGACGACATCTACTGGTGCACCGCCGACATCGGCTGGGTCACCGGCCACACCTACGTCGTCTACGGCCCGCTGGCAAACGGCGCCACGATCGTGATGTACGAAGGCGCGCCGAACCATCCGGAGCTGGACCGGTTCTGGTCCATCGTCGAGCGTCATCAGGTCACCATTCTTTACACCGCGCCCACCGCCATCCGCGCCTTCATGAAATGGGGCGAGCAGTGGCCGAAGAAGCACGATCTCTCCTCGCTCCGCCTGCTCGGATCCGTCGGAGAACCCATCAACCCCGAAGCGTGGATGTGGTACCACAAGAACATCGGCGGCGGACGCTGCCCCATCGTCGACACGTGGTGGCAGACGGAAACAGGTGGCATCCTCATTTCGCCGCTGCCCGGCGCCACCACCACCCGGCCCGGGTCCGCCACGCGGCCTTTGCCCGGCATCGTCGCGGACATCGTGGACCAGGAAGGCAATCCCGCCAAGGGCGGCGGGTACCTCGTCATCCGCCAGCCGTGGCCGCACATGATGCGCACCATCTACGGAGATCCGGAACGCTTCAAGAAGCAGTACTGGTCCCAGATAAAGCCGGACAAGAAGGGCGTTTCCTCCACTTACTTCACCGGCGACGGCGCGCACCGTGACAAGAACAATTATTTCTGGATCATGGGCCGCGTCGACGACGTCATCAAGGTGTCCGGCCACCGCCTCGGCACCGCCGAGATCGAGTCCGCGCTGGTGAGCCACCCGAAGGTGGCCGAAGCCGCCGTCGTGGGCCGCCCCGACGACCTCACCGGCGAAGCCGTTGTCGCGTTCGTCACCGTGAAGACCGGCACCGGCGAAGCGCCCGACGATTCGCTGAAAGGCGAACTGCGCGAGCACGTCGCGCGCGTCATCGGCTCCATCGCGAAGCCCGCCGAAGTCCGCTTCGCCGACCTCCTGCCCAAAACCCGCTCCGGCAAAATCATGCGCCGCCTCCTCCGCGACATCGCGACCGGAAAAGAGACGACAGGCGACACGACGACGCTCGAAGATTTCTCCGTCCTCGCCAAACTCCGCGCCCTCCAGGGCGACGAAGAGTAGTTAGTCATTCCCGCGAAGGCGGGAATCTAGACAGGAACAGTTTGGTGGACGGAGGCAGGGAGAGGGACAAAGCCCAATGATTTAGCGCGGGGCCGGCCCTTATCAGATGGCGCAGCGACAGATGCCATCCGGCTAGATTCCCGCTTTCGCGGGAATAACAGCGGCAGATCACCGACGAAAACAAAGGACATTTAATACACTCCCCATCCCATGCTCGACATCAAACTCATTCGTGAAAATCCCGACGCGGTGCGCCTGGGCCTGCAGAACCGGGGCGGCAAGGCGCTGCCCGACTTCGAGATCGCGCTGAAGAAAGACGGCGAGTGGCGCGAAGCCATCAATGCCCTCGAGAACCTGCGCGCCAAGCGCAACGTGGCCGCCGACGAGATCGGCAAGCTGAAGCGCGAAAAGAAGGACGCCTCGGAGCTCATGAAACAGATGGAATCGGTGAAAGCCGAGTCCAAGACGCTGGAAGAGCGCGAGCGCGTCATCAAAACCGAGCTCGACGGCATCCTGCTCACGCTTCCCAATCTTCCAGACGCCTCCGTACCCGTGGGAAAATCCGCCGAGGACAACAAGGTCGTGCGCGAGCACGGCACGAAGCCGTCCTTCGCCTTCAAACCGAAGGACCACCACGAAGTCGGCACCAACCTGGGCCTTCTGGATTTCGAAGCGGGCACCACGCTCTCCGGGGCGCGCTTCACGGTGTTTACCGGCTGGGGCGCCCGCCTCGAGCGCGCCATCGCGAATTTCATGCTGGACCTGCACACGCAAGAGCACGGGTACGCCGAACGCAACGTGCCGCACCTCGTCACGCGCGAAACCATGACCGCCACGGGCCAGCTTCCGAAGTTCGAAGACGAACTCTACAAGGCGAGCGACGAGCTGTTCCTGATCCCGACGTCCGAAGTTCCGCTCGCGAACCTGATGCGCGAGAAGACCGTGGACGAGTCCGCGCTGCCCGTCGCCATCACCGCGCACACGCCGTGCTTCCGACGGGAAGCAGGCGCCGCCGGCAAAGACACGCGCGGCCTCATCCGCAACCACCAGTTCGACAAGGTCGAGCTCGTGCGCTTCTGCCGGATCGAGGATTCGCTTTCCGAGCTGGAGAAGATCACCGCGCATGCCGAAGAAGTGCTGAAGCGCATGGAGCTGCCGTACCGCGTGCTGGCGCTCTGCACGGGCGATATGGGTTTCTCTTCGGCGAAAACCTACGACCTCGAGGTCTGGATGCCCGGCGACAACGTGTTCCGGGAAATTTCATCCTGCTCCACCTGCTCCGATTTCCAGGCGCGACGCCTCAACTTCAAGGTGACGAACAAGGAGAAGAAGCGCGTCCTCGGCTGCACGCTGAACGGCTCGGGCCTTGCCGTCGGCCGAACCTTCGCGGCGATCCTTGAGAATTATCAGGACGCCGATGGCGGCTTGCGCATCCCGAAAGCGCTTCAGCCTTTCATGGGCACCGACCGCATCGCGCCACGGAACACGTGACGCGTCTTCGCGTCATTCTTCTCTTCGCTCTTCTTGCCCTTCCCGTCTCTGCCGCGCCCGTTCCGGCGCCAACCCCGGCGCCTTCGACGACACCGAAGCGATACAAGATCGGCGACACGGACCAGAAACACTCGACAACCATCCTGCAACGAATCGAGGACACTCTGCCCGTCGCGCTCCTCATCTTCCTCGGAATCCGCTCGGGTCACGTCGAGATCGGCGGAAGTACGAAGTGATTTCGCTTCGGAGCGAGCGCGTCCGCCTCACGGTCGCGCCCGCGTTCGGCTGTCGCTGGATGCGGCTCGAGATCAACGTGCGCGGACAATGGAAAGACATCCTGGTTCCCGCTTCTCTTGACCGCCTGCGCAAAGATCCCCTGTTTGATGGCGCCTATCTTCTGGCACCCTGGTGCAACCGCATTCCCGGAGCCAGCTTCCGGTTCCAGGGAAAAAACCACCGCCTGAACTCCAATTTCCCCGACGGCAGCGCCATTCACGGCGACGCGTGGGGCCGCCACTGGACGGTGACGAATGAAAGGCCGGGCGCGTTCGAAGCCGAACTCGATTCGCGAACGCAGGAAACCTTCAACTTCCCCTGGCCCGTGACCCTCCGGCACGGCGTTCGTCTGACCGCGCGCGGCGTGTCCGCCTGGATCTCGGTGAAGAATACGGGTACCACGGTCATCCCGGCCGGGCTGGGATTCCATCCGTTTTTGGCGCGGCCTGAAGACGGCGTCCTCCGCGTCCCGGCAAAACGCTATTTCCCCTCGAAAAACGCGCTCCCCATCGGCGCCTCACGCGCCGTGAAAGAACAGACGCATTCTCTGGACACGACAGAAGTCGACCGCGGCTTCACGGCGTTGAAAGGCGCGGTTCGCCTCGATACGAAGGCGGGATATGAAGTGGTGCTGTCGCCGGGAGCGGGCGCGGAGCATCTGTTCGTCTGGGCTCCGCACCGGTTCCGGGACAAGGACGCCGACTTCCTCTGCATCGAACCGATGACCATGAGCGTGGATGGTTTCGGACGGAAAGAATGCGGCGCGAAAGATTCCGGCGTCCGCCTGCTGAAACCCCGCGAGACGCTGACGCTGCGCTGGCGGCTGGAAGCGCGGGGAATTTAAGACAGGCGGGCGACGACGGCGTCGGCGATCCGCTCGGGCGGAAGCGCGGCGTCGACGGTGATCTCATCGACCGGCTCTTCCAGCGTGGCCATCTGCGAGCGGACGAGCTCAACCGGAACGAAATGTCCCGTCCGCGAAGCAACACGGGAGCGAAGCAGTTCTTCACTCGCTTTCAGGAAGACGAACCGGACCCCGGCGTTCACGCGGAGCGACTCACGGTATTGCTCTTTCAGCGCCGAACAGGCGAGAACCACGTTTTCTCCGCGCGCCGCGGCGGAGCACAACTCAACGGCGATCCGCATCAACCAGGGGCGGCGATCCTCCTTGATCAACGGGATCCCGGACCCCATTTTCCGGATGTTCCCGGCGGAATGGAACGCGTCACCCTCGAGAAACCGCCAGCCAAGACGCTCCGCCAGAAGCGTTCCCACCGTCGTTTTGCCGGAGCCGGAAGGCCCCATCACCACGACGGCGGACGCCGCGCTCACTTCTTCTCGAACTTCAGTGAAGCGGAGTTAATACAGAAACGCTGACCGGTCGGCTTCGGTCCATCCTCGAACACGTGGCCCAGGTGAGCGTCACAGGCCGCGCACATCACTTCAACGCGCTTCATGGAATGGCTGCCGTCTTCTTCGGTTTTGACGTGGCTCTTGTCCGCCGGTTCCCAGAAGCTCGGCCATCCGCTGCCGGAGTCGTACTTCGCGTCGGACTTGAACAGTTCCATGCCGCAGGCGACGCAGCGGTAGACGCCGTCGTCGTGGTTCTTGTTGTAGGCGCCGGTGAACGGGCGTTCCGTCCCCTTTTTGCGAACGATGTCGTATTGCTCGGGCGTCAGGATCTTCTTCCACTCGTTTTCTGATTTCTTGATTTTTTCCATGACGTCCTCCGGTCAGTCCTTCTCGATGGGAAATCCCGCTTCGTTCCATCCGCGGAATCCGCCGTCCATCGATATCACGTTCTTGTATCCCATTTTCTGGAGATTGTCCGCGGCCAGCGCGGAACGGTAGCCGCCGCCGCAATAGAGCACGAGCTCCGTCGATGAATCCGGGACCTTCGTTTCGATGTCGAGCTCGATGACGCCTTTTCCGATGTGAATCGCTCCGGGCAGATGGCCCTTGATCCATTCGTTGTCTTCCCGCACGTCGACGAGGAGAAACCGGTCTCCCTTCTGCTGACGACGGCGAACGTCCTGCACGTCGGTTTCGCGAACGCGCTTCCTGGCGTCGTCCACGATGGCTTCGAATCCGGGGGTGTGTTTCAAGCGGAACTCCTTATTTGGATTTGGCGGGCGCGTCTTCCTTGAAGTTGAGCGCGACGGAATTGATGCAGAACCGAAGCCCGGTTGGTTTCGGGCCGTCTTCGAAAACGTGGCCCAGATGCCCGCCGCAGCGGGCACAGCTTACCGCCGTGCGCTCCATGCCGAAGGTTTTGTCGACGGTGGAATCAATTACGTACTTGTTCACGGGCTGGAAAAAGCTCGGCCAGCCCGTGCCGGACTCAAATTTCGATTCGGCGCGGAACAAGGCCAGGCCGCAACCGGCGCAGTAGTAGGTGCCGGTCTTGTGGTTGTTCCAGTAGACGCCGGAGCAGGCGGCCTCCGTCGCCTCCTGGCGCAGAACCTTGTACTGCTCGGGCGTCAGCCGCGCCTTCCACTGTGCGTCGGTGAGGACCAGTTTTTCCGGCTTCCCCTCCTGAGCCGCGAGGGGAACCGACACGAGACCACAAAGAACAGGCAACAACAGCAGGTACTTTTTCATGGGCGCTCCAGGGGCGGAATTTTCAGACACCTGTTGTAACCGTTGAAGCGGGGTGCTGGTTCCAGAACGAGTCTACCTATCGAGAGAGGCGGGAGCCACGGCGGCGGCGTTATTCGCCGGCGTCGGGCTTTTTCTTGGTGTCTTCGAGGGCGGGGCCGTTGAGGGACTGGCCGCTCATCATGGCCCGGATCGCGATCTTCTCATCGGCCGCGAGGTCCAGGTTCACAATGTATTCAGAGGCGTTGGGATTGGCGTCGAGCGCCGCCTTGATCGCCGCCGCGGCGGCGGCGCCACCGGCGCGGATCAGCGTCATGCGGTTGGCCTTCAGGGAATCCTTCGACAACATGAAGACCGCGCTGCGGTCCTTCTTCGTTCGCGCGGGGCGAACGAAAATCTTGGCGTTGCCATCGGGCGAGACAATGTTGAACATGCCGTCGCCGATGCGAACAGAGGCGGTCTTGCCCTGCTCCAGAACAATCAGCGCCTGCTGCCCCAGGTTCACGACAAAGAAATCTCCATCGGAAAGACCCATCTCCCGGGCTGAGTCCACGGCGGCGTCGCGCGCGGTGGGCGTGACGCTCTTGACCTTCACCAGGTTGGCCTCTCCTTCCCGCTCATCCACGACAAATTCGACTTTTACATGACGGCCGCCCTTCATGACTTCGCTGGCCCAGCTTTCCCCATTCTCGACGGCGGCGCGAAGCTTCTCATACACTTGTTCGCGGATCGTGTCGGTGAAATCCACCGGTTTCCCTGCCGTGTCGAAATTGTGACGGCCGTCGGCATCAACGCGGTAGTTGAAGGGAATGGACGGCTTGCCCGCTGCGACCGGATCAATCTTCAGGTTGCCGCGGTTGTCCATCTGCTTAATCTCGTATCCGCCTTCGGGGAGTCCGAAGGCTTTCATGGCGAGCGAACGAACGGCCGGGACAAGGCCGCGCGGCCGTCCTGCCGGCGCGTTCACGGCCACATTCTGGGCGACGAGCGGCGCGAGGGCCGAGGGCTTCACTGCCGCCCCGCCCTGAGATTCGGGTTTGGCGGACAATTCGGCGCTTTCGGGCGCGGTCACCGGCTCGTCGCCGGCTTCACGCCACATCAAAACGGATTTCGCGTTTCCGGTCTCAGCCACTTTCGCCGCGATAGCCGTGATCTCCACCTTGTCTCCCTGCGGAGGCTTGGCTTCGAGTGTCACGTCGCTTTTTTCGTTCACGAGGGACGCCGCCTTGAACTGGCCCAGAACGTCCTGAACCTGCGTCCGCGTCTGCGGAGAAAAATCTCCAAGCCGGCCCTCGGCGTGAATGGTCGGCAAAACACCCCGTTCTTCGGAGCGCACCGCTTCCACGCGGATTTCGCGGCCGCCCTGAACCGGAACGGACACCGCGACCGCTTTCTCTTCGCGCGGCGCCTGCAGGCGCACGCTCGACGGACTGAGGCCCGACAAAAGCGCCAGCGTCTGGGCGGCATTCACGGCCGGGAAAGGAGAGGTGGCGGCCGCCGACGGCGACGCCGTGACCGGCTGCGCCGAATTCTGCACCGCGCCGCTTGGCTGTGCGGCGGGCTGGGCCCCGGCGTTGTTGGCCGCGGGCGCCGCTTTGCGCGGCGCGTCCCCGCTGGTCTGCGAAAGGGCCGGCACGTCCTCCACACGCGTTTCCACGGCACGAAGGGATTTGTCCGGCATGACGTCGATCGTGACGGTCACGGGCGCATCGGCGTGCGCGGGAAGCGCGCTCTGTCCCAGATCCGCCTGGATCTGTGCTTTCAGCACCGCCGGAATGTCTCCCGTGCGACCGCTCAGTTCCACACGAACCATGCCGCCACTCGCGTCTTTCGCGCGGACAGACAGGTCGCGGCCGGAGGGCGTGGGAATGATGGCGGCGGGCTCAAGATTGATTGTGTTGGCCGACAACGTGACCTTGCGGTCTCCAACCAGGGCGGCCGCCGCGGTACGAACGGTCATCGGTAGCGGCATCGACGCGGACATCGCCGGGCGCGCGGCGTCCGCCTTCGTAACGGCGGCGTTCTGACGGGCGTCGGGCCCGGCCAAGGCCGGCGCGGCGGCCGGAGAAGCATCTTTCGAATCGGTGCGCGTGAGCGCCGGCCTCGCAGGCCGGACGTGATCCGTTCTGGCGTGTGACGGGTCCGCGGGCGTTCGGATGGCCGGCTGAGTCACCGCGCCAGGATCCTTGATGGATTGCGAGGGCGCCACCACGGACGCGCCGGACAGTCGCGCGTTTGCGACGCTCACGGCGTCGGAATGCACATCGACGAGAACGGCGACGCGCTGGTCCGACCGCGGCTCGTTGCCCAGCTGTTTGGCCACCTGCTGTTTCACCTGCGGGGAAAAATCTCCAAAACGCGCTTCGGCCACGTAGCTGCCCGCCTTGGCCTCGCCATTGTTGACCGCGGCGCGGAAGGTGACGCCGGGGGGCGTGTTGCCGCTCTTGAAGACCTGGGCTTTGACCGAATTGATCTTGTCGCGGTGCTCGCGGATGTCGGCGCCCCCGATCGGTCCCGCGTCGGGACGTCCCACCTCGTCAGGCTGCCGGGGTTCGTTGTGTCGCTGCTGTTCGGGGAGCTGGAAGGGATCGATGGCAAAGGAAGGAGAGACGGTCGCGCTAAGAACCGCCACGAAAACTCGCGCCAATTTGAAAACACGGGAACAGCGGGACTGCATGACAAACCCTCCCTGAAATCAGGACCTCCTAATTATGGGGGACGGGGCGGGGATTGTCGACCGAATTTGTCAGGTGGAACGGCAGAAGAACCGCAGAATATCGCAGCGAAAGAGCGCGGGGATGGGCGTCAGGCGCCGGAATTTATCGCTCGCAGACCCGGGAGGCTTGGGGCCGGTTCACCATGGAGGTCCGGAACCAGTTTCCGCGCCAGCCGGGCCCCGCGGCCTTCGGTCGACAGGCGATCGATGGAGTCGAGATCCAGCTTTTGGACGGCGGGCGCCTGGAGCACGGCCTTCTCCGTATTGTTTGACATGTGCCGAATGACAACGGGAATCATCGCCAGGAAAAGCGCGGGCACCGGCGAGACAAAGGCGACGCTCAGAACGGCGTAGGAAATCAGGTAGAGGCCCGTCAGGACGGCGGCCAGCCGGAAAAGAGCGCCCGCCTGTTCCGGAGACGCCTTGTCGGGCGAGAACCCGAGCCAGCCCGGGATGAGATGCAGCGACGGGAAGACAACCGCTTTCAGGAACAAGCCCGAGAGCGTGATCAGCGCGTCGCCATACAGAAGACCGGCGCCGAGCACGGAGAGAAAAAGGCCCGTCTCCAAAACCGGCATCACGCGCCGGTCGACGAAACTGTTTACGGCGTCGGACCCCAGCGAGATGTTCCAGGCCTGACGGAGACTGGCCATCCTCTTCATCATGTCGAGCATTTCCGTACGGCTCGACGGGAACCGGCTGATCGGGCTCCACACGAGGTTCTGGCTTTTGAAATCACTCTTCAGGCGCGCTTTCATCTGCTCCAGGGATTTAGGCACCCGGTTGTTGCTGTAGAGGACAAAGAGCTGTTCCTGCGCTCTCGAGAGCGCGACGTTGATCAGCCGCCGTCCTTTCTTCTGTCCCGCGCTGTCGTCCAGGAATCCGAGCGAATCCGTGCGGACGAGAGAGAAGATAACAACTTT
>JAYTIE010000036.1:0-2257 GCA_043732015.1 Elusimicrobiota bacterium | reverse complement strand
TTCAACGCGGCGGGCGGCGCCCAGGATATTGATCAACAACGGAAACCGGGAGCCTTTGACGTTTTCGAACAAGAGGGCGGGACCGCCGTCTTTCACGACGCGCACGGCGATCTCGGTGATTTCAAGAACCGGGTCCACTTCCGCCTTGATGCGCAGAAGGTCGCCCTTTTCCTCGAGGAAGGAAATGAACGACTGAAGGTTACGGAAGGCGATCGGCATTCCAGCCCGCTCCCGACGGGACGCCGACGGTGGTCAGCATATGATCGACGAACTTCGTGATGTTCTCATCCACGGTCGTTGTCTTCATGTAGAACGGCGGCGACATCGGCATGATGGTGACGCCGAGGCGCGCAAGTTTAAGCGCGTTCTCGAGCGCAATGGCGGAGAGCGGAGACTCGCGGACGACCAGCGTCATCCGGCGGCCTTCCTTCAACGCGACTTCCGCCACGCGCGCAACCAGATTTTCGCCGACGCCGTTGGCGATGCGGGCCAGCGTGGTCACCGAGCACGGCGCCACGACGTAATGATCAAAGGGAATGGAGCCGGACGCGAACGGCGCGTTCATGTCATCGCCGGAGAAAACGCCGTTTACATAGGGAGCGAGGTCCTCCGGACGGAGGCCCGTTTCCTGGAAGAGAACCGCCTTGCCCCAGCGGGAGAGGATCAGGAATTTTTCACCCGGTAGACGCTTCAGGAATTCCACGGCCACGCCGCTGCCCGACGCTCCGGTCATTGCAACCACAGTACGCATGAGTGCCTCCCTAGAATCCTTTCAATCCGAACAGAACAAAGAAGAAAACGGCGAAGCCGATGGCGGCGTTGATCTTGAAGAACGCGAGGTTCACGTTGCTGGCGAGGCGCTGTTCGATGAACAACAGGACGCCGATCAGTCCGAGCAACATCACCGTGAACGTGCCTGAAAACCAGATGCTGTAGAGCACGACGAGGGAGACGAACGCAAGCCCGTGGAACACGCCCGCCAGCAGCACCGCCTTGTGCGAACCCCACGCGGCCGGAAGCGACTTCACATTGTTCTCGCGGTCGAACTCCTCGTCCTGCGTCGCATAGATGATGTCGAAGCCCGCCAGCCAGAACACGCTGAAGACGCTGAGAAGTCCGGCCGGCCACATCCCGGACGTGGACGGTCTGACCGCGATGAATCCCGCCACCGGGACGAAAGACCAGACGAGGCCGAGGCCCACATGCGTCCACTTCGTGAGGCGCTTGAAAAACGGGTAGGCGATGAACCCGAGGAGCGGCGCCCAGGCCAGGTTGAAGCAGGTGTCGTTCAGCGCGCGAGCGGCCAGAAGGTAACAGACCAGTCCCAGCGCCACCACAAGCCACGCTTCCCAGAGCTTCACCGCGCCGGACGGAATGTGGCGGTCCGCGGTGCGGGGATTCCGGAGATCGATTTCCCGGTCGATGATGCGGTTCAGCGTCATCGCCACAATGCGCGCCCCCATGGCGGCAATGATGATGAGCGCCGTGGTGCGGGAGTCGGGCCACGCGCTCTTCGCCAGGTACGCGCCCGCGAAAATAAGCGGAAGCGAGAACACGGTGTGCTCGAGTTTGATGAAGTTGCTGTATTTGCGGAGGAGAGACATCGGGACCCCGACGAACGGCCGGTCCCTTTAGTTCGCCGTTGTGGTGAGAATGTCGTCTTTGGCGACGGCGGAGGGAATCGGTCTGGTCAGGTTAACAGAAAACAGTTTGACGCTCAATCCGGGCATCTTCACATTCAGGCCGCCGTCGCGGAGATTCTGGCCCCAGAGCGCCAGCGCGGGGCCACTGGATCCGCCGGACGACACGAGCGCCTGAATGAGCGGCGCGCCGTGCAGGGCGTTGTTGAAGAGATAAAGCTTGTTGTCGTCCAGCCCTTCCGAGATCGGATCAATCCGGATGGACGCTTCCTGGGCTGAAGCCGACAGGTTCACCGCCACGACGAACAGGGACCGGCGACGCCAGCGCGCGAACGCCACCACGCCGGGCGACGAGGTGCCCAGCACCACGAAGTGGCCTTTCCGGAGCACGGTGGAGCGGGACGTCCGCTGAACGAACTGGGAAATCTCTTCCGGCAGGTTGTCGTCGTGCTGCAAGACGCCCGGGAGAAGCGCCAGGATCACCGTGGCCAGAAGGTTCTGCTTCTGCTCGGTCTCGGTGGCCACCGCGGGAGACACGAGGCGCGTGACATCGAAAATTGAATTGCCCAGCATCGGCGCGTGTTCAGAAAGGGTTTCGGCCAGGACGGAGGCGCCCG
>JAYTIE010000035.1:0-2270 GCA_043732015.1 Elusimicrobiota bacterium | reverse complement strand
CCTGCTTTAGCTGTGCCCCGTCCAACGGATTTCCGGCCTGATCCAGGATCGCAGGTTGATGGCCCGTTGAGCTTTCCTGATCCGATTCCCCCAGCTGCCGGGCAGCGTCTTCGATCGCGTGCCTCTTTTCTTCATCGGTCAACTTGTCCCACTTCTCCTGAAGCTCCTTCTGTAGCGCTTCTTTCTCTTTTTCGGAAAGTTCATCCCAGGGAATTCTGTCGTCGGACTCCCCCACCGCGTTTGCCTGAGCCTTTTCTTCCTGCGATTTGGTGATCAGGGCCTGGAATTCGGGAGTGCGGTACAGCTCCTCCATTTTTTTCTTGTGATCGGCGACGTCCACCGCTTCATAAACGCCTTTCGTCCGTTCTCGCAACGCCTCGATCGCTTTCCTGACGTCTTCATTCAAAATGGCTGGATCTTCCTGGCCATGGACCCATTCATAGATGAGCCCGAGGCCGAATTGGTGATACAGGGGCTGACGGGCCATGAGGTCTTGAGTTGCGTCCAGCGTTCCGGCCCGGGTCGGGGCGTAGGTCTCGTCGTAGCGCGCCATGAGCCAGGGCCGGCTGCCTTCGAATTCGGCCATGCCCAATTTGTTGATCCAGATGTCCCCGATGGCATTGTCCAGTACGGCGGCGCCTGGTTCCTCCAGGAACCTGGCATCCGATGCCTCGGGATGGCGGAAGAGAAGTTCGAAGAGCTCATGGAAAAGGACGCCCAGTACCGATTCCTCGCTACTGGGTGAAATGATGTCCTCAGCCACGAAATTCATCTCCAACGGTTCCATGGTTTTCGCGTTCCAAATGAAGCGCCAGGTTTTCATTTGTCCCAGGTTTCCCGGCAACGGGTACCAGGCTTTCAGTGGAATCCCGAGGCCGGTAACGATGTGAATGACCTTCTCGAGAACATTCCGCCGCTCCCGTGCCTGTCCCTGCTTCATGAGGTCCGGATTGTTGTATTCCCACCACCTTCGCGGATCGTAGGGCGAGGCGTCGTCCGTGGTTTTTCCACTCGCCAGGTTCATGGCCAGTCTCACCAGCGGTCCGATGACCGGCCAGGTGGGCGGCACCGCGCCGGCTGCGCGCTTGAAGGCCGAGACGAAGGAGCGGCCGAATCCCTTGGACGTTACGGATGTCGCCAAGGCCCTCCGTTCGTTCGGGCGCCGGGCCATTCCCAACTTGTCCGACAGGAGCTGGTCGACATTCTGGTTTGGGAATTTTTTGATGCTTTTCACAAGTCGTTCCAGCGAGCGGAACGACGGCCGCCAACCGCTCGTCCGTTGAAGATTCGCCGCGAAGTCAACCAGGATTTTCAAGTTCCGCACGAAGCCCGCGGTGCGTTTTACCGCGATGCGTCCCAGCAGGTCGATCTCCTCGGTCTGGGGAAGGTGCGGCACGTCCACGGTGTACATGCGGTCCATGAAGTCGGCCATGAGGTCGTTGACTTCCACGCGCCCGCCGGGCGGGTTCATGGTCATGATCAGGCTGAACCCGTCGGCGGCTTTGATGCGGTCGGTAAACGCCCGCGTTCCATCCGGAAGGGCGATCCACATCTTCTTCGGAAGAATCAGTTCTTTGTACTGGAGAACGTGGTTGAGAATGGCGAGGACGCCGGGCGAGGCGCGGTTGATTTCATCGGCGATGAAAGGGCGGCCGTTGACCAGGGCGAGAGCCAGGGGCGAGAGTTCCATGTCGGTGGAGATTTGACCGTTGTCGGAAACGGTCTTCGGCCAGGCGGTGAGGTCCCGGGCCGTGGTCCCCTCGTGGATGGACATGTGCTCGACGTTCTTGCGAAGAAGCCGGAACACCGCCTTGGCCAGCCAGCTCTTCCCGGTGCCGACCGGGCCGATCAGCAGGATGTTTCTGTTCAAAGAGATCCCGAGGAGAATCTGATGGAAGATCCTGTTGCCGGTGGGTGTTTCTTTGGGGGCGTAGTCGTACTCCGGGCCGGGGAAGGCGGTGTCGCTGCCGAGGTCGATCCGAACATCCTGGCTGATCAGCGTTTTGTTCTCAATGGAAGGGGCGGCAAAGGTGGGAACGGCCTGTTGCTGAAATCTGTCAAGAAGACGGGGGCTGGCAGAAAGGCGCCAATGGAAGACTTCTCCATCGTCTCCCGCCACCACCAGATGACGGTTGTCCGGCGACACGACGGCGGACCATATATCCTGCGTTGGCCCGTCGAGTTTGGTTGGTTCCCCCAGGCTCCCGTCCTCGTTGATGGCCCAATGGAAGACTTCCCCACCGTTTCCCGCCACCACCAGATGACGGTTG
>JAYTIE010000034.1:0-15736 GCA_043732015.1 Elusimicrobiota bacterium | reverse complement strand
AGGAAAGGACCACCGCGACCCCAGTTGAAATCGATCGTAGAGTCTCTGCGGGTGCGGTAGGCGGCGGAAAGGCCGACATCAGAGTAATAGTGACCGATCAAACCGGAGCGTCCCGCCTTGTAGACGTGGTAAAAACCGGCGATCAACAACAGCCCGACAAATGGCGCGGCGACGGTCAGCGCGATCTTCCCGTACTTGGCCAGTAGCGGACGGAACGAAAACGGTTCCGCCGGATAGGTCAACTTCACCAGCTGGTCGAGAGCCCGGACATGCTTGAAGAAGTGCGAGGCCACGGCCGCGACTTCCGCCACGTTCTCACGCTTCGGCGGCGTTCCTTCGAATTTCTGGATCGACTCAAGGTCCCCGGACAAAGTCCGGAATCGGTGGGTTTTAAAATCGTTGCTGAAATCTGTCTGGATCTGGCTCAACAGGCTGGACATGTGATTGGCAATCTTTCGAGCGGACGCCACCGCGAGATCCAGTTCGTCCTGGTCGATTCTCCGGACGAGTCGAGCGAACTCCTGCTGGAGGTCCGCCATTTTTTCGATTATTTCCTTACGGTCTGCCATCGGTCCTGTCCTTCCTGGTTTGTTGGGTATCGGCGAAGCTAAATTTTCGCGGGCGGTTTCAGCGGGACGCCGAGCAGTTTGCAGATCTTCTCCAGCGTCTGCTTGTACTCAAGCGGCTTCCCCACATAGTCATCGGCGCCGGAGGCGATGATCTTCGCGCGAATCTCTTCGGAGTCGTACCCGGTCATCGCGAGAATCTTCATCCCCTTCGAATCGGAATCCGTCCGGATCATCTTGCACACCTGAAATCCATCGACGCCGGGAAGCAGGAGGTCGAGAATGACCAGATCCGGGCTGAACACCTGGACGAGCCGGCCCGCCGTAAAACCATCCGTCGCCGCTTCGAATTGATGTGGCACGGTATCCACGAGCAATTCGCGGATAAAATCGACGATTTCGGGTTCGTCATCCACCACCAGAATCTTCTTCGTGGCCATTTCCTGATCAATGTGGGTCTGGATTTCAGGCAGGGTCATACCCTTGGACACCATCTTCTTGATCTTGTTCAGCCGGTCCATGGTGGGCGCTTCTTCGTACAGGCGGTGACCACCTTCAGTGGTCATGGCGGCTTTCAGGAGGCCGATGTCCGTGTAATAACGGATCGTCGACACGAGGACTTCGGCCTTTTGGGCCATCTCGCTGATCTTTAGGAGATCCTGACGGGGCTTTCTTGTCATTTTTCGGTGCCTATCCTCAAATCTGCTGCTTACTTGAGTTTAGGGACCGAAAGTCGGCAATTCAAGCCGAAATATATTTCGTTACTGGCTGAGGGTGGAGATGTTTTCTTCGAGGTGCCGGATGCGGTCTTTGGATTCTTCAAACCGCGCCCGGACACGATCCACTTCTTCGGCCGGGGCGTGGCTCATGAAGTCGTGGTTGGAGAGCTTCTTGGACAATTTGTCGGACTCCTGTCCGAGGCTGGCGATTTCTTTCTGAAGCCGGGCCTTTTCCTTATCGAAATCAATGAGCCCCTCGAGCGGAACGTACAGATCGGCACCAGGGACGACGGCCGCCGCGGAGGCGGACGGACGGGCCTGGTTGGCGTCAATTTTCAGTTCTCCGACCCGCGTGTTCAGGCAGCGAAGCGCCACCCGGTATTTGGCGAGGAACGCTTCGGCTTCCGGCGTCGAGGTACGGGCGATCACTTGAATCGGCTGCGAAAGCGGGATGTTCATCTCACTTCGGATGCTGCGCAGTTTGCTCACCACTTCCTGAAACGTCGCGATCTCACGCGCCGCCTCCGGCGCGTTCAATTCCTTTCGGGGGGTGGGCCATTCGGCAACGATCGCATGGGTGGACGCGGACGCTTTGGGAATCTTGGACCAGAGTTCTTCGGTCAGGAACGGCATGAACGGGTGAAGAAGCTTCACGGTGCCTTCCAGCACCATCGCCAGAACGCCGCGGGCCGCCTGCGTGGATCCTTCGGTGACCTGGATGTCGGCGTAGTGGACACGGTCCACGCGCGGTTTGATCAGTTCCAGATACCAGTCGCAGAAATCCGCCCAGAAGAACGTGTAGAGGCCGCGGGACGCCGCGTCAAGGTCGAACGTGTCCAGGGCGGCGGTCGTGTTCAAGACCGTTTCATTGAAGCGATGGAGAATCCATTTGTCCGCGACGTCGAGATCGTTCTTGATCGAATCGAAGGCAGGAACGGCGCCGAGGCCTTCCAGATTCATCAGGGCGAAACGCGTGGCGTTCCAAACCTTGTTACAGAAGTTACGGGCGCCGATGAAGTTGTCTTTCGAGATCTGCATGTCGCGGCCCGGCGCGGCGGACTGGGAAAGAGAAAAGCGCACGGCGTCGGCGCCAAACTCTTCAATCAGCTCCAGCGGATCGATGACGTTGCCGATGGACTTCGACATCTTGCGGCCCTGTTTGTCCCGGACGATGCCGTGGATCAGAACCCATTTGAACGGGACTTTTCCCAGGAACTCGAGCCCGAACATGATCATGCGAGCGACCCAGAGATAGAGAATCTCATGGCCGGTCACCAGCGTCATGGTCGGATAAAAACATTTCAGATCCGGCGTCTCGTCCGGCCATCCGAAGACGGACATCGGCCAGAGCGCTGAAGAGAACCAGGTGTCGAGAACGTCAGGATCCTGTTCCAGCTGCGTGTTGGCGCAGGTTGTGCACTGGGTCGGCGTTCCGGTGGAGACCATTGGCGCGTGGTCGGTGCGCTGCGGCTGACCTTCCACGACCTTCACGCAATACCAAACGGGGATGCGGTGTCCCCACCAGATCTGGCGGGAAACGCACCAGTCGCGGAGGTTACGCAGCCAGAGCTGATACGGTCCTTCCCAGCTTTCGGGGACGATTCTCACCTTCCCCTTCTTGTTGGCATCGCGGCCCTTCTTCGCCATGTCGGCCATCGACAGGAACCACTGCTCTGACTCAAGCGGCTCGATGACCGAGTCGCAGCGGTAACAGACCGCGAGCGAAACGTTGTAATCCTCAATCTTGTCGAGAAGTCCCTGCGCTTCGAGGTCCGCGACGACCTGCTTGCGCGCTTCAAAACGGTCGAGTCCCTTGTAGGGCTCCCCCGCCTCAGCGGTCATCTTTCCATCGAAGCCGATCACGGTGATGTGCGGCAGCTTCTGCCGCTCGGCGATTTCAAAGTCGGTCTGATCGTGCGCCGGCGTCACCTTCACGGCGCCCGAACCAAAGGCTTTGTCCACGACGTCGTCGGCCACGACGGGGATCTCACGGCCCGTCAGCGGGAGCTTCAGCTTCACGCCGACGAGTTCCTTGTAGCGCTTGTCCTTCGGGTTCACCGCGACGCCAGTGTCCCCCAAGAGGGTTTCAGGGCGCGTCGTTGCAACGACAACGTAACCAAGTTCAAAAATATCCGGGTTCTTCTTGGAGGGTCGCTTCGTCTTGCGCCGTTCAACGATGGGATAGCGGATGTGCCAGAGCGATCCCTTCGCGTCGCGGTGCTCCACTTCAATATCGGAGAGGGCCGTGCCGCAACGCGGGCACCAGTTCACGAGGCGCTTTCCGCGGTAGAGCAGCTTGCGGTTGTAGAGTTCAACAAAAGCGTGACGGACGGCGCGCGAGCACTGGTCGTCCATCGTGAAATGCGTGCGAGAATGATCGAACGAGGATCCGATCCGCTTCGACTGGATCAGGATGTTGTCGCCCGTCTGCTGGCGCCAAGCCCACATGCGCTCAAGGAATTTTTCGCGGCCCAGCTTGTGGCGAGACGTTCCTTCCTTCAGGAGCATTTTCTCAACGACGTTCTGCGTGGCGATGCCGCCGTGGTCGGTGCCGGGCACCCAGAGCGCGGCCTCGCCCTTCATGCGGTGATAGCGGGTGATGACGTCCTGAAGCGTCTGGTTCAGCGCGTGTCCCATGTGCAGAGAACCCGTCACATTCGGCGGCGGAATGACGATGACGTACGACTCGCCTTTATCGGAGGGTTTGAAATAGCCCGCTTTGTCCCAAACGTCGTACCAGTGGGACTCAACGTTCTTCGGTTCGTAGGCTTTTGCGAGTGAGGATCGATCCGCGGCCGTTTCGGCGGGAGCGCCGGTGTTCATTTCCGTCATAGAGGGGAGATAATATCAAAGCCGGAGACCGTAAAAAGAAACGGCCCTCGCCCAGCAGAGCTGGACGAAGGCCGTTTGTTGAGGCTGATTCTTTTCTGGTTTAGAAGTCGCCGCCGGGCATCTGCGGCATCGCCGGTCCGCCGGCGTTCTTCTTTTCCGGAAGGTCGGTCACGAGGACTTCGGAGGTGAGCAGGAGGCTCGCCACGGAGGCCGCGTTCTCGAGGGCCGAGCGGACGACTTTCGTCGGGTCCACGATTCCGGCCTGGACGAGGTCTTCGAACTGTCCGCTGTCGGCGTTGAAGCCGAAGTTGACGCTCTTGTTGTCCAGGATCTTCGAAACGACGACGGCTCCGTCGACGCCAGCGTTCTCGGCGATCTGCTTCACCGGGGCCTCTAAGGCACGACGGATGATGTTGATGCCGGTCTGTTCGTCGATGTCTTCGCTCTTCAGGGTCGCCAGAGCGGTCGAAGCGCGCAGGAGCGCGGTTCCGCCGCCGGGGACGATGCCTTCTTCAACGCCGGCGCGGGTCGCGTGCATGGCGTCTTCAACCTTGAATTTCTTGGTCTTCATCTCGGTCTCGGTTGCAGCTCCGACGTTGATGACGGCCACGCCGCCCTTCAGCTTCGCGAGACGCTCCTGGAGCTTCTCACGGTCGTAGTCGGACGAGGTGTCCTCGATCTGCTTGCGGATCTGCCCGATGCGGGCCTCGATATCTTTCTTGTTGCCTTCACCGTCGATGATGGTGGTGTTTTCCTTGTCGACGACGACGCGCTTGGCCTTGCCGAGAGAGGCGATGTCAGCCTTGTCGAGCTTCAGGCCCTTTTCTTCGGTGATGACCATGCCGCCGGTGAGGGTGGCGATGTCTTCGAGCATTTCCTTGCGACGGTCGCCGAAGCCGGGGGCTTTGACGGCGGCGCAGCGGAGGCGGCCCTGGAGCTTGTTGACGACGAGGGTGGCGAGCGCTTCGCCTTCGATGTCTTCGGCAATGAGCAGGAACGGGCGTCCGGCCTGGAGGATCTTTTCCAGGAGCGGCAGCAGGTCGGCCATCGCGCTGACTTTCTTGTCGGTGATGATGATGAACGGGTTCTCGAGCACGGATTCCATGCGCTCGGCGTCGCTCACGAAGTAGGGCGACACGTAGCCGCGGTCGAACTGCATGCCTTCGACGGTCTCCATCGTGGTGACGGCGGACTTGCCTTCTTCCACGGTGATGACGCCGTCTTTGCCGACCTTGAGGATCGCTTCGGCGATGAGCTTGCCGATCGTTGCATCGTTGGCGGACACGGTGGCGATCTGTTCGATCTGGGCCTTGGCGCTTTCCTTCCCCTTCTCGATGTCGACGACCTTAGAAACCTTCTTCAGGTGGATGACGACGGCCTCGACGGCCTTTTCGATGCCGCGCTTGATATGAGCGGCGTTGGCGCCGAACGTGATCGAGCGGATGCCTTCGTTGACGATCGCCTGTGCCAGAACGCTGGCGGTGGTGGTGCCGTCGCCGGCAACGTCGTTCGTCTTGGACGAGACTTCGCGGATGAGCTGAGCGCCCATGTTCTCGAACGGGTCTTCGAGCTCAATGTCCTTCGCGACGGTCACGCCGTCGTTGGTGACGGTCGGGGATCCGAATTTCTTGTCGAGAACGACATAGCGGCCCTTGGGACCGAGCGTCGCCTTGACGGCGTTCGCCAGTTTGTCGACGCCGGCCTGGAGGGCCTTGCGTGCATCATCTCCGTACTTGATTTGCTTTGCCATGAATTATTCCTCCTAAGGAATCTGGACTAAATTAGCGACCGAGGATCAGGAACACGTCATCCTGGTTGATGACCGTGTATTCCACGTCGTCGATCTTGATTTCGGTGCCCGAGTACTTTCCGTACAGGACGACGTCGCCTTCCTTCACGGTCATCGGGAGAATCTTGCCTTCGTCGGTCGTCTTGCCCTGCCCGACGGCGACGACGGTACCTTCCTGCGGCTTTTCCTTCGCGGTATCCGGGATGATCAGGCCGCTCTTGCGCGCTTCCTCTTTCTCCATCGGCTTAATAAGAAGGCGGTCATTGAGAAGGGTCATCTTTAGTTTCGTTGCGACTGCCATAACTGGCACCTCCGTATATTGATTGCTAATTTTCGACGCTAAAAAAACCATCCAGTGATTCGTCGACGGATGGAAATGGGCCGGTCGGCCCTCTTGGAGCGTCGAGGCATTTAAGCAACAAGCCTCATAACTGTCAAGCTCCAATCTCGAGTGCTAATAAACCTCGGCTGAGTTGCTTTGCAAACGGTCGAGGAAAGCGCCGTCCTTGCGCCAGTTCTTGCGAACTTTCACAGCCATTTCAAGGTGGATGGGGCGCTCCAGGCGGGCTTCCACTTCGGCGCGAGCGCGCTGGCCCAGGTTTTTGATGCCGTTCCCCCGCTGGCCCACAATGATCGCGAGCTGGCCGGGCGTTTCCACATAAATGATCACCTTGATGTGATCTTTCTTGCCCGGCGACTCGACAAACTCTTCCACCATGACCGCCGCCGCGTGTGGAACCTCTTCCTGGTAGAGCTCGAAAATCTGTTCGCGTATCAGCTCGGCCACGTAGAACCGCTCCCAGCGGTCGGTGAGCTGGTCCGTCGGGAAGTAGGGCTGACCTTCCGGAAGATGGTTCGCCATCATGGACCTGAAGCGGTCCAATCCGTCCCCGGTCTGAGCGGATATCCGGATGATCTTGGCCTTGTCGCCGAGAACCGCCTTGATGGACGCCTCGACGGCGGCCCATCCCTGCCTCGGCTCGCCCTTGTCGACCTTGTTGATCAAGGTGAGGATGGGCTTGTTGGCTTTGAGAAGTTGCGTGCCGAAATCCGCTTCGTTCGCGGTCAATGGACGCGGATCCACCAGCCAGGCGATCACATCGGCGTCATCGAAGACGGAACGAAGGATGGCGCGCTTCATGAATGACTGGAAGGAGTCCTTGGGGCTCAGCCAGCCGGGCGTGTCCACGAAGATGGCCTGCATGTTGGTGGCGTTCAGGATTCCGAGCGTTGCGTCGCGCGTGGTCTGGGCCTTCGGGGAAACGATGGCCAGCTTTGCGCCGATCAGCTTGTTGAGAAGCGTGGATTTCCCCACGTTCGGCCAGCCGACAAGACTGATGTATCCGCTCTTAAAGGGTGTGGTTTCTGTCACGAGGTCAGGCGACGGCGGTGCGCAGCTTGCGGAAGGCGAGGTGCGAATAATCTGAAAGGAATTCAAGTGCATGCGGCTCCAGGCGATTGTAGGCGGCGGGGGTGTGGAGAAGAATCTGGGCTGGTTCCACGCCGGCGGCGGCAATTTCCCTGGCTCCGTCCTTCGACTGGCACCACTCCTGAACCATGGCGGGCGTGGCTTCCAGATGGAACTGAAGCGCATACACCCCTTCCCCCCATTTGAAAGCCTGATTCTCGAACCTGGCGGATTTCGCCAGATGAACGGCGCCTTTGGGCAGATCAAACGTATCACCATGCCAATGCAGGACGATGGATTTGTCGGGGAGGTTGCTGAAGAGCGGATCTTTGGTACCAGCCGCGGTTCGGTGAATCGGCGCCCACCCTAGTTCTTTCTGCTTGCCTGGGTACACGCGCCCGCCGAGTGCTTTCGCGATCAGCTGGGACCCCAGGCAAACGCCGAGGATCGGCTTGTTCCCGGAAAGAACCTTCTCGATCAGCTGGACTTCAGGAAGGAGAAACGGGAATTCGGCGACGTCATCGACGTTCATCGGGCCGCCCATGACGACGAGGCCTTCCAGGTCGCTCGTATCGCGGGGCAGGCCTTCACCGTGGTAAAGGTGAACGGGCTTGAAACGGATTCCCTGGGATTTCAGCACCTGGGCAACCAGCCCGGCTTCTTCGGTGGCGCTGTGATAGAGACCAAATATCATGTTATCCCCTGATGGCGAAACGCGACGCGCCGGAATCTTCAGGCCTGAACGATGTGAGGAGCGCGTTCCCGGTACACGCCGCGCGAGTCGACGATCAGCTTTGCGTGCTTCTTGATGAGTTCGTAGTCGAACGCGTCGTGGTTCGTGGCCACGAGCACGCAATCGTAGGACGCGAGATTTTCCGCGGTCAATTCCACGCTCTTGAGATCAATGTTGTGCTTGCGCATGCGCGGAAGCACCGGGAAGAACGGATCGGAATACTGGACGGCGGCGTTCTTGTGAATCATGAGTTCCAGCAGTTCCATCGCCGGCGATTCACGAATGTCGTCAACGTTCTTCTTATAGGCGACGCCGAGCATGAGGACCTTCGCTCCCTTGATCGACTTGCCGGCCTGGTTCAGCGCGTCCACGACCTTGCCGATGACCCAGACGGGCATCATCGTGTTCACTTCGCCCGCGAGTTCGATGAAGCGCGTGTGCACGCCATACTCGCGCGCCTTCCAGGTGAGGTAGAACGGATCGACGGGAATGCAATGGCCGCCGATGCCGGGCCCCGGATAATAGGGCGTGAAACCGAACGGCTTGGTCGAGGCGGCACGGATCACTTCATGGATATCGATGCCCATCTTGTCGGTCACCATCTTCATTTCATTGACGAGACCGATGTTGACGACGCGATGAATATTCTCGAGCAGCTTCGTCAGTTCGGCGGCCCGCGTGGTGCTGACAGGCACGACCTTGTTAATAACGGTGCTATAGAGAGCAACGCCGGCTGCGAGACAGTCAGGCGTGATGCCGCCGCAGACTTTCGGGATCGTCTCTGTGGTGAAATTCGGGTTGCCGGGGTCTTCGCGTTCCGGCGAATGGACGAGGAAGATATCCTGGCCGACCTTGAAGTTGCGTGATTCGATGCGCGGCTGCAGCTCTTCGTCTGTGGTGCCGGGGTAGGTGGTGCTTTCGAGCGAAACGATCTGGGACGGCCGGAGGTGCGGAACGAGCGCGTCCATGGTGTCGGTCACGTAGCTCAGGTCCGGCTCGCGGTGCTTGTCGAGCGGCGTCGGGACGCAGATGATCAGGGCGTCTGCGTCTTTCGCTCGGGCGAAATCGGTGGTGGGCGTGAAGCCGTTCTTGACCGCGTTGGCGATCTTGTCGGCCCCAATGTGCTGGATGTATGTCTTCCCCTCGGAAAGGGCTTTTACCTTTGAGGCGTCGATGTCGAAACCGATGACTTTGAAACCGACTTTGATGAACCGGAGGGTCAGGGGAAGGCCGACATATCCGAGGCCGATGATGCCGATGACGGCGGTTTTGTTGTTGATCTTGTCGAGTAAGGTCTGAAGGTTCTTGTTCATAGGAGCCAGAGAATACAAAATGCGCCCCTCCTCGCAGCTGACCGAAGTGTTGAATAACTTGAATTCTGCTATCGTCCCAACGTAAATTCCCCCCATGACCAAGCCGGAGGCCCTGACCCTTTGAGTTACCCGACAGACCTGGATCCGAAAGAATACGTCCAAACGCTGGCCTACCTGCGGGAGATCGACTTCCTGAAGGACGTTCCGGATGACGATCTCAAAAACATTCTCTTCTCGCTTCAAAAGCAGTGCTTTGATGCCAACAAGACCATTTTGTTCCAGGGAGAGATTGCGAACCGGCTGTTCATCGTGATGCGCGGCTCCGTGGGCATCTCCTCCCGCTCCAAAGGTCAGAAGATTCCCCTCGCGCAGTTGAAAACACCTTCCTATTTCGGAGAGATCTCGCTCCTTCGGCCCATGTCGGCCACCGCCACCGCCGTGGCCGGTGAAGAAGGAGCCGATCTCATCATCCTGACCCATGACGCGATGACCGATCTTTCCCAGAAAATCCCCGGGATCGTCGACCGGATCCAGTCCGTGATCGATTCCCGCCTTGCCTCCCGCAAAAAAGCTTCCGAAACCGAAGAAGCCTCCTAGCCCAAAACTTAAATCGCTATTGAAAACCAAAGGGTTTTGGACTACTTTTGCTCTACATGAGCAAGCGCAGTCCCATACTCGTTGAAATCGGAATTGGTCTCGTCCTCACCGGTTTTTTTGCCTTTTCGTACCAGAAAGGCGGCACCGCCGTGGAAACCGTTAGCCAGAAGGCCTACGACTTTTTTGCCCGCCAGGCCGGACCCGCTCCGACGACCGACAGTGTCCGCATTATTGGCATCGATCAATCCGCCGTGGAGAACCTCGGACGTTGGCCCTGGCCCCGCTCCCTGACCGCCCAGCTCCTGGACGACATCGCGGCCGGCGGCGCCAAGGTCGTCGGTCTGAACGTGTTCCTGGTTGACCCGGACAAGAACGAAGCCACGGAAGAGATTTCGCAGCTCGAAGAACGCTACAAGCAGATCCTCGATTCCCAGCTTCCGCTTCTGGAACGCAAGCGAATCGATCCGGCCCCGTTTCAGAGCTTCCTCGACCACGACCTGGCCGACGCCAAAAATGGTCTGAACGCCGACTCGACTCTCGCGCAATCCATCGAGCAGGCCGTGAATATCGTCCTTCCCATGTACTTTGTTCCTGGCGAGGCTCTCGGCAAAGTGGAAGACGTCCCGGATTTCTTTGCAAAGGAAAAGATCGACATGGCGGCGGACGCGGTGATGCCGCCGGCGCAGGCCGCCTCCCTGCCCCTCGATGTTTTTTCGAAAGTCGCGATGGCCATCGGACACGCGAATCTCTACCCTGATTCGGACGGAACGCTGCGGCGCATCCCCCTCCTCATTCGTTATGGAAACGCCGCCTATCCCTCGTTCGCGTTGCAGATTGTCCGCGAATTCCTGAGCCTTCAGCGGGGATCTCTGAAATGGGTTCCGCCGGCCGGGTTCCAGCTTCAGAAAGCCAAGATCCCTGTGGACGACACCGGCATGGCGTTCATTCGTTATGCGGGCGGCGCGGGCACCATCAAAAGCTTTTCGGCCCTCTCGGTTCTCGATGGGAGCCTTCCTGAAAAGTCGCTGGACAACAAAATTGTCCTCGTCGGCCTGACCGCGCCGGGCGCGGCGGACGGAACCACCATGGTCGCGCCCGGCGGCGAGCGCATCACGGGACTCGAGATCCTCGCCAACCACATCGAAAATATTCTGACGCAGACGTTCATCTCTCGACCACCGTGGGCGCAGAAGATGGAATGGGGGCTGCTGGCCGCCGCCGCTTTCGTGGTCGTTCTTGTTCTGCCGCTCATGCGCGCCCGGATCTCTATTCCTGTCGCCGCTCTCTTTTTCGCCGGCATCGTCGGCTCGTCGTTCTTTCTTTTCACCAAACACGGGATGTGGGTCAGCCCCGCGCACGGCGCGTCGCTGCTTCTGGTCGGCTTCGTCGTGCTCGTGGGCAAGCGTCTCGTCTTCACCGAGAAGGGCAAGGAAATGGTGGAAGCCGAAGGCGTCGAGACCAACAAGATGCTCGGCCTGTCCTTTCAGGGACAGGGCATGCTCGACCTCGCCTTCGAGAAGTTCCGCCGCGTTCCGCTGGACGCCCCGATGAAAGACCTCCTCTATAATCTCGCGCTCGACATGGAGCGCAAGCGAATGTTCGCGAAAGCCGCCTCGGTGTACGGACATATCGGCACCGTGGACCCCAAGTTCAAGGACATCCAGGACAAGATTGAACTGCTGAAGAAAGCCGGCGAAGGCGCCGTGTTCGGCGGCATCGGAAAGAAGGGCGCGGATTCCACGGTTGTCGTCGAAGGACTGGGGCAGACCACGACGCTCGGCCGCTATGAAGTCATGCGGGAACTGGGACGCGGCGCGATGGGTATCGTGTATCTCGGCCGCGATCCGAAGATCAACCGGCAGGTCGCCATCAAGACGCTTCGCTTCACCGAGGAGACGGACGAGGATCAGACCCAGTCTGTGAAGGAACGGTTCTTCCGCGAGGCGGAATCGGCCGGTAATCTCACGCACCCCAACATCATCCGGATTTTCGACGCCGGCGAGGACCAGGAAGTCGCGTACATCGCGATGGAACTGCTCGAAGGCGTCGACCTGAAAAAATATTGCGACAAAGGGCACCTTTTTAAAATCGACAAGGCGCTGGATGTCGTGACGCAGGTCGCGAATGGCCTCGACTACGCGCACAAGCAGGGCGTCGTGCACCGCGACATCAAACCCGGCAACATCATGATGCTGAGGGACGGAACGCTTCGCATCACCGACTTCGGAATCGCGCGGATCCAGGCCTCCTCAAAGACGGCCACGGGCGCCGTTCTGGGTACGCCCGCCTACATGAGCCCCGAACAGGTGGTCGGAAAGAAAGTGGACGGACGCGCCGACATTTTCTCGCTCGGCGTCACCATGTTTGAGCTTCTGACGGGGCAGAAACCCTTTCAGGCCGACAGCATCGCGACGCTTCTCTACCAGATCGCGAATTCGCAGCATCCGAATCCCCGTGACATCAATCCCGATTTGCCCAAAGCGATCGTTCCCATCATCGACAAGGCCCTCGCCAAGAACGCCGACGACCGTTACCAGACGGCCAGCGAAATGGCGATGGAAATCCAGACCCTTCTGTTGAAAATGCTTTCAGGATCGCAGACGGACACCTCTCCGGCGATGGCGGTTGACGTTCCGGCCGCTCCGGCTCCGGCCGCGCCTGTTGCGAAACCTCAATCGCCACTGGACGATCTGAACGCGGCCGCCGGAATCCCGCCCGTCCCGTCGGCGGCGGCGATCAATTTTGAAGGGACACTGACGTCAGGAACCGGCGCGCTCCCGGTTTCTCCCGGGAAATCTCCCGCCTTCTTTTCTGAACTGGAACAGACCTTCAACGTGACGGCGAGCGAACAGCCCTTAGCTGCTCTCACGCCCATTCTTTCTGACACGCCGGCCGCCGCCCATCCGGAAGACAAGAAATCCGCGTTCCAGATCATCCAGAACGACAGTGAGAACCAGAATATTCCGGAAGAAGATTTTCTGAAGGCTCTCGGAGCGGACTCCCCCGGACTTCCGCCCGCAATGGAACGGACCATTGCCATGGACCCGATTATTCCTCCGCCGGTACCCGGAACAGACGAAGAACAGCCACGCCGTGAAGCGGGAGCGTAACTAGAAATGGCCCACAAACTAATTCTGGCCGGAAACAGCGACCGCGGAAAGCGTCGCCAGAAGAATGAAGACAGCTATCTCATGGAATCTGAAATCGGTTTCCTGATCGTGGCGGACGGCATGGGTGGTCACGCCTGCGGAGAAGTGGCGAGCGGACTCGCCACAAAGCTTTGCGGTGAACAGATGAAGCGGGCGCTTCATACCGGCCACGTTCCGGTCTATGTGCATGTTCCGGGCCGGCCGGATCTCGACGCACGAACCCTGCTTCTCGGAGATTCCGTCAAATTTGCCAATCAGGCGGTTTTCGAAGCCGCTCAGGCCGATCCCGCCAAACACAACATGGGAACAACCATGGTCGCGGCCATCTGGCTGGACGACAAGCTGGCGACCGCCAACGTGGGAGACTCACGCATCTACACGGTTCACAAGGGAATGCTGAAGCAGCAGACCATGGATCACAGCTTTGTGCAGGAACAGATCAACCGCGGGCTTCTCAGCCCCGAAGACGCCGAAAAATCCGAACTCCGGAACATGCTGACGCGCTCGGTTGGCATTTCAGAGGACGTGGACGTCGACATCGCGGAGATCAAGCTGGAGCCAGGCGACTATGTGCTGGCCTGCTCCGACGGCCTGACCAAAATGATCTCGGACAAGTCCATTGAGGCCGCCTTCGCGGGCGCACCGGAACCGGAAAAAATCGTGACCGATTTGATTCAAAAGGCGAATGAGGCGGGTGGCTCCGACAACATCACCGTGGTCATCGGGCAACTCTCGACGACCTCCTCGGATTGGGGATCGCTGGCCGAACGCGTCAGAGGGGCATTTCGAAAAAGAGTGAGGAGCCTCTAGCCATGGCGAAGGTTTACGTTAAGTTCAACGGCGCGATCATAAAAGAGATCAAGCTGGACAAGAGTGAGATCACCTTCGGCCGAAAACCGGACAACGATATCGAGATCGGGCATCCGACCATCTCGAGTCACCACGGCCGGATCATCCGTGACGGTGAGCATTTCCTCGTCGAAGATCTGAACAGCACGAACGGCACTTACATCAACGGTCAGCGGATCACCAAGGCCGCCCTGAAGAACCGGGACAAAATTGGCGCTGCGGGACACATTCTGGAATACCTGACGGATGACGCGGCCATCGCCTCCGTTGAGCCTATCGCTGAAGAAAAGCCCGTTAAAGCGGTGGCCGCTGAACCCTCCCCCGCTGAGCCGGTCCGGCCTGCCGCGCCCATAGAGCCGGCGTTGATCGGGGCCAAGGTGGGTCCGGCGCACATCAAGATCATTTCCGGCGGCGCCGACGGCGCCCATGAGATTCATCTGAAAGAAGCGGTGACCTACATCGGCACGGCTGACCAGGCCGCGATCAAGATCAAGGGATTCCTGGCTCCCAGCCTCGCCGCGGCGATCAGCCGCAAGCACGACGGGTACTTCCTGAAAGCCATCAAGCCGGGATATGCCAAGGTCAACGGATTGGCGATCCAGGACCAGATTCTTCTCGAAAATGGGGCCACCATCGAAGCCGGCGGAACGAACTTCGTGTTCTATTCCGACGACAAGAAAAAGGACGCCTGACCCGGACTTTATTCACATTGACTTGACCATATTCTCATGCTATCCAATGTAGTGAATAAGGCTCAAAATCAGATGATTGGATGACTACGTGAAGCTTTCCTGGCTTAAGAAAATCATCACTTACCGCTTCACCTTCCTCCTCGTCCCGCACGGCGCCGGATCGCCTCGTCAGGTCAGCGTTCATCTGTCTTTCATCCTTTTTCTCACCGCTGTCTGGGCCGGCGTCACTTTCTGGGGTTCCTATCTCTCTGCCCGCCACATCGACTACTGGCGAGCACAAGCCTCCAACGAAGCCCTCAAATTGAAGGTCAAGTACCTGATGGCCCAGGTGGATGAAACCCGCGGCTATCTCGACGAAGTGAAGACCGTTGATTCCCAGCTGCGCCAGCTCTTGAAATACCAGTCAGATTCCAACCAGAAGACCGTCGCCAAGCCCCAGCCTCAGAACACGACCTCCAGCGCGGCAGGTGGTCCCACCGGTGCCGATACCGCCGATCTCGCGCGCGAGCTTCAGACCGCCTCCTCCGATCTTGATGTTTCCTGGCCCCACCTCGTTCAACATGTGACGATGATGAAGGTCGAGGCCCGGGACCGCATTTCCAGCTACGACGAACTCACCAAGTGGATCGACACGGAGAAGAAGGAACTCCGGGCGATGCCGCACGGCTGGCCCTGTTCCGGCCGGGTGACTTCACACTTTGGCCGCCGCCTGGACCCCTTCACCCATGTTTATGAGGAAACTCACCTGGGCATCGATATTGCGAACAACACAGGTACGCCGGTCCGGGCCACCGCGGATGGCGTCGTTCGCCTGGCGGCCTGGAAGAACGGCTACGGCAACGTGGTCGTCCTCGCCCACGATTTCGGTTACGAGTCCCGCTACGCCCACAACAGCAAGATCATCGTCCATGACGGCCAGCACGTGAAACGCGGCCAGGTTCTGGCCCTGATGGGTTCCACGGGCCGCGCCTCCGGCCCGCACTGCCACTACGAAGTGTGGCGTTACAACCAGCGAAAGAATCCCACCGTTTTTCTGAATGACGACCCCACCGGCCGGGGCGGAATCATCGCCAAGGACTTCACGCCGGC